>JAUHYM010000204.1 GCA_030426515.1 Actinomycetes bacterium
GCTGCGACCGATTCGGCCGGCGAGTTCTTCCTGCGTGATGCCGAAGTCCTCGAGCAGCTGCTGGTAGGCGGACGCCTCTTCGAGCGGGTTCAGCTCGGAGCGATGGAGGTTCTCGAGCAGCGCGTCGCGCAGCAGATGCTCGTCCGCGGTATCGCGGATGACGGCGGGGATGCTGTCGAGCCCTGCTTCTCGCGCGGCACGCGTGCGGCGCTCACCCATGATGAGCTCGTAGGTGCCGTCTCCCGTGCTGCGCACGACCACCGGCTGCAGCACGCCGAACTCGCGCACGGAGTGGACGAGTTCCGCGAGGTCGTCGGGGTCGAAATGGGTCCGCGGCTGGCGCGGGTTGGGCACGATGCTGTGCGGGTCGATGTGCGCGAGGTGCGCACCCGGCACCGCGACGAGATCGACGTCGGTCTCTTCGGGCTCGACCGGCCGGGGGAAGAAGACGTCGGCAGGACGGTTCTCGACCGCTTCGGTCGTGGGAATGAGGGCGCCGATGCCCCGCCCGAGCCCTGTGCGCTTGGCCATCAGGCGCCCCCTTCGTTCACGGTTGCGCGATCGCGCTGGATGATCTCCACGGCCGCCTCGCGATAGGCGATGGCACCGGCCGACTGCCCATCGTAGGCGATGACCGTCTGTCCGAAGCTCGGCGCTTCCGACACGCGCACCGATCGCGGGATGACGGTGTCGAGCACGGCCTCGGGGAAGTGCGTGCGCACTTCCTCGGCGACCTGCTGCGCCAGACGGGTGCGACCGTCGTACATGGTCAGAAGGATCGTCGAGAGGTGCAGGTTCGGGTTGAGGTGCTTCTGGATCATCCCGACCGTGCCGAGCAGCTGACTCAGGCCCTCGAGGGCGTAGTACTCGCACTGGATCGGGATGAGCACCTCGTGCGCGGCGGTGAACGCGTTGATGGTCAGCAGACCCAGGGAGGGAGGGCAGTCGATGATCACGAAGTCGAGGCGATGATCGCCGTCGAGGTAGTCCTCGAGGGCGGTCTTGAGCCGATGCTCGCGCGCGACCTGCGAGACGAGTTCGATCTCGGCGCCGGCGAGGTGGATCGTGCTGGGCGCGCAGAACAGGTTCGGTGACTCGGGACTGACCTGCACGATGTCCGCGAGGGGGAACTCGTCGATGAGCACGTCGTACACGCTCGGGGTCTCGGCGGTGTGCGGAACTCCGAGGGCGGTGGACGCGTTTCCCTGCGGATCCAGGTCGATCACCAGCACGCGAGCGCCGACCGACGCGAGCGCTGCTGCGACGTTGACCGCGGTCGTCGTCTTGCCGACGCCGCCTTTCTGGTTCGAGACCGTGAGCACGCGCGTCTCACCGGACAGGTGCACGTCGACGTCTTCCAGCGCGCGACGTCGCGCCGAGAGATCAGCGAGTTCGCGGGCGAGGGGGGTGTCGTCGAGAGAGAAGGATGCTGCGGCATCCGCCTCATCGGACTGTTCCACGTGAAACTCTCTCCTCGCCGTTCGAACCTCGTCCACTTTACGCGACCCCACCCCCGCGCCCGCCCACGACGTTTCACGTGAAACATCCCGCCCTCCTGCGGTCGAGTAGCCGGCAAAGCCGGCGTACCGAGACCCAACCCCCTTCACCCCGGCGGTCGAGTAGCCCGCAAAGCCGGCGTACCGAGACCACACCCCCTCACCCCGGCGGTCGAGTAGCCCGCGAAGCGGGCGTCCGAGACCACACCCCCTTCACCCCGGCGGTCGAGTAGCCGGCAAAGCCGGCGTACCGAGACCCACAGCCCAACCTCCCGAGCGCGTGATCTCGATACGCGCCTCCGGCGCTACTCGATCGCCGGAACATCAGCGCACCCCCACCCGGCGGTCGAGTAGCCGGCAAAGCCGGCGTACCGAGACCCACAGCCCAATCTCCCGAGCTCGATACGCGCCTGCGGCCTACTCGATCGCCGGAGGTGGGGCGTCCTCGTCGGCGACAGGTGCCCACTGCTTGCGACTCAGCGGCCGCAGCCTTTCGGTCCGCCCCTTCACGAGCGCCAGGCGCTTCGACCGACTCCAGCCCTGCACCTGCTTCTCACGTCGAAACGCATCGTCCACGCGGGCGAACTCCTCGAAGTACAGCAGCCGCACCGGCAGGCGGGTCTTGGTGTACTCCGATCCTTCGCCGAACTCGTGCTGGGCGAGCCGTCGCTCGAGGTCGAGGGTGCTTCCGACGTAGAGAGATCGGTCCCGGCACTCGAGGATGTACATGAACGGCATGACGGCAGGATGCCGGAAATGCAACCGGCGGATCGGTGTCAGCGTGGGATTGGGGATAGCCCAGGTCTGATGCGGGCCTGGTGAGGAGCCGATGAGCGAAGCCGGTGTTGATCTCGATACGCGCCTCCGGCGCTACTCGATCACCGGGAGAACAGACCAGCATCTCTGGCGGTCGAGTAGCCCGCGAAGCGGGCGTACCGAGACCACACACCGTTTCACGTGAAACATCCGCACAACCCGGCGCCTGATCTCGATACGCGCCTCCGGCGCTACTCGATCACCGGGAGAACAGACCAGCATCTCTGGCGGTCGAGTAGCCCGCGAAGCGGGCGTACCGAGACCACACCGTTTCACGTGAAACATCCGCACAACGCGGCGCCTGATCTCGATACGCGCCTGCGGCGCTACTCGATCACCGGAACCCGCGAAGCGGGCGTAGGGTGAGTCCCATAGCGTGGTGTCAATTCCCGCGGGGTTCTCGTCGTCGTAGACGGTGAAGGGCCACCGTGGGATGACCATTGTTTCCGGCAAGAAGCAAAGCAGAGATCCCACGATGACCCAGTACCAGTCTGCCCTTTCGACCCTGATCGGCGAAGTCCTCGCTGACCCTGACCTGGCCCATTCGGACGTGTTCCGTCGGATGCTGCAGGCCGGCCTGCAAGATCTTGTCGACGCGGAAGCGACGGTGAAGATCGGCGCCGACCGTTACGAGCGGACCGCGGAGCGCACGACCCGCCGCAACGGCACCCGCCCGAAGACTCTCGCGACCCCGGCCGGTGAGGTCGACCTGCAGATCCCGAAGCTGCGGGAGGGGTCGTTCTTCCCGTCGCTGTTGCACCCGCGCCGCCGGGTCGACAAGGCGCTCTACGCGGTGATCTGCCAGGCCTGGATCGACGGGGTGTCCACCCGGAAGGTGGACCAGCTGGTGCGAGCGTTGGGCAACGACACCGGCATCTCCCGGTCGACGGTGTCGCGGATCTGTGCCGAGATCGACGAGTCGGTGCACGAGTTCTTGCAGCGGCGGATCGATCACACCTGGTTCCCATATCTGTTCCTCGACGCCACCTACCTTGATGTCCGCCACCGCGGTCGGGTCGTGTCCCAGGCCCTCGTGGTCGCCACCGGCGTCTCCGGTGAGGGACGGCGGGAGATCCTCGGGATGGCGCTCGGGGATGCGGAGACCACCGACTTCTGGACCGAGTTTCTCCGCGGACTCCGCGACCGCGGCCTGAAAGTCGCCACCGACGCCGACCCGCTGGGCGTGACCCTCGTCACCAGCGACGCGCACGCCGGGCTGAAGGCTGCGGTCAAGGCGATCCTGCCCGGGAGCGGGTGGCAGAGATGCCGCGTCCACTTCGCCCGCAATGTCACCCAGAAGCTCGGCTCAGCGCGGTCGAAGCCGGTCAATGCGCTGATCTCGACGATCTTCGCGCAGACCACGACCGAGGCCGTGATCGCGCAATACAAGGCCGTCACCGACAGCCTCCGCAGCTCGTTCCCCGAGATCGCGACGATGCTTGAGGCGGCCGAGGCGGACCTGACCGGGTTCGCGCCGTTGCCCCGCGAGCACTGGCAGAAGGTCTGGTCGAACAACCCGATCGAACGCCTCAACCGGGAGATCAAGCGCCGCGCCGACGTCGTCCAGATCTTCCCCGACCAGGGCAGCGTCACCCGCCTGATCGGCGCCGTCCTCCAAGAGCAGCACGAGGAATGGGGCTACGGCGAACGCCGCTACTTCTCCGACATCTCCATGCGCAAACTCGTCCACACCCTCCACGAGCACCCCGAGCCTGCACGTCCCGAGCTCTACCTCACCGCCTGACCATCACCCACCATCAGGAAGCAACGGAATGACACCACGCCACGGGACTTGACCCGGGCGTATCGAGACCACACACCGTTTCACGTGAAACATCCGCACAACCCGGC
>JAUHYM010000205.1 GCA_030426515.1 Actinomycetes bacterium
CTGGCGGGATACCCGCAGCGCGGCGAAAGCCCGCACGACGTCGTCGAGTCCAGCCATGCGTCCAGCTCGCTGAGCTGGGCCGATGGTGTCTCGCGCGCGCTCACGCGCACGGGCCGCCGGGATCGTCACGTCGTCGCGGTGGTGGGTGACGGCGCGTTGACCGGGGGGATGACCTGGGAGGCGCTCAACAACATCTCGCATGACAACGATCGCAACCTGGTGATCGTCGTCAACGACAACGGTCGTTCATATGCCCCGACCATCGGCGGCATGGCTCGCTACCTCAACCGCGTCCGCACCGGTGACGCGTACCGCAACCTCCACCGCAGCTCGGGGACGATCGCACGCAAACTCGGCCCGATTCCCCGTGCGTTCTACCGCGGCGTGCGCGGCGGCACGCACGGGTTCCTCAGCAGGTTCACCAACAACGAGGCGCTGTACTCGAACCTCGACATCAAGTACCTGGGCCCGATCGACGGGCACGATCTGGACGCCCTCGACGAGACGCTGCGCCTGGCGAAGGACTTCGGTGCGCCCGTCATCGTTCACGTCATCACCGAGAAGGGACGCGGCTATCAGCCCGCGAGAGACGACGAGGCCGACCAGTTCCATGCTGTCGGCCGCATCGATCCGGCGACGGGCGCGTCGATGAGCTCGTCGGGCGGGACCTCGTGGACCGACGTCTTCGCGGACGAGCTGGTCGGGATCGGCGAGCAGCGGGACGACGTGATCGCCATGACCGCGGCCATGCTTCGGCCGACCGGTCTGCACCGGTTCGCCCAGCGGTTCCCGGACAGGGTGTACGACGTGGGGATCGCCGAGCAGCACGCTGCGGCGTCGGCTGCCGGCCTCGCCTTCGGAGGTCTCCACCCGGTGGTGGCGATCTACGCGACCTTCATGAACCGTGCGTTCGACCAGGTGCTGATGGACGTCGCGCTCCACCGCGCCGGGGTCACGTTCGTGCTCGACCGGGCCGGGGTCACCGGTCCGGACGGACCCAGCCATCACGGGATCTGGGACCTCGCGATGCTGCAGATCGTCCCCGACATCCGCATCGCCGCGCCGCGTGACGAGGAGCGGCTGCGCGAGACCCTGCGCGAGGCGGTCGCGGTGGGGGACGCACCCACGGTCGTGCGTTACCCGAAGGGCGGCGTCGCGGCGCCCCTGGATGCCCTAGAGCGGCTGGACGACGGTGTCGACGTGCTCGTGCGCAGCGAGTCGCAGGACGTCCTCCTGGTCGGGATCGGACCGATGGCCCATCTCGCCGTCGATGTCGCGGGGCGCCTCCGGGCGCAGGGAATCGGGGCCACCGTCATCGATCCGCGCTGGGTGGTTCCCGTGCGGCCCTCCGTCGTCGAACTGGCCGCACAGCATCGCCTGGTGATCACGATCGAAGACGGCATCCGCGTGGGCGGTGTCGGCACGCGCGTGCGGCAGGTGCTTCGCGAGGCCGGTGTCGATACAGCCGTCGATGAGCTCGGCGTCCCGGATGAGTTCATCGCGCATGCCAGTCGCGAGGAGATCCTCGCCGAGGCGGGGCTGACGGCACCGAAGATCGCGCAGGATGTCGTCGCCCAGGTGCTCGGGACGCGGATCCCCGTCGCCCGGCAGACGGCCGATGAGCTTCCCTCGCTCGGTCCGCGTGCCGCAGCGCGCACCGAGCACTGACAGCTCCTTCGAGGAGCCGTCGCCCTTCGCGACGACGGCGGGGCCCCGGGCATGCCCGGGGCCCCGCCGTGCCGGCAGCGGTCAGCGCGCCGCGATCCCGCGGATCGGCGGGTGATGGAACGTGTCGCCGAACACGCGTGCGGATGCACCCTCGCGATCAAGGTACGGCGAGGCGCCGCCGTCGATGAACGGCCAGCCGGCGCCCAGGATCAGACACAGGTCGATGTCTTCGACCTCGGGCACCACACCCTGCTCGAGCATGATGAAGATCTCCTGCGCCAGCCCGTCCTGGACGCGCTGCAGGATCTCCGCCTCGCCGGCGGGAGTAGAGCCCACCGCGCCGGCGAGCACTTTCTCCGCCTGCTTCGTCCAGCCGGTGACACGCCCGGCCTTGTCCTTGTCGACGACCTTCGGGAGCTCGGCGAGCTGGTGGAAGTTCTCCGACGCGTAGAACCGATCGGGGAACGCGCGGACCATGGTGTCCTGCACGTGCGCGGCCACCTTCCAGCCGACCAGGTCGATGAGCTGGAACGGCGTCATCGGCAGGCCGAGCGGCGCGAAGGCCTTCTCGACCGTGAGCAGCGGGGTGCCCTCATAGACGGCGCGCGCCGCCTCGCCCATGACCTTGGCCAGCAGGCGGTTGACGACGAACCCGGGTGCATCAGCGGTCAGCACAGCGCTCTTGCCCAGCTTCCTGGCGGTCACGAAGGCTGTCGACAGCGCAGCATCCGAGGTGTGCGGCGTCTTGACGATCTCGATGAGCGGCATCACGGCGACCGGGTTGAAGAAGTGGAACCCGACCAGGCGCTCGGGGTGAGCGAGCGTGGACCCGATCTCCTCGACCGAGAGCGATGACGTGTTGGTTGCGAGGATGGCATCATCCGCGACGATCTTCTCGATGTCGCCGAACACCTGCTGCTTCACCCCGACCTCCTCGAACACCGCCTCGATGACGAAGTCGCAGTCGGCGAACGCCGTTCTGTCGGTGGTGCCGCTGACCAGGCCGCGCAGCCGGTTGGCGGTGTCGGCGTCGAGGCGGCCCTTCGCCTCGAGCTTGCCGATCTCCTCGTGGATCGAGGCGATCCCCTTGTCGACGCGCTCCTGGTCGAGATCGGTGATGAGAACGGGAACCTGGAGCTTGCGGACGAACAGCAGCGCGAACTGGCTGGCCATGAGGCCCGCCCCGATGACGCCGACCTTGCTGACCGTCCGCGCCAGGTCCTTGTCGGGCGCGCCGACCGGGCGCTTGGCCCGCTTCTGGACCAGGTCGAAGGCATACATCGACGCGGCGAACTGGTCGCCCGTCACCAGGTCGGCCAGCGCCTCGTCCTCCCGGGCGAACCCCTCCGCCTTCGTGCCGCTGCGGGCCTGATCGAGCAGGTCGAGCGCCACGTAGGGCGATTTCGGCATGGTGCCGATCTTGGACTCCAGCATCCCGCGGGCCATCTTGATCGCGACCGGCCACTTCACGGTCCGTTCGATTCGTCCCGGTGCGTTCTTGCGCTCTACCTTGACGGCGCCCGACAGCACGCCGTCGGCCCAGCGCAGTGAGTCCTCGAGATATGTGGCCGCGGGGAACATCGCGTCCATGATCCCCAGGTCGCGAGCCTGCTGAGGCTTGAGCATGCGATTCTGCTTCAGCGGGTTCGAGATGACGACCTCGAGCGCGTTCTCGATGCCGATGAGGTTGGGGAGCAGGTACGCGCCACCCCAGCCCGGGATGATTCCGAGGAAGACCTCGGGCAGTGCGATGGCGGCAGCCGAGGCATCCACGGTGCGGTACGTCGCGTTCAGGGCGATCTCGAGGCCGCCGCCGAGTGCGAGTCCGTTCACGAAGGCGAAGGAGGGCACGCCCAGCTCCGACAGCGACCCGAGCACCTTGTGCCCCAGCTGTGCGACCAGACGCGCGTTCTCGGTCGAGCCCACCTTCGTGATGTCCGAGAGGTCGGCGCCGGCAGCGAGGATGTACTGCTTGCCGGTGATGCCGACCGCGTCGATCTCGCCGGCGGCGGCCCGCGCGCGCAGCCCGTCGAGCGTCTCGCCGAGCTGCGCCATCGTTGCGGGCCCCAGCGTGTTGGGGCGGGTGTGGTCCCGGCCGTTGTCGAGCGTGATCAGCGCGAGCGTGCGCCCCGATGCGAGACGCACGTCGCGCACGGGGGAGCGGGTGATGACCTCGTCGTCGGTGAGGGCGAGGATGGGGGAGAAGTCGATCTCGTCGTAGTCGGTCATGTGGGCGGCGCTCACTTCTTCCTCTTCTTGCCGTCGTAGTGCGGGTTCTCCCAGATCACGGAGCCGCCCTGTCCCAGGCCCACGCACATCGCGGTCAGCCCGTAGCGCACGTCGGGGCGCTCGGCGAAGTGCGCGGCGAGCTGGATCATCAGCCGCACGCCGGAGGCGGCGAGCGGGTGTCCCAGCGCGATGGCGCCACCCCACGGGTTGACGCGCGGGTCGTCGTCGGCGATGCCGAAGTG
>JAUHYM010000206.1 GCA_030426515.1 Actinomycetes bacterium
TCAAGCGCCTCGACGGCGTGGCGACGATCCTCGCCAAGACCGCCGCGCGGGACACCTCGCTGATCCAGCTGCTCGAAGTCGACCAGGCGACGTCACCGGTCGCCCGGCGGATGCGCCGCGACTGGCTCCTGGAGTCGGGCGCGGAACTCGCCCCTGACGAGCTGATCATCACCGACGCGGCACCGACCCCGCAGCCGGTCGTTCCCGCGGCCCTGGCCGAACGCCAGGTCACCCCGCCGCAGGTCGAGGCGCGGCAGATGGCCAACCCGTTCCTGGCGCCGGACCTCGATCTGCGCGCACCCCGTGAGACCCCGCGCCGTCGCCTCGACGGCTGGGAGCTCATGGGGCCGCTGTACAAGTCCTTCGAGACCGGTGCCGGCGGGGGAGCGGCGACCATGCCGCTTCCGCCCGTCCCCGAGTTCGACCGCGTCTCGCCGCGCGGGCTCGATGTGATGCCGCACCAGTCGCGCTTTCTCGAAGCGGTTCGCGAAGGACACCGGACGTTCCTCCTCGCCGACGAGCCGGGGCTCGGCAAGACCGCCGAGTCCGTTCTCGCCGCCTCCGTCGCCGGCGCATACCCGCTGCTGGCGGTCGTGCCCAACGTCGTGAAGATGAACTGGGCGCGCGAGGTCGAGCGCTGGACCCCGCACCGTCGCGCGACGGTCATCTCGGGTGACGGCCGCGACATCGACGCGTTCGCGGATGTGTTCATCGTCAACTACGAGATCCTCGACCGGCACCTGTCGTGGCTGGGCTCGCTCGGACTGCGGGGCATGGTCGTCGACGAGGCGCACTTCATCAAGAACCTCACCTCGCAGCGCTCGCAGAACGTCCTCGCCCTCGCAGCGCGCATCCGAGAGACCGTCACCGACCCGCTGATGCTGGCGCTGACGGGAACCCCGCTGATCAACGACGTCGAGGACTTCGATGCGATCTGGCGCTTCCTCGGGTGGACCACCGGCGACAAGCCGGGTCCGCAGCTCATGGCGAAGCTGGATGCCACCGGGCTCACCCCCGCCGACCGCGGGTTCTATCCCGAGGCTCGCGACGCGGTGATCTCGATGGGCATCGTCCGGCGCAAGAAGAAGGATGTCGCCGCAGACCTGCCCGACAAGCTCATCGCCGACCTGCCGGTCGAGCTCGACGACGAGTACGGGCGGGGGATCCGTCAGGCCGAGCGCGAGCTCGGGCAGCGCCTGGCGGCGAAGTACCGCCGCATCATCGAAGCGCGCGGCGGCACCGCGCCCGACCGCCTCAGCGATGAGGGTATCGACGAGGACATCGTGCGCCTGGTCGCGCACAACGAGCTCGATGAGTCGAAGAACACGCCCTCCGGTGGCGAGAACGTCTTCACCATGGTGCGTCGCATCGGCCAGGCCAAGGCCGTACTCGCCGCCGACTACGCGCTGCAGCTGCAGCGCTCGGTGGGCAAGGTGGTGTTCTTCGCCAAGCACATCGACGTGATGGATGTCGCTGAGGCGCACTTCGCGCAGGCGGGCCTGCGGTCGGTCTCCATCCGCGGGGATCAGACGTCGCACGCGCGTCAGGAGGCGATCGACGCCTTCAACGACGACCCCGACGTGGGCGTCGCGGTGTGCTCGCTCACGGCTGCCGGTGTGGGGCTCAACATGCAGGCGTCCTCGAACGTGGTCCTCGCCGAGCTGTCGTGGACCTCGGCCGAGCAGACGCAGGCGATCGACCGCGTGCACCGCATCGGGCAGGACGAGCCCGTCACGGCCTGGCGCATCATCGCGGCGCACACCATCGACGCCAAGATCGCCGAGCTCATCGACGCCAAGGAGGGTCTGGCCCTCCGCGCGCTCGACGGGGAAGCGCTCGAGCCCGGATCGGCCGAGCCGGTGCAGATGCTCGCGCTCATGCACCTGCTGCGGGAGGCGCTGCGCGCCGGGGCGTGAGTTTCGTGCCCGTCGGGATGGCGATCGCCGCGACCGCGGCGATAGGGTCAGAGAGGCAACGTCGCCGACCCGAAAATCCCTCGACAGGCAAGGATCACACATGAAGATCGGCATCCTGACCTCCGGCGGCGACTGCCCCGGGCTCAACGCCGTCATCCGCGGGGCGGTGCTCAAGGGGACGACGACGCACAACATCGAGTTCGTCGGGATCCGCGATGGCTGGCGCGGGGTCGTCGACGGGGACTTCTTCCCCCTGACGCGGCACGAGGTGAAGGGTCTGTCGAAGATCGGCGGGACGATCCTCGGCACGAGCCGGACCAACCCCTACGAGGGCCCGCGCGGCGGCGCCGAGAACATCTCGAAGACGATGTACGGCCACCGCATCGACGGCATCATCGCCATCGGCGGCGAGGGCACGCTGGCCGCCGCGAACCGACTCGCCAAGGACGGCATCGACGTGCTCGGTGTGCCCAAGACGATCGACAACGACCTGCGCGCCACCGATTACTCGTTCGGGTTCGACACCGCCGTGAACATCGCGACCGACGCGATGGACCGCCTGCGCACGACCGGCGATTCCCACAAGCGATGCATGGTCGCCGAGGTCATGGGACGCCACGTCGGGTGGATCGCGCTCCACGCCGGCATGGCCGCCGGGGCTCACGTGGTGTGCATCCCCGAGGTCCCGATGACCATCGACGAGGTCGCCGAGCAGGTCACGAAGGCCTTCGACCGCGGACGCGCGCCTCTGGTCGTGGTGAGCGAGGGCTTCACGCTCAAGGGCATGGACGAGGCCTACAGCGACAAGGGCCTGGACGCCTTCAATCGTCCCCGTCTGGGCGGCATCGGCGAGGTTCTCGCTCCGGAGATCGAACGGATCACCGGCATCGAGACACGCGCGACCGTCCTCGGGCACATCCAGCGCGGCGGCTCGCCGTCGGCATTCGACCGGGTGCTCGCCACCAGGCTCGGACTCGCCGCGGCCGACGCCGCCGTCGAGGGCGCGTGGGGGCAGATGGTGTCGCTGAAGGGCACCGACATCGTGCGCGTCTCGTTCGAGGAAGCGCTCGGCGAACTGCACACCGTGCCGCAGGAGCGCTTCGACGAGGCAGCCGCCCTCTTCGGCTGACTCCCTGTGCCCCGAACGGCAGGTACGCCGGCTCTGATTCAGGAGTAGTGCCGAGATCAGGACGATTCACGCTGAATCGTCCTGAACCGGGCACACCTCCTGACTACGGGTCACACCTGAGGCCGTGCGACGGGGTCGCGGCGGGCTCGGCCTACTCTGCCTTGTCCGGGTCGACGTCGGCGACACCGAGAACATCGAGCAGCCACGCCAGCTCGAACGCGCGCTCGCGCCACGAGTTGTAGCGGCCCGACACGCCTCCGTGGCCGGCGACCATCTCGCACTTGAGGAGCGCGTCCGCGCCGACCTCGCGCAGGCGGGCCACCCACTTGGCCGGCTCGACGTACAGCACGCGGGTGTCGTTGAGCGAGGTGACCGCCAGAATCCGGGGATAGGGGACGTCGGATCGCACGTTCTCGTACGGCGAGTACGACTTCATGTACGCGTACACGTCCGCGCTGTGGAGGGGGTCGCCCCATTCGTCCCATTCGATGACTGTGAGGGGCAGCGACGGGTCGAGGATCGTCGTGAGCGCGTCGACGAACGGCACCGCGGCGACGATTCCCGCGAACAGCTCGGGCGCGATGTTGGCGACCGCGCCCATCAGCAGCCCGCCGGCGCTGCCGCCCTCGGCCACCATCATGTCCGCCGTCGTGTAGCCGTTGTCGACGAGGTGCATCGCGCAGTCGACGAAGTCGGTGAAGGTGTTGCGCTTGCGCAGCAGCTTGCCGTCCTCGTACCACTGGCGCCCCATCTCGCCGCCGCCGCGCACGTGGGCGACGGCGAAGATGACGCCGCGGTCGAGCTCGGAGAGACGTGCGACCGAGAACCCCGGTTCGATCGAGTGCTCGTACGAGCCGTAGCCATACAGATGCAGCGGCCGAGGAGCCGCCCCGGCGTCCCCGAAGGACCGCTTCCAGACGAGCGACATCGGGATCTGCGTCCCGTCCGCGGCGCTCGCCCACACCCGCGCCTGCGCGTAGTCGGCTGCGTCGTAGCCGCCCAGCACCGGCTGGCGCTTGCGCAGGTGCAGGCGCCCGGTGGCGACCTCGCGGTCGTAGACCGTGCCGGGGGTGATGAACGAGGCG
>JAUHYM010000207.1 GCA_030426515.1 Actinomycetes bacterium
TCGTGCGAGGCGCCGGATGCATCGACCTCGAACGCGTCGCGGTCGAGCAGCTCCCACACCTCGACGACACGGTCTCCGTCGAACCTCAGGAAGAACATGTGCTCGACGGCGACCGTTTGACCGGTCGGTTCTTCGCCCCGCCACGGGCCGTCATTGGTGCCGTGCAGCGTCGCGTGCACGGCGGCGTGATCACCGGATGCCACGACGGTGTGCACCTCGAACCGAAAGTCCGAGAACGACGCGTGCCACCCCGCGATGATCGCGCGCACGGCGTCGAGGTCGAGCTCGCGGGTCGCGCCGCCCACATGCAGCCGCACGGAGCGCAGCGCGTCACCCACGCGCGAGAAGTCCTGCTGCGTCCAGCCCTCGTCGAAGACGGCCCGGGCGAGCTCTGCCTGGTCCATGGTGGTCCCCGCTGCTCACTCGAACCGAGCGGTCGCCAGGCGGTGCAGCACGAGCGCGGCGTCCAGCCGCGCGCGTGGCGTCAGTGTGGGGGTGGCCATGTGATCTCCTTCGATCGGAATGCCCGCATCCTTGAGGCCTGCTCACAGCGCCAGGTGCAGCCTCAGCGCATCGTCGACCTCTGCCATGACGTCCGGCGGTACCCACCCGACGACCCGATGGAGGCGTGTTGTCGACACTGTGCGAACCTGCTCGACCTGCGCCTTCGAATCCCTCGACAGCCCGGACGTCGCCGCGGGAAGCAGTACCTGAAACGGGAAGACGCGCTTGGTGTTCGACGTCAGCGGGACGATCGTGACCGTGCTGGCAGCAACGCGCGAGGCGACCTCATTGGCGTGGTTGTTGCTGACGATCACACCGGGCCGAGTCTTCGCTGCTTCGGACCCGACCACCGGGTCGAGGGCGACCGTCACGATTGCGCCGCGCCTGAGTACGTGTGGCGCGCTCACGCGCTGCCGATCCCGTCTGCGGATGTCGTATCCCACGCCGCGTCGTCCCATTCGGCAAAGGCCGCAGCGTAGTCGTCGGTGAGCCTGCTGGCCCTCAACAGCTCGAGGGCGGCCCGGATCGCCGCGGATCGAGTCGAGAACCGGCCGGCGGCCTGTTCCGCATCCAGAAATGCGACGTCGGCTTCGTCCAAGCTGATGCTGATCTTGACCGCGGTCACGAGCACGATACTACTCCAGTCATACCGATCTTGCTACCAGCCTTTCGAGCCGACTGCTGCCGGTTCATCACCGCAGCGCATCCGCCTTGCGTTCCAGCAGCGTCCGCTGGGCGTCGTTCGAGGCGAGGGATGCGGCGACCCGCAGTTCGCTGATCGCCTCGTCGCGGCGGCCGAGCTGAGCGAGCAGCTCGCCGCGCACGCTCGGCACCAGGTGCGACCCGCGCAGGGCACCGGACCGCTCGAGGTCGTCGACCAGGCGCAGCGCCTCGGCGGGCCCCGACGCCATAGAGACTGCCGCGGCGCGGTTCAGCTCGACGACGGGGCTCGGGGCGATGCGTGCGAGCACGTCGTACAGGTCGACGATGCGTGCCCAGTCCGTCTCATCCACGCTCGGCGCGAGCGCATGGCGCTGCGCGATCGCCGCCTGCAGTGCGTACGGGCCGCGGCCGACCCGGCGCGCTGAGGCTGCGGCATCCGCACGTTCGAGTGTCGCCGCGGCGCGGAGGATCTGGCCGCGGTCCCACCGCGCCCGGTCCTGGTCGGCGAGCAGCACCGCGCCGCCGTCGGCGGTCTCGCGTGCCGCGAACCGCGCGCGCTGAAACTCCATGAGCGCGAGCAGCCCGAGCGGCTCGGGTTCGCGGGGGAGCAGCCCCGTCACGACCCGCCCCAGCCGGATTGCCTCATCGGCGAGGTCCGGGCGCACCCACCGGGCACCGGAGGTCGCGGCGTACCCCTCGGTGAAGACGAGGTAGACGACGCCGAGGACGCCGGCGAGCCGTGCCTTCCATTCGCCGGGTTCGGGGGTCTCGAACGGCACGTGCGCGGCGGCGAGTGACTTCTTCGCCCGGGTGATGCGCGCCTGCACGGTGGGGATGCTGGTCAGCAGCATCCGCGCGATCTCTTCGGCCGACAGCCCGGCGACCACCCGCAGGGTGAGCGCGACCTGGGACTCGCGCGAGAGGGTGGGGTGGCAGGCGGTGAAGACGAGCCGCAGCACGTCGTCGTCGATCGGCTCCCATGCGACATCCGCCGCCTCTTCGAGGGTGTGGGCGATCGCGCGGTGCCGGTCGTCGAGCGCTGCGCGCCGCCGCCACATGTCGATCGCGCGACGCTTGGCCACCGTCGTGAGCCACGCGCCGGGGTTGCTCGGAACGCCGTCGCCCCACGCGTGCAGCGCCTCGATGACGGCATCCTGCGCGACGTCCTCGGCGAGGCCGAGGTCGCCGGTCATCTTGGCGACGGATGCGACGATCCGCGGGCCTTCGATGCGCCAGACGGCCTCGACCGTGCGCCGGACGTCGGTCATGTGCGAGGGCTCACTCGGTGCCGAGCTCGGCGCGCCACTCCTTCTCCTTCTCGAGGTACTCGTTGCCCTCGAAGTCGGCGAAGTCGGCTTCTTCCTGCACCCGGCGCACCTCGAGCTTGTTGCCCGGGCCCAGCGGGCACCGCTTGGCCCACTCGAGCGCCTCGTCGACGGTGGCGGTCTGGATGATCCAGAACCCGTTGAACAGCTCGTGGACCTCGCCGTAGGGGCCGTCGCTCACGACCGGCGCGTCGTCGGAGAACTCGACGACGTGACCGGGCTCGGGCGAGAGGCCCTCGCCGGCGACCATCACGCCCGCCTTCATCATCGACTCGTTGTAGGCGCCCATCGCGTTGAGCACCGCTTCGAAGTCCATCTCGGCGTAGCGGTCGACGGCTTCCTGCGTGGCTCGCATGATCAGCATGTGCTTCATGGGGTGACTCCGTGTTGTTCGGCGGGGACCATTCGTCCCCTCTCACTATCGCGTCGAACGGGCGCGAGCGGAATCGACACGAGGGCGAGAGATTGTGGCGGTCGCTCTGAAGAGCGACCGCCACGGCACGGAGACGCGGGGACACGCTACGTGCCATGGGTATGGACTAGACTCATTCGACTAAGTCGATTTGGAGTGCCGTATGTCGGTCAACATTCACGAGGCCAAGACGCAGTTCTCCCGCCTCATCGAGAAAGTCGAGTCGGGTGATGAGGTCGTCATCGCCCGAGCGGGCAGGCCGGTTGCACGGATCACGCGGCTTGACGCGCCCGCGAAGCCGAAGCGGCTCGGCTTCCTCGTGGGGGGCGGCAGCGTGCCCGACGACTTCAACGAGTGGGGGTCCGATCAGATCGTCGGTCTCTTCGAGGGCGACTCGTGATCCGGCTCGTCGACACGCATCTGCTCCTCTGGGCGGCTTATGCGCCCGATCGGCTGAGTGACGCTGCACGCGCATTGCTGGAGTCCGAGGTGACACGGCCAGTATTCAGCGCCGTGAGCATCTGGGAGGTCGCGATCAAGGCGGGACTCGGACGCGCGGACTTCGACGTCGATCCGCGCGTGCTCCGGCGTGGTCTGCGCGACAACGGCTACCGCGAGCTCGACATATCGTCTGCTCACGCGGCTGCTGTCGCCGACCTTCCGGATATCCACCGGGACCCTTTCGACCGGATGCTGGTGGCGCAAAGCCATGTGGAGGGCATCGTCCTTCTGACGAACGATCGGAAGGTCGCGGACTACGGGTCTCCCGTCATGCTCGTATGACAGCGGGACCCCGCCCGCTCAGGCGGCGTGCTCGGGGTCGCGGCTCTGCGGCAGCACGCGGGCGATGATGTCGGCCATGGTCACCAGACCCAGCAGCTGCCCCTGCTGAACGACGACCGCGAGCTGCACGCCGCGCTCCTGCATCTCGCGGAGCACCTCGTGCACGAGCTTGTCGCCGTCGATCACGTAGGCGTCGCGGCGGTGCGCCGACACCGGCTCGCCGTCGTCCTCGAGCAGGGTGTCGCGCACGTGCACGACGCCCGCCTCGCGGGGATCGTCGCCGAGGACGAGGATCCGCAGGTGCCCGCTCGCCGAGGCCGCGGCGCGCACGTCGGCGAGGGTGGCGGTGGGTGCGACCGAGGTGGGGGAGTCGTTG
>JAUHYM010000208.1 GCA_030426515.1 Actinomycetes bacterium
CGCCGTACGCGGAGAGCTTCATCTACGAGGCGCACGTGCGCGGGCTGACGATGCGGCACCCCGGCATCCCCGACGAGATCCGCGGCACGTACAGCGCGATCGCCCACCCGGCGATCATCGACCACCTGCTCAAGCTGGGGGTGACCGCCATCGAGCTGATGCCGGTCCACCAGTTCGTCAACGACTCGCTGCTGCAGGAGAAGGGGCTCTCGAACTACTGGGGCTATAACACGATCGCCTTCTTCGCCCCGCAGAACACCTACGCGACCCGGGGGGAGGGCAACCAGGTCCAGGAGTTCAAGACCATGGTGCGCGCTCTGCACGCCGCCGGCATCGAGGTGATCCTCGACGTGGTCTACAACCACACCGCGGAGGGCAACCACCTCGGCCCCACCCTGTCGATGCGCGGCATCGACAACGCGGCGTACTACCGGCTCGAGCATGACGCCCCGCAGTATTACACCGACTACACCGGCACCGGCAACAGCCTCAACGTGGGCAACCCGCACGCGCTGCAGCTGATCATGGACTCGCTGCGGTACTGGGTGCTCGAGATGCACGTCGACGGGTTCCGGTTCGACCTGGCGGCGACCCTGGCGCGCGAGTTCTACGATGTCGATCGTCTCGCCACCTTCTTCGAGCTGGTCCAGCAGGACCCGGTGGTCTCTCAGGTCAAGCTCATCGCCGAGCCGTGGGATGTCGGGCCGGGCGGGTACCAGGTCGGCAACTTTCCGCCGCAGTGGACCGAATGGAACGGGAAGTACCGCGACACGGTGCGCGACTTCTGGCGTGGCGAGCCGCAGGCGATGGGCGAGTTCGCCTCGCGACTGACCGGCTCCGCAGACCTGTACGCGCACTCGGGGCGCTGGCCGGTGGCATCCATCAACTTCGTGACCGCCCACGACGGGTTCACGCTGCGCGACCTCGTCAGCTACAACGAGAAGCACAACGAGGCCAACGGCGAGAACGGCAACGACGGCGAGTCGCACAATCGCTCGTACAACCTGGGCGTCGAGGGCCCTACCGACGATCCCGATGTGCTGACGCTGCGCGCCCGACAGCAGCGCAACTTCATCGCCACGCTGCTCCTCTCGCAGGGCGTGCCGATGCTGCTGCACGGTGACGAGCTGGGGCGCACCCAGATGGGCAACAACAACGGCTACGCGCAGGACAACGAGCTCACGTGGATCGACTGGGAGAGTGCGGACCAGCCGCTCATCGAGTTCACCGCGGCGCTGTCCCGTCTGCGGCGGGAGCATCCCACGTTCCGTCGTCGTCGTTTCTTCGACGGGAGACCGGTACGGGATGCCGGGGGAACCGTTCCCGACATCGTGTGGCTGCGTCCCGACGGGACCATCATGCAGCCCGAGGACTGGGAGTCCGGCTTCGGGCGCGCGATCGGTGTATTCCTCAACGGGAACGGCATCCGAGAGCGGGATCGCCGCGGCGAGGACATCGTCGACGACCACTTCCTCGTGCTCTTCAACGCCGGTGACGAGCAGATCGAGTTCCATATTCCGGACGTCGCCCCGGGGCGATCGGTCGATGTGCTCGTCGACACCGCCGGTGCCCATACCGACGAGGGGCCGATCCCCCTCGGTTCGAGCGTCATGCTCGAGGCGAAGGCTATGATGGTGCTGATCGACCACATCGACCCCGAGCCCGACCTCGATCACTCGGTCGCCGCGTCGCTCGCGCACGCGATGACCGAACCGATCGACACGATCCCGGGGGCGGCCCCGTTCGCCGAGGCGAGGTCGGCCATCGCCGACCCGGCCGGGTCGCGGGGGAAGGGCTCCTGAGGTGAACCTCTCCTCGACGTACCGCCTCCAGGTGACACCGCAGTTCGACCTCGACGCCGCCGCGGAGGTCGTGCCGTACCTGCGAGAGCTCGGTGTCGGATGGGTGTATCTGTCGCCGTTGCTGCAGGCCGCGGAGGGCTCCAGCCACGGCTACGACGTGGTGGATCCGTCACGCATCGACCGCGCCCGCGGCGGCCCTGAGGCGTTCGCGCGGTTCGTGCAGGCTGCGCGCGCCGAGGGGCTGGGCATCCTGGTCGACATCGTTCCCAATCACATGGGCATCGCCACACCCGCCGAGAATCGCTGGTGGTGGGATGTGCTCACTCACGGACGGGACTCCGTGCACGCCGACGCGTTCGACATCGACTGGGAGGCCGGCGAGGGCAAGGTGACTCTCACCTTCCTGGGTGGGGAGCTGGCGGAGGTGATCGACGACATCGTCATCGACCCGGCGCCCACTCCCGACGCGCCTGGCGGGGTGGCCCGGTACGGGGACCACGTGCTGCCGCTGGCGCCCGGATCGCTCGAGGGCCTCGACCCCGCCGACACCGCCGCGGTGCTCGAGCGCCAGCATTGGCGTCCACTGTTCTGGCGTCGAGAGACCACCGACCTCAACTATCGACGCTTCTTCGTCATCACCTCGCTGGCGGGGGTGCGGGTCGAACGGCCCGAGGTGTTCGCGCGCGCGCATGAGGAGATCCTGCGCTGGGTGCGCGAGGGGCTCGTCGACGGGCTGCGCATCGATCATCCCGACGGCCTCGCAGACCCTGGCGGATACCTCGCGGATCTCGCGCGCGCCACCGGCGGTCTCTTCGTGCTCGTCGAGAAGATCCTGGAGCACGGCGAGGACCTGCCCGCCTGGTGGGAGACCGACGGCACGACCGGGTACGACGCTCTCGGCCAGATCGAGCGCGTGCTCATCGACCCGGAGGGGCGCGCCGCGCTCGACGCGCTGGACGCGCAGGTGGGCGGCGGGCCCGCATACGCCGACGTCGTCCACGACGCGAAGCGCGCCGTGGCCGACGGTGCGCTCACGCCCGAGATCCGCCGGCTGGCCCGCGCTCTCCCCGAGCCTGTCCCTGAGGCGGAGGACGCCCTGGCAGAGCTGCTCACCGCCTACCCGGTGTATCGGTCCTACCTCCCCGCCGGTCGCCAGCACCTCGAGGACGCCGCCGTCGCGGCGATGGGGCGTCGGCCCGATCTCGCCGACGCGATCCGTCGCCTGCTGCCTGTGCTGTCCGCCCCCCACCAGGAAGCCGCACGCCGGTTCCAGCAGACGGCCGGTCCGGTGATGGCGAAGGGGGTGGAGGACACCACGTTCTACCGCTACTCGCGCCTCGGCTCCCTCACCGAGGTCGGCGGCGACGCCGCGCAGTTCTCGTCCACACCCGAGGCCTTCCACCGGGCGCTCCAGGCGCGGCAGGCCGCCTGGCCGGCCGCGATGACGGCGCTGACCACCCACGACACCAAGCGCAGCGAAGACGTGCGCGCGCGCCTCGACGTCCTCAGCGAGCTGCCCGACGAGTGGGCGCGGCTGGTGGCGGCGCTGCAGGCGCGCACGACAACCGGCGACGGCCGCTTCGACGTGCTCCTCTGGCAGGCGGTGGTCGGCATCTGGCCCGCATCGCGAGAGCGTCTGCACGAGTACGCGCTGAAGGCCGCCCGCGAGGCGGCGCTGCACACCGGCTGGTGGGACCCCGACGAGACCTTCGAGGCGGGTGTCCGCGCCCTGATCGACGCGGTGTTCGACGACGCCGACACGCGCGAGGCGCTCGGGCGCTTCGCCGCGCGTCTCGAGCCGTTCGGGTGGTCGAACGCGCTGTCGGCCAAGCTGCTGCAGCTGGCTGGGCCCGGCGTGCCGGATGTCTACCAGGGCACGGAGCTCTGGGCGCTGTCTCTCGTCGACCCCGACAACCGCCGACCGGTCGACTTCGCCGCGCGGCGCCGCGCGCTCGCTGACCTGGACTCCACCGCGGCGCATGGGGTGCTGCCGCCGGTGGACGACACCGGCCGGGCGAAGCTCCTCGTGACCTCGCGCACGCTGCGCGCACGCCGGGACCGCCCGGAGCTGTTCACCCGCTACACGCCCATGACCGTGGCGGGAGCGGCCGCGGCGCACGCGGTCGCGTTCGACCGTGGCGGCGCGCTCGCCGTCGCCACCCGGCTGCCGGTCGGGCTCGCGGCGCGCGGCGGGTGGGACGACACGGTGCTGCTGCGTCACAGCGGACCCACCGTCGATGCGTTCA
>JAUHYM010000209.1 GCA_030426515.1 Actinomycetes bacterium
GTCAGCCAGGTCTGCAGCACCCCGAGCCCCGCCGAGGCGACGAACAGGCCGACCATGAGCAGGACGAGCTCGACGAGGAGAGCGATGTCGGGAGCACCGGATGCGGGAAACAGCGCGTCGTCGAAGATGCGCTCGATCACCAGCGCCGGGATGACCGCGAGTGCGGCCGCAACGATCACGAGCACCCCCGTGACCACGAGACGCCCGCTGTACGGGCGGAACAGATCCAGCACGCGCTTGCCCAGGTCGGGGATTGCCGGCGCCTGGGCGTTCAGCTTCTTCTGCGCCCGTTCGTCGATGCTGCGCATTCCTCTGCCTCCCGGTCCTCCGCGTCCCATGCTCATCCGCGGCCTCCTCTCTGCGGCGCCCCGCCTGCACGACGTCGCCGGCCCACCGCCCATCCTCCGCGACCTCGGTCGCGCGGTGGCGGGTTCCCGCACCCAAACTACATGTCATATGACAAGTACCACGATTATATGTCAAGAGACAAGTATCGGAGGGGGAAGGTCAAGGCTAGGCTGAGCCCATGTCCTCCACGCCCGACATCCCTGCCGAAGAGGCCGCGCTCGCCAAGCTCCGCGAGGAGATCGACGAGATGAAGCAGAAGTCCGAGGAGGAACTCGTCTCGCCGCTGCCGAGCGCAGTGGCCGAGGAGGAGCCGACGCCGGGACCGACGGATGCGATCGGCTCAGAGAAGTGGGAGTCGGACGACACCTCGTCCTGATCACCTCCCCGCCGGTTGCCTCCTGATTCGGCGGTCTGGCGACTTCGGGTGGGAATGCGGTGTCGCAGGGCGCCGTTAGCGTTGAACAGCGACGGTCGACGGCCGCGCCGCCGACCACGCGAGGAGAACGACGATGACCGCATCCCCGGATGCCGCCGGCGCCACTGCTGCTCCCGACCGGCTGACCCCGCGCGATTCGCGCATCATCTGGCTGCTGCTCGCGGCCGCGTTCGTCGCGATCCTCAACGAGACGACCATGGGTGTGGCCATTCCGCACCTGATCGACGATCTCGGCATCACCGCCGTCCAGGCCCAGTGGCTGACGACCGCGTTCATGCTGACGATGGCGGTCGTCATCCCGATCACCGGGTTTCTGCTCCAGATGTATTCGACCCGCCGCGTGTTCGTTGCGGCGATGTCGCTGTTCTCGCTGGGGACCCTGTTGGCCGTCCTCTCCCCCGGCTTCGAGATGCTCGTCGCGGCGCGGGTCGTCCAGGCCTCGGGCACCGCGATCATGATGCCCCTCATGATGACGACGCTGATGACCCTCGTCCCGCCGCACATCCGCGGCCGCATGATGGGTCGCGTGTCGGTCGTCATCTCCCTCGCTCCGGCCATCGGCCCGACGATGTCGGGCCTGCTCCTGGACACGCTGGGCTGGCGATGGATCTTCGGGATCGTGCTGCCGATCGCGCTCCTCGCGCTCGCGGCCGGTGCACGCTGGATGCAGAACGTGGGCGAGACGCGACCGGCGCCGATCGACATCCCCTCGGTGATCCTGTCGGCATTCGGATTCGGCGGAATCGTCTTCGGACTGAGCCAGATCGGCGGAGCCGCGGGGCACGGCGGAGAAGGCGCCGAGGCCGCAGCGGCGGCTGCGGGCGCGACCTGGACGCTCACGGTGTCGTTCGCCGTGGGTGTCGTCGCGCTCGTCGTGTTCGTCTTCCGCCAGGTGCGCCTCCAGCGCGTCGACGATGCCCTGCTCGACCTGCGTGTCTTCCGCTCCGCGAACTTCTCGCTCGCGATGGTGCACATGCTCCTGCTCTCCAGTGCGTTCTTCGGCACGATCACGCTGCTGCCGCTGTTCATGCAGCGCGTGCTCCAGATCTCCGCGCTCGAGACCGGGCTCATCGTCCTGCCCGGCGCGCTGGCGATGGGTCTGCTGGGTCCGGTCATCGGCCGCATCTACGACCGCTGGGGCACCCGGGTGCTGCTCGTGCCGGGTTCGGTGCTGGCCACCGCGGTGCTCTGGTTCTACACGACGCTCGACGTCGGAACCGAGATCTGGGTGCTTGTCGTCGCCCAGATTCTCATCTCCGTGGGTCTCGCCCTGTCCTTCACACCCCTGTTCACCGCGTCGCTGGGCTCGCTCGAACCTCGGCTCTACTCCCACGGCAGCGCCATCGTCAGCACGCTGCAGCAGGTCGCCGGTGCCGCGGGCGTCGCCCTGCTGATCACCGTCATGTCCGCGGTGGCCTCGGCCGCAATGCCGACGGGTGTCGATGAGTTCGCAGCGGGAGCCGCGGGTGCGCGCTTCGCGTTCTTCATCGCCGCGGTGATCGCCACGCCGACCATCGTCACCGCGATGATCATCCGCAAGCCCGCCGACAGCGTCGGGGCGCCGGCGGGGGCTCACTGAGCGAGGGCGACGTGGCGCCTGTCACGGGCATCGCGCCCGCGTGGTCACTGACTCGAGCAGCACCCGCCGCCGCAGCAGCCGGCCGCCTCGGTCGCAGGCGCGAGGAGGTTCTTCTCGTCCGGCACGGGCTCGAGGACGGTGGGAGTGGAGTTCTGCGGCGTCGTCATGCATCCATCGTATGCGCGGCAGAGCGCCACGGCCCCTTCCTTCGTAGGCTGGAACAGTGAGCTACCCCGCCGCGCAGTGGTGTCGCAGTCGACGTGGTTCCGCCTTCTGCACGCGGCCACGCGGCCATGCGGGACTTCATCATCGGACCGGTACCGGCCGCATGTGGGCGGAGCACGAGGCCGACCCACCCGCCTGCCCGGCGGCCGGCACGCCCGGCCACGCGGCGCCTTCGCTCCCCGACGGGTTCCCGTACGGCGACGCGCTCTGCCCGGAGTGCCAGGGGTTCGTCGCCGTGCGCGACGGCGTCCTCGTCCCGCATCTCTCCTACCGGGGAAGCACGGACGCGCGCGAGCGCGCGGCGCGCGCCGCGTGGTTCAATCAGCACGGGTTCGTCTGACCTGCCGGCGCGGTTCTGGTCGTATGCTCGGGACACCATGGAACCGAGGCAGCGCATGGACGCGCGTCGCATCGAGCTCGAGGCGCGTCTGCGACAGCTGGACGACGAGATCGCGCAGCTGCGGTCCGCGCGCGGGCAGGAGGACGCCGACGACGAGCACGACCCGGAAGGCGTGACGATCTCTGCCGAATGGTCACGACTCGAGGGGCTGCGCGCCACCGCGCGCAGCGAGGCCGAGCAGATGCACTCCGCCATGGAGCGCCTTGTCGCCGGCACCTACGGCGTGTGCGTTCAGTGCGGAAACGAGATCCCGCCCGCGCGTCTCGACGCTCGCCCCGCCGCCACCCGCTGCGTGCCGTGCGCTGCCGCCGCGGATGGGCGGTGAGCGCGATCATGTCCGCCGCGTCCGCTCGCACCGCGTCGTGGGCGTCGTACATGGCGACGATCGGAGATCGGTCGTCCCTGTTCGCACTCGTCGGGCACGCCTGGCCTGTGCGTCGGGTGCTCTACCCCGGCAGCTACGTGGACCTGGCGCCGTCCACCGCGTTCGCCGACGTCACCTATGTCGACCTCGATGCCCGCGCGGCCCGGTTCTTCGCCGACGGTGCAGCGATCCGTCGCGACCTCGCGTCTCACGCTGTGCCGGGCGGCGATCCGCGCGTGCGGTTCCTGCACGCGGACTACACGGCCGACCTCGGTCTGGCCCCGGCGTCGTTCGATCTGCTCATCTCGCTCTATGCCGGCCCGGTGTGGGACAGCTGCAGACCGCTCCTGCGCCCGGGTGGACTGCTGGTGGCGAACACCAGTCATGGCGATGCGAGCATCGCCGCGCTCGACCCGGACCTCGATCTCGTGGGTGTTCTCACCCACCGTGGTGAGCGGTACCGACTCGCGCGAGACGGGCTCGACGGCTACCTGATCCCGAAGGCCCCGGAGCGAGCGCAGGCCAATCTGATCCGCGCGAACGGGCGCGGCATCGCCTATACCCGCGCAGCGTTCGCGTATGTGTTCCGCCTGCGCGACGGGGACCCCTGAGAACCGCAGCGCGCAGCCGTCAGTCCCAGTCGAGATAGTCC
>JAUHYM010000210.1 GCA_030426515.1 Actinomycetes bacterium
GCACCTCCGCGACCGGCAGCGCGACACCCGACAGGGCGTCGCGGAGCACGACCGAGGTGTGGGTGAGCCCACCCGGGTTGATCACGATGCCCGCACAGTCGTCGCGGGCGGCGTGGATCGCGTCGAGAAGCACACCTTCATGGTTGCTCTGGACGGCGCGCACCGCGAAGCCGTGTGCGCCCGCGGTGGCGCGGACGAGGCTCTCCACGTCGGCGAGGGTCTCGTGCCCGTAGATGGCGGGCTCGCGGGTGCCGAGCAGGTTCAGATTCGGTCCGTTGACGAGCAGCAGGCGCGGGGTGTCGGTCACCCCTGCACGCTAACAGTCCGGCTACTCGGCGACTTCCTGGTACGCCGCGAACAGCAGCGATTCATCGGGCGCCTGGAGCACGGTGGGCTTGGCGATGTCGTCGAGCACGATGAAGCGCAGCATGCCGCCGCGAGCCTTCTTGTCGCGCTGCATGGTGGCCAGCAGCTGCTGCCATGCCCCCGCGCGGTAGGTCAGCGGCAGCCCGAGCGAGGCCAGGATGTCACGGTGCCGCTGCGCCGCCTCGTCGGAGAGCCGCCCAGCCAGCCGCGACAGCTCGGCCGCGAACAGCATCCCCACCGACACCGCGGCGCCGTGGCGCCACTGGTAGCGCTCGGCGTGCTCGATCGCGTGGCCGAGGGTGTGTCCGTAGTTGAGGATCTCGCGCAGACCTGCCTCGCGGAAGTCCTCGCTGACGACGCGGGCCTTCATGTCGATCGCCAGCTCGATCGTGCGACGGAAGGCCGCCGTCGTAGGGTCTGTCGCGGCCTCCGGGTCGGCCTCGATGATGTCGAGGATCTCCGGGGCCCAGATGAACCCGGCCTTGACCACCTCGGCGTAGCCTGCGACGCGCTCGTTCGTGGACAGCGTGTCCAGCAGCGCCAGATCGCAGATGACCGCGCGCGGCGCCCAGAACGCGCCGACGAGGTTCTTCCCCTCGGCCGTGTTGACGCCCGTCTTGCCGCCCACCGCCGCGTCGACCATGCCGAGAACGGTGGTGGGCACCAGCACGGCGGCGACGCCGCGCAGCCACGTCGCCGCGACGAAGCCGGCGAGATCGGTGACGGCCCCACCGCCGAACCCGATGACCGCGTCGGTGCGTGTGAAGTCGGCCTGACCCATGACCTGCCAGCAGAACGCGGCGACCTCGATCCGCTTTCCCGCCTCGGCATCGGGGATCTCGGCCAGCAGGACGTCGCGCTCGCCGAGCAGCTGCTCGCGCAGAGACTCCGCCTCGGTCCGCAGCGTCGGCGGGTGGATGAGCAGCACCTTGCGGGTGCTCTCCGGCAGCGCGTCCCCCACGCCGTCGAGGATGTCGCGCCCGACGGTGATGTCGTAGGGGGTGGCGCCGGTGACTCGGAGCACGGTCTCGGTCATGGGGTCTCCTCTCTCACCCAGTCGGCGATGCGCTCCGCGAGCTGCTGGAGCGGGCCGGTGGACGTGTCGAACGTGACGTCGGCCACGCTGTCGTAGATCGGGCGACGCTCCGCCGCGATGCGCTTCCAGGCGGCCACGGGGTCTTCGCCGGCGAGCAGCGGTCGCGCGCCATCGCCGATCCGTCCGCGGATCACGGACTCGTCCACGGACAGCAGCACGACGCGATGGGCGGCGAGAGCCTCGCGGGTGGACGGGTCGAGCACGGCTCCCCCGCCGAGCGCGACCACGCCCCCGCTGGTGAGGGCGTGGGCCACGGCATCCCGCTCCCACGCGCGAAAGCGGGCCTCGCCGTGGTCGGCGAAGATCTGCGGGATGGGTCCGTGCGCGGCGATCACGGCCTTGTCGGTGTCGGTGAAGGGGACCCCGAGCAGGCGCGCGACCTTCTTTCCCACACTCGTCTTCCCGGCTCCCATGGGGCCGATGAAGACGATCGCCCGGCGGTCAGCCGGCGACGTCATGCTCGATGAGCGCGGCCTCGCTCGCCGGGGTCGTCCGCAGCGTCTCGGGGAGCGCGTCGACGTACGCCTGCAGGTTGCGGTGCGTCTCGGCGACGCTGTCGCCGCCGAACTTCTCGAGCACGCTCTCCGCCAGCACGATGGCGACCATGGCCTCGGCGACGACGCCCGAGGCCGGGACCGCGCAGACGTCGGAGCGCTGGTGGTGCGCGGAGGCCGTGTCGCCGGTGGCGGTGTCGATCGTGCGCAGGGCGCGCGGAACCGTGGCGATGGGCTTCATGCCCGCCCGCACACGCAGCACGGTGCCGGTGGACATTCCCCCTTCGGTGCCGCCGGCGCGGTCGGAGCCGCGCGAGATGCCGCTGTCGGTCGCGAACAGCTCGTCGTGGGCAGCCGATCCGCGACGGCGGGTGGTCTCGAAGCCGTCGCCGACCTCGACGCCCTTGATCGCCTGAATGCTCATGAGGGCCTGCGCGAGCTTGCCGTCCAGACGGCGGTCCCAATGCACGTGCGAGCCGAGCCCGGGCGGAAGCCCGTACGCCAGCACCTCCACGATCCCGCCGAGCGTGTCGCCGTCCTTGCGGGCCGCGTCGACCTCGGCGACCATCCGCTCGCTGGTGGCCGGATCCGCGCAGCGCAGCGGGTCGGCATCGAGCCGGTCGACGTCGTCGGGCACCGGCAGCGCGGCACCCTGCGGGACCGCGACGGGTCCGATGGAGAGGGTGTGGCTGACCAGGCGGATGCCGAGCTCGGAAAGAAACGCTCGCGCCACCGCACCGAGAGCGACGCG
Source organism: Actinomycetes bacterium (assembly GCA_030426515.1). GTDB lineage: Bacteria > Actinomycetota > Actinomycetes > Actinomycetales > Microbacteriaceae > Microbacterium. Next base: position 2,708 of record JAUHYM010000210.1, read on the forward strand.
CGCGGCGGTCTCACGCGCGCTGGCACGCTCCAGGATCGGTCGTGCTTCATCGAAGCCGTACTTCTGCATGCCGACGAGGTCCGCATGCCCCGGCCGCGGCCGTGTGAGCGGTGCCCCGCGGCCGCGTGACTTCTCGGTGAGCTCCACCGGCTCGGGACTCATCACCTCGACCCACTTCGGCCACTCGGTGTTGCCGATCCGCAGCGCGACCGGGCTCCCCAGCGAGAGTCCGTGACGCACCCCGCCCGAGAGCGTGAGCTCGTCCTCCTCGAACTTCATCCGCGATCCGCGGCCGTAGCCGAGCTTGCGGCGGGCGAGATCGGCGCGGATGGCGTCGAGGGTGATCGGGACGCCCGCGGGCAGTCCCTCCATGATGGCGATGAGTTCGGGGCCGTGCGATTCCCCGGCGGTGAGCACGCGAAGCATTCGACTAGTCTCCCACGACCGAACGGCCGCCATCTCCGCCGCCGTCATCCAGCGCCGCATGCATCGCGGCGAGGACCTCCGGCTCTCGAGCCAGCGGGACCGACGGGTCGCCGTGCGCGAAGATGCGCACCTGGAGCAGCGCCTGCTGCACCAGCATCCCCAGGCCGTGCACCGCTCGGTGCCCGGCCGACTGCCAGTGCGCAGCCAGGCTCGTCGGCCACTGTCCGTAGACGACGTCGTACAGGAGCCCTCCGGATGCCGACAGCGCCTCGCCTGCTTCCTCGGGCACCGAGGCTCCCCCGGGCAGAGCGGCGATCGTCAGCGGGAGTGGCCCGTGCGCCCCGGCGGTGAGCGGAACAGGATGCACGTCGATCCCGAGCCGGTCACCGAGGTCCTCGAGCGCGGCGACCGCGTGGGGGCGGCGCGCGACGACCTCGACGTACCCGACCCCGACCTCGCCCAGGGCGAGCAGAGCGCTGGTCGCGGTCGACCCGGCGCCGACGATCCGCGCGGCATCGAGGCCGTCGATCCCCTGTGTCCGGAGGTCCGCGGCGAGCCCGCCGACATCCGTGTTGAACCCGTGCGGGCCGTCGTCGGTGAGCAGGAAGGTGTTCACCGCTCCCGTGAGCTGCGCCGGACCGACGAGCTGGCGAGCCACGCGGTGGGCGACCGATTTGAGCGGGAAGGTGAGCGACAGCCCGCGCCACGACGCGTCGAGTCCCTCGAGCACGGCGAGGAACTCGAACTCCTCGACGCGGCGCCGACCGTAGTCCCACGGCTCGCCGAGCACTCGGTACGCGGCGGCGTGCAGAGCCGGCGACTTGCTGTGGTCGATGGGGGCACCCCAGACCGCCAGGCGGT
>JAUHYM010000211.1 GCA_030426515.1 Actinomycetes bacterium
TCGAATGGCTCGTCGGCAGCGGGCTCGACCTCGCGGGAGGCGTGCAGTGCGATGCCGACGGGCGCGCGGCGCCGGGTGTCTGGGCCGTCGGCGACTGCGCCGTGTGGGCCGGCGAGACCTGCGGGCATTGGACGCTGGCCACGCAGCGTGCTCGCCACGTCGCGCGGCTGCTGGCAGGGGTGGCGCCGGCGAACGCCGAGGCCCCCTACGTCTGGAGCGACCAGTACGACGCGCGTCTGCAGTTCGCCGGCGGGCTGCGCGGCGACGAACTGGCCGTGATCGAAGCAGGGTCCCCGGAGGGCGATGACCTCTTCGCCGTGTTCCTGCGCGAGGGCGCCGAAGTGGCCGCCTTCGCCGTCAATCAGCCACGCCTGATGATGCGCTGGCGCAAGACCCACCGCCCGCCTGCGGCGGCCGCCTGACCGACGGAGCATCCGCATGATCATCGACCAGCTCGACCAGCCCCTCCCCGGGTCGCTGCAGCCCACACTCGCCGGCCGCTCGTACACGGATCCCGCCGTGTTCGCGCGCGAGCAGGAGCGCATCTTCGAAGAGACGTGGATGTGCGTGCTCCGCGCCGACGACATCCCGCGCCCCGGCGACTACCGGCTGGTGCAGGTCGGCCGCGAGCAGCTCATCGTCTCGCGCAACCGCCACGGCGCCATCCGCGCGTTCTTCAACGTGTGCCGTCACCGCGGCATGCGGGTGTGCACCGAGGAGTCGGGCTCCGCCCGGAAGTTCCAGTGCGGCTATCACGCGTGGACCTACGACCTGGACGGCACGCTCATCGCGGCGCCGAACCTGACCAGGATGCCCGACATCGATCAGGTGGAGTACGGCCTGCGGACCGTGGCGGTGCGGGAGTGGATCGGCTACGTGTGGGTGTGCACCGCCACCGAGCCGCCCAGCTTCGAGGAGACGGTGCTGGGCGAGGTCACGACGCGATTGGGCGTCCTCGAGAGCCTGGACAACTACCAGATCGACGCGCTGGCCCTCGGCCGTCGCATCGGCTACGAGGTGAAGGCCAACTGGAAGCTCATCGTCGAGAACTTCATGGAGTGCTACCACTGCGCGACGATCCACCCCGAGCTGACCGAGGTGATCCCCGAGTTCGCCGACGGCTGGGCGGCCCAGACGCACGTCGGGACCGGCGCCGCGTTCGGCGACGACATCCAGGGATTCACCGTCGACGGCTCCGAGGGCGTCACACCGCTACCGCTGATCGCCGCCGATCAGGATCGCAGCTACTTCGCCATCACGATCCGTCCGAACGTGTTCATCAACATGGTGCCGGACCACATCATCATCCACCGCATGTTCCCCACATCCGAGAGCTCGACCTACGTCGAGTGCGATTGGCTGTTCCTTCCCGAGGTGGTCGCCTCGGGCGCCGACCTGACGCGATCGATCGAGCTGTTCGACCGCGTCAACCGCCAGGACTTCGACGCGTGCGAGAAAACCCAGCCGGCGATGTCGTCGCGCGTCTACCGTGACGGCGGCGCGCTCGTGCCCGCCGAGCACCACATCGGCGTGTTCCACGAGTGGGTGCAGCGCCTGCTCGCATAGGGCGGGCACGCGCCCGCCGCCGACCTCACGCTCCCTGACCGGCCTCGAGTCTGCCGCCGAGCCGATCCGCGTGAAGACGCAGGATGGCGGCGAGCGCGGGGAGCTCCTCCGGCGGCATCCGGAACTCGGGGGCCGTCACGCTGAGGGCGGCGACCACCGCTCCCCCGCGCCCGTGAACCGGGACCGAGATCGCGTTGGTCTCGGCTTCCCACTCCTGCAGCGCGGCCGCCCACCCGTTCTCGCGCACCTGGGCCAAGTGCGCGGTGAGCGCCGCCGGGTCGGTGAGCGTGTCGGGGGTGAACCGCTCGAGGCCGGCATCGATGGTCGCGCGCAGCAGATCCGGGGTGGCGAACGCGAGCAGCACCTTCCCGGTGCTCGTCGCGTGCAGGGGCGACCGCTGGCCGACGTACTGACGGGCGATGGCGACGGCGTTGGCCCCCGTCGCCTGCGCGATGTTGACGGCGGCGCCATCATCGAGGATCGCGACGTTGCTCGTCTCGTTCACGGCCGCCGTCACCTCGTCGCACGCGGCCTTGGCCACGGCAGCGACGTCCAGGCGCGCCGTGACGTCCCCGGCGAGGCGCAGCATCCCGAGCCCCAGCCGATAGGTGCCGCGGTGTGTCTCCTGCTCTACCAGATCGCGCGCCTCGAGCGTCGCGAGCAGGCGGAACGCCGTGGACCGGTGAACCTGAAGGTGCCGGGCGATGTCGCTCACCCCGACGGCGCCCTCCCGGGCGAGGATCTCGAGGATCTGGATCGCGCGGTCGACCGACTGGACCACCTGCTCCCCGTCGGAGGTGCTCACGGGGTGGGGTGATCTGAATCCGCCGCGAGCTCGTTCTCGAGACGCTCGAGCTTGCCGGTCATCTCGCCGGTGTACCCCGGCCGAATGTCGGCCTTCAGCACGAGGGAGACGCGCGATCCGTACGGCTGAACGGCATCCACCGCCTGCTTGACGACGCCCATCACCTCGTCCCACTCGCCCTCGAGCTCGGTGAACATCGACGTCGTCCGGTGCGGCAGTCCGCTGGCGCGCACCACGCGGACGGCGGCGGCCACCGCGTCGTGCACGGAGCCGTCGGCGCGGCCGGTGCCGCTGGGTGCGACGGAGAAGGCGATCAGCATCGGTGTCCTCTCTGCGCGGGCCGCAAGCGCCGCGCGGGGGTGGTGACTAGCTGCGGCTGGGGGCGATCCGCACGGCGGTGCGCCCCGGTGCGCGCACCCGAGCCACCCGGATCACGGACCAGACCAGCAGCGTCACCATCATGGCATTGCGCACCGTCAGCAGGGCGACCGGCACAGGATCGGCGACCAGGAGCAGCCCGTAGGTCAGCGGATACACGAGCTGCGTCATCGCGGCCGCAGCCACACCCAGCAGCGCCAGAGGCCACGCCCGCGCCCGATCGACGACGACCCACAGCACGAGCGGCGGGATCAGCCACGTGAGGAACTGGGGAGACCCGACCTTGTTGACCACGATCAGGGCGGTCACGAGGGCGAGCGACAGCGGCGGGAGAAGCCGCACCGTGCGCGCCCCGCGCAGCGCCATGACCACCCCGAGCGCGGCGATCCCCGCCACCACGCACGCCAGCAGCGGGGTCATCGCGGCGATCACGTCGTCGACGCGCGGCCCGGCGACCTGGAAGGTCAGCATCTCGGGGTCGTAGTAGATGAAGGATCCGTCGACGCCAGCCGCCGCCTGCCACACATAGAGCGTGCTCACGGGCGCCTCCAGCTGCAGGCCGCGCCCGGTCTGCTGGGCGACGAAGCCGAAGACATGGCCCGCGCCCTGGGCGAGCACGGCGACCGCGACGACCGCCGCAGACACCGCCGCCGCGCCCCCCACGACCGCCCAGCGGCGCCGGACGGCGATGACGATCGCGACCAGCAGCGCCGCCGGCCACACCTTGATCCACGTGGCTGCGGCGAGGGCGACGGACGCGGCCCACGGGCGCCCGACGACCCACAGCATCCCGACGATCGCCAGGGGCACGAGGATCGCATCGATCCGGAACATCCCCACGGGGCCCAGCAGCAACGCGAACACGAGCCAGGTCGCGGCCGCCAGCGACCGCCCGCGCGAGCGCGCATCACCCACGAGGATCGCGAAGGCGACCGCATCCAGCGCGGTCACCACGATCGCCCACCCCAGGGCGTAGTCGAGGATCCAGGAGACGGACCCGGCCAGGATCATCGGAACGAGGGCGAGCGCGGGGTACACCCACGGCTCGGTGATCCCGACGATGCCCTGGCCCGACACCGCGCGCGTCGCCCACGGCTCATACACGAGGTAGACGTCGCCCATCGGCTGGTTGGGCAGGACGCGGCCCAGAACCGCCACGAGGACGTGGACGACGGCGAACGCGCTCCACAGCAGTCCCCGTCTGGCCACGCGTCGATTCTAGGGTC
>JAUHYM010000212.1 GCA_030426515.1 Actinomycetes bacterium
CGCCGATCCAGCAGCGGCGCGCAGACGTAGGCGATGGCGCCGGTGACCGCGAACCCGCCGACGAGGGTGAAGACGACGATCGCGATGACGGCGATCCCCGGCGAGGTCGGCGCGAGCACCAGCATCCCGCCACCGGCGCCGGCGTACGCGGCGAGGATCGCCCGGCCCACGCAGCTCCACCGCGACACCGGCGGCCATCCGCGCAGCAGGAGCACGTGCGCGACGATGCCTGCGAGCACGCAGACCAGGAGCATCCCGTACCAGGCCGGGTCGGCGCCCAGGAGCGTGGCGACCGCGAGCGCGATCGCCGCGAGGATGCCCCCGACCAGCGCCGCATAGCCGATCGCGCGACCCGTGGCGACCCGCACCGGCACGCGCGGCGGCCGCGGGACCGGCGGAGGTGATGGCGTCGCGGACATGCCGCGATTGTATGCGTCGCCAGAACAGGCAATGACGCCGATACAGGCGATAATCGACCGGATCGTCCTGTTTCCCCGCCTCAGCCTGTCGCGACGACGGGGTCTTGACCTCCCCGCGTCATAGACTGGCGAGCATGAGCGACGACGAGTACGACGGCTTCCGCGAGACCCGTCAGCGGCGGGTGCAGGTGGTGGCGTGGGTCGTCATCGTCTCGCTGATCCTCGTGGGCGGCGGGGCCACCGTTATCGCCCTGCTCGTCGGCTGACCCGCCCGGGCGGGTGATTCCTCGCCGCGCGGCGGCCGCCCAGGCCGATTAGCATGAGGGCATGGAACCCGTGTTCCAGTTCCTGGGCAACTTCTGGTGGCTGATCTTTCCCCTGATGGGCGTGATCGGCTGGGTCGGCAGTGCCTGGGAGCGGGGCGCGCGGCACCGCCACAAGCGCCGACTGGAGATCATCCGCGCGAAGAGCGAGCTGAAGGCGGCGCAGACCGCCGCCCGGACGGCGCCCGTTCCGGTGACCGGGGCCGAGAGCTCGCGCGGCGCGGGGCGCGCCCGCTCGCAGGCCGATCAGCTCGAGAAGCTGTTCGAGGCGCACGACACGATCACCGCGCGCTGGCTCGACTACGAGCTGGATGTCGCCAAGCTCATCGCCTTCCCCGCCATGAGCGATGGGCGCCAGCCGCTGACCGCCGCCTTCCTGCGCGCCAAGAAGGTCGCCGACGGCCTGCGGCCGGCGTCGGCCAAGACCAAGCTGACCAAAGACCAGCTCGCCGAGTATCGCACCGCCGTCACCGACTACGAGGTCGCCTTCGACGTCGCCGAGCGCGAGGCGCGACGCGTGAAGGACAGCTCCTTCTCGGATGTCGAGCGCAAGCGCCTCGACACGGCCAAGAAGCTTCTCACCGTCGCCGTCGATCAGGCAGCGACCCCCGCCGAGCGCCACTTGGCATACCGCCGCGTGCGTGACGAGCTCGACGGCCTCATCCTTCTGTCGGACGACGCGATCGAGGTGCTTGAGAAGAAGGTGTCGCTGCAGCTGCCGCAGACCGGTTCGACACCTGCCCCGGATGCGGGTGAGCGGCCTGCCGCCGCGCCGCCGCGCCAAGCCGGCGCGAGCAGCGCCGGCACGACGCCCCCGCCGGCGAGTCCGCCCGCCCCGCAGACACACCCCGCGAAAGCTCCGGGCGCGGCATCCTCCCGCTGGCCGGTGCCCTCGCGGGGTGACACGGCCCCGGGCCGCGTGGTGCGTCCCAAGCCTCCGCGCCCCTGACGCCGCGGGGGTTGACACGACGTCGGGGATCACCACGATGTCGGGCACTCGACGGCCCATCGGCCCGACATGGTGACGATCTCCGACCTGGTGTCGGCGCCCAGAGCTCGCAGGCAACGCGACGGCCACGCGAAGGCGCCCGGGCACAGCGAAGGGCGCCCGGCCGAAGCCGAGCGCCCTCGCGTGAGTCCGAAGACTCAGTGCATCAGCGTGCGCCGATCAGGAGGTCAGGGAGTCGACCCACTCCTGGTTCTCGGAGATCCACTGCTCGACGACGGGACCGTAGTCGTCGCCGTCGTACTGGTTGAACATCGCGTCCTCGAGCGAGTAGAGCAGCTCGCTGTCCATCGCCCAGGTCTCGAGCCACTCGTTGACCTCGGGGAAGTCCTCGGCGAACGTGGTCGCGGTGACCGTGTGGATGCCCTCGGCGTCGCCCAGGGTGCCCTGCGGGTCCTCGAGGTTCTTGATCGGGAACGCGTTGTAGGCCCAGTGCGGGGTCCACAGCGTCACGACGACGTTCTCACCGGCGTCGGTGGCCGACTGCAGCTCGGCGAGCATGGCCGGGGTCGACGACTCGATGAGGTTCATGTCCTCCAGGCCGTAGCCGGGAACGACGGCGTCGCGCATGGCGCCCATCAGGCCCGAGCCGGGCTCGATGCCGACGATCTGGTTGTTGAACGCGTCAGCGTTCGCGGCCAGCTCCTCGAGCGAGTCGATCGGAGCGTCCTCGTTCACCGCGACGGTGAGGGCTGCGTCCTCGTTCCACGCGCCGAGGTCGACGAGGTCGTCGCCGTACTCTTCCATGTAGTCCGCGTGGGTCTGGGGCAGCCAGGTGTCGAGCACCAGGTCGAAGTCGCCGCCGGCGAGACCGGCGTAGACGGGTGCGACGTCGGCGTAGGTCAGCTCGACCTCGTAGCCGGCGTCGGTCAGGATGGCCTCCCACAGGTAGGACGCGGCGATGCCCTCGTCCCAGCCGTTGAAGACGGCGAGCTCGATCGCGCGGTCGGCGCCCGAGCTCTCGCCGCTGTCGCCGCCGTCGGTCTCGCTGCCGCTGTCGCTCGCGCAGCCCGCCAGCACGAGTGCCGACGCGCCGAGCAGAGCTGCGCCCGAGGCGAGGTGCTTTCTCTTGGTCATCATGGTGACGTCCTCTCCATCCGCGTGCTGTGTGCGGATCGGTCGTTGTTTGTCAGGGACACGGGGTGTCCGTGTTCCTCCGGCGGGCGATGAACCCGCCTGGTCTGTGTGGACTTGTCAGGCCGTGGCCGCCTGCGGGGCGGACTCCGAGGCCTCGTCGTCCGCGTCCTCGTCGTTCGACGAGGTGCGGGCCTTCGACTTTCCGCCGCCCTTGTTCGCGAGCGCGGACGTGAGCCGGTCGAGGATCATCGCCAGCATCACGATCGCGATGCCGGCTTCGAAGCCGAGGCCGACGTCGATGCGGCCCAGAGCCCGGACGATCTCGCCACCGAGGCCGCCGGCGCCGACCATGCCCGCGATGACGACCATCGACAGGCTGAGCATGATGACCTGGTTGACACCGGCCATGATGCTCGGGAGGGCCAGCGGCAGCTGGATCTGGCGGAGGATGCGGCCGGGGGTCGCGCCGAACGCGTGGCCGGCTTCGACGACCTCCTTGTCGACCCCGCGGATGCCGAGCTCAGTGAGCCGGACGCCGGGGGCGAGCGCGAACAGGATGGTCGCGATCATGCCGGGGACCGCGCCGACGCCGAAGAAGACGATGGCGGGGATCAGGTACACGAACGCGGGCATCGTCTGCAGGAAGTCGAGCACGGGGCGCACGGCGCGCGAGACGTGCTCGTTGCGCGCTGCCCAGATGCCGACGGGGACGCTGATCGCGATGGCGATCGCCGAGGCGACGAGCACCAGGGCGAGGGTGTCCATGGCGGCATCCCACTGGTCGACGAGGACGATCAGGAAGAGCCCCGCGGCGGTGCCGACGGCGAGCTTCCAGCCCTTGACCCACCACGCGAGCGCGGCGAAGACGAGGATCACGGCCCAGAACGGCGGGGTGGTGAGCACCCAGTCGAGCCCGTCGTAGATCGTGCCGAGCACGGTGCGGATGCCGTCGAACAGCCATCCGAGCACCTCGCCGAGGAAGTCGACGAACGCTTCGACCCAGTCACCGAGGGGAATGCGGAGATTCTCCATCACAGGCTCCCTTCCGTCGTGGCCTCGGCCGGCACGGGGGCGGGCTCCCCGACGGCGGCGAGCGTCTGGTCGAGCTCATCCGCCGAGGCGGGCGCGAC
>JAUHYM010000213.1 GCA_030426515.1 Actinomycetes bacterium
CCGTTCGGCACGTACAGGCTCCACACGCGCACCCCGTCGATCGTGCCGGCGATCGCGCGCGCCTCGAGGGGAGCATCCGGGCCCTCGTGGCCCTTCGCGAACCCGGGCATGCCGGGGAACGAGGTCTCGACGTCGGTGATCGGCTCGCGGCTGGCGATGGCCACGCCGTTCCATTGCGAGAATCCGTGCGCCTCGACGTGGAAGCCGGCGTCTTCGAACGCGGCGAACGGGAACTGCTCGGTCTTGCACTTGATCTCCTGCATCGCGAGCACGTCGATGTGCTCGCGCACCGCGAAGTCGACGATGCGGTCGACGCGGGCGCGGATGGAGTTCACGTTCCAGGTGGCCAGGCGCATGGCACCAGCCTAAGCGGGCACCCGACATCCGCTCTCGGCGAGCCCTCCCGAGTCCGTAGACTCGGGAGCATGACCGTCGCCTCCACGCCCGAGCTCGAAGCCGACCGCCAGGCCCTCATCGGGCTGATTCAGGACGAGGCGGTCTTCCACGGGGACTTCGTGCTCTCCAGCGGCAAGAAGGCGACCTACTACGTCGACATGCGCCGGCTGACGCTCGACCACCGCGCGGCGCCCGCGATCGGTCGCCTGATGCTCGACCTGATCGGCGACCTCGACATCGTCGCCGTCGGCGGACTGACCCTGGGCGCGGACCCCATCGCGAACGCGGTCATGCACGAGTCGGTGCATGCGGGCGCGCCGCTGGACGCGTTCGTCGTGCGCAAGGAGCCCAAGGATCACGGGCGGGGCCGTCAGATCGAGGGGGCGGATGTCGCGGGCCGCCGCGTCGTCGTCGTCGAGGACACCTCCACGACCGGGCAGTCCGCGCTGAAGGCCGTGGAGGCGCTGCGACGCGAGGGCGCCGAGGTCGTGGCGGTCGCCGTCATCGTCGACCGGAAGACCGGTGCCCAGGCCGCGGTCGAAGCGGCAGGCCTCACCTGGCTCGCCTCGATCGACCTCGACGACCTGAGGCTCGCTCCGCAGTAGCCCCGGTGCGGTGCGTCGGTCAGTCGTCCTTGCGGAAGTACTGCCACACGAACAGCACCAGGGTGGTCAGGATCGTCACGATCGCGACGCCGTAGAGCAGCGCCTGCTCGATCTCGTTCATGGGCGCCTGCCCTCGAGGGCGTCGGCGACGATCTTCCCGATGCGGGTCGCGCGGGTCGCGGGGCGCATCGCCAGATCGACCATCGCGATGCCGAGCTTGCGCGCCGACGGCGGAAAGGCGTCCCACGTGGCGCGTGCGACGGGCTCGGCATCGAGCGCCGCGCGCAGGTCGTCCGGTTCGCGCAGCGCCTCGGAGTTGTCGAGCACCGACCAGAAGCCGTTCTGCTTCGCTACCTCGATCGCCCGCCGCCCGGCGGGCTGCATGAGCCCTGCCTGTTCGAGTTCGAGCACGCGGGCCTTGTTCGTCGCCGCCCAGCCGCTGCGCGGTCGGCGCGGCGAGAACCAGAGTCCCCCGATCTCGTCGTCGAAGGTGCGGGTCGGTCCGTCGACCCACCCGAAGCACAGCGCGTGGCGGATCGCGTCCTCGTAGCCCACCAGCACCAGTGAAGACCCGCGCCGCGGCCGCACCAGCCATGCCCCGGCCGTGCGCGTGTGGTTCTCGGACAGCCAGGCACGCCACGTGTCGGCGTCCTTCGCCATGATCCGTTCGCCGTCGTCGAGTGCGCCCACACCGTGACTCTATCCGCGGTGGCGCTGCGGCCCGGCCGCAGCCGGTGAGGATTGCCCCTAGTCTCGAAGGAAGGATGCTGAGGGGCGGCACGGATGAGAGCGGCGACGTGATGGCAGAGTTCGCCTGGGATCCTGAACGCCTCCCCGACCTGTCGGGTCGGGCCTACCTGGTCACCGGCGCGACCGCCGGGCTCGGCTTCTTCGCCTGCGAACAGCTCGCCGACGCCGGGGCGCATGTCATCATGACGGGGCGGAACCCGAACCGACTCGTGGCGGCCCGCGAGGCGGTGACGCGCACCGTCCCCGATGCCGACATCGAGACGCTGCTGCTCGACACCAGCAACCCCGGATCCGTGCGTGCGGCGGCGGCGACGGTGCGCGTGCGCAAGAGCCTGCACGGGGTGCTGCTCAACGCCGGCATCGTCCACCCGCCCCGACAGCGCGAGATGACCCGCGACGGCCACGAGCTCGTGTTCGCGACGAACGCGCTGGGCCACTACGTGCTCGGCGGCGAGCTGCTGACGACGCTGGCGGCCGGCCGTGGCCGACTGGTGTGGCTGGGGAGCATGGCCACCTCGCTCAGCCCGTACGAGACCGACGACCCCGAGCTGCGCGAGAACTACACGCCGTGGCGCGCATACGCGCAGTCGAAGATCGCCACGACCGCACTCGGGCTCGAGGCCGATCGGCGGCTGCGTTCGGCGGGAGTGCGCGTGCGCAGCGTGATCGTGCACCCGGGCTACTCGACCAGCGGCCGCACGCGCCGGGTCCGCGGGGTCAACGAGCCCAGTCGCACCACCCGCATCGCCGATGCGCTGCAGTCGCCCATCACCCAGTCCAAGGAGCGCGGCGCCTGGTCGCTGGTGCGGGGCCTGGTGGATCCCGAGATCCAGGGCGGTGACGTCATCGGCCCGCGCTTCACCCTGCGGGGGCAGCCGCGCCACACCAAGGCCGCGCGCGTCACGCGGGATCGCGCGACGGCGACCCGGCTGTGGGACTACTGCGAGAGCGCGACAGGCGTCCGCTGGCCGCTGGAGCGCGCGGCGCGCAAGAAGCGCCGCTGAACCGCCCTCACCCTGCCGAGATCCACACCGCCTCGGCGGCGGCGGGAGGCAGAGCGGTGCGCGCCCCCTCGACGGTCACATCGGTGTGCGAGACGACCGTCACCTCGGTGCCGACGGTGAGGTGAGCGGTCTCGAGTGCGCGCAGCAGCGCAGGGTCCCGATCGCTGACCCGCAGGACACGGCCACGGTGCCCGATCGCGGCGTCGGCGAGCAGCACGAACGGCTCCCGGTGGACCTGGCCGTCGGCATCCGGGATCGCGTCGCCGTGCGGGTCATAGCGGGGTCGCCCGAGCCGCTCGTCGATCTTGTCGAGCAGCCGGTCGCTGATGGTGTGCTCGAGCACCTCGGCCTCGTCGTGGACTTCGTCCCACGCGTAGTCGAACTCGCGCACCAGCCACGTCTCGATCAGGCGGTGCCGGCGCACCATGGTGAGCGCCCGCGCGCTCCCCGCCGGGGTCAGCCGCACGGCGCCATAGGGAACGTGCGAGACCAGGCCCGCCGACGCGAGCTTCTTGACCATCTCGGTCACCGACGAGGGCGCCACTCCGAGTTTCGCGGCGAGCACCGAGGGCGTGATCGGCGCATCCTGCCATTCCGTGTGCGAGAACACGGTCTTCAGGTAGTCGTCGGCCGCGGGGCTGGGGGATGCCACCGGTCAAGGGTACCGGGGGCACCGGGCGGGCCCGTCAGCCGCGGTCGACCCCGAAGGTGTGCCGCATGAGGGCCTGCACGTCGCGGTCAAGATGGTCGAGTCGGCGGTGGACGCTCTGGAACTCCGCACGGATCATGCGCACGAACATCGTCGACACCAGCGTCAGCATGCCGAACAGCGCCGCGGCGAAGACGCCGATGAGCGTCCACACCTGGGGTTCGGTCACGGTCAGCACCTCCTCATCATCCCGCGGTTCGACTCAGGATGCCAGGGTCGGCCGCCGTATGCTCTGGGGTCGAGGGAACGGTGGACCGACCGGACGTGTGGAGGAACCGACGCCGCGCCATCATGCCCGGCCGATCGGGACGCGTCGCGAGGTTCGGGTACCGTGTCGTCGTGATCGAGACGAACGCCACAGACGGCGAACCGGAGGTGCCCCACGGGGTCGGTCCGTGGCCGGGCGGTCCCGACGCGTGGCCCGCCGACCCGCGCTACGACCGTGAGCTCCTCGCGCACGGCGACACCCGCAACGTCGTCGAC
>JAUHYM010000024.1 GCA_030426515.1 Actinomycetes bacterium
CCCGACAAGCTGACGAGCTGGCGCTGAGATCACTTGCGCAGCGCGAAGCGGCGAATCCCGATGCCTTCGAGTCAGCGAGCGAATCCGAGGAACGCCATTACGCCGCGCTCAACCTCGGCTAGCTGGTCCGTCGACAGCCGACCGACGCGGGTAGCCACGCTCGAGCGTCGCACCGTCGTGAGCTTGTCAACCATCACGTCGCTGTCGCGATCCAGTCCCGACATCTCGCTTGCGCTGATGCGGATGCGGAGCAGTGGGGCTTCGATCAGGTGGCTCGTCAAAGGCAGGACAGTGACGGAGTCGGTCGCCTCGAATGCGTCATCCTGGACGATCAGCGCAGGGCGCGGCTTGGACGCGTAGACGCCTCCGGCGACTGTCCACAGTTCGCCTCGAATCACTCGTCATCCCACGGCGCCGACACTTCTTCAAGGAACGACTGATCGTCGGTCGCCCGATCCGCCTCCGCAACCAGCGCCGCCTGACGCTTGGCCTCGGCCGCGAATGCAGGCGTCCGAACATCGGGAACCCAGACCTGCACGGGTCGAAAGCCCCGGGCACGCATCCGGTGCCGGTACTCGCTCACCCGATCACGAACCGCCATGCGGTGATTGTTACATGTAACGCGAGTGATGACAAGATGCTCGCCGACCCCGGAGTCCTTCGCGAACGCCATCAGTCCCGCCCGCCGACGCGGTTCACCCTCCCCGCTCGTCCGCGTACCGCGGTGCCATCGACTCCATCTGGTCCATCACGAGCTTGATCGCCTCGGGCTGCTTGTCGGGTGGGTACTTGTACTTCACCAGTAGCCGCTTGATCGACGAGCGCAGCTTCGCGCGTACGTCGTCGCGCACGGTCCAGTCGGTGCGCACATCACGACGCATGACGGCCACGAGTTCTCGTGCGATCTGCGCGAGCACATCCTCGCCCTGAACATCGACGGCCGACTCGTTGGTGGCGACCGCGTCGTAGAACGCGAGTTCGTCGCTCGACAGCGGGGGTGAGAAGGTCGACCCCCGGGATGCCTCGGCGGCGACCTCCTTCGCCAGCTCCACCAGCTCGGCGATCACCTCGGCCGAGGTGAGCTGCTGGTTGGTGTAGCGGTTCATGATCTCGGCAATGCGCTCCGAGAACGCCCGCTGACGCACCAGGTTGCCGCGCGTCGCGGCGGTGCCGGCATCCGTGAGCGACTTGCGCAGCGCCTCGATCGCGAGGTGCGCGTTCGGCGCCGCCTGTGCCTTGGCCAGGAACTCGGGACCGAGGTCGTCGAGCGCGAGCCGCGGCAGTCCGGCGGCATCGTAGATGTCGAGCACATCGCCGGGTGCGATCGAGTCGGCGACCAGCGTGCTGAGGAGCCGCGAGATCTCTTCGGGGATGGGCTCGTCGCGCGACTGGCGATCGGCCGCATCGAACTTCGCCATCCAGACGCGCACCTCTTCATAGAAGGCGATCTCGTCGTGAAGCTCGGCGAGGCCGGTGCGACCAGACGCGAGCGCCCACGCGCGGGCGAGCTGTCCCGTCGCGATGCGATAGCGCGACGATAGACGGTCGGGGCCCAGCTCGGCGGCGTTGAGCGGATTCGCGGGATCCCGCAGATAGTTCGTCGCCGTCGTCGCGGCGGTCCGCCAGGCCCGCGATCCGCCCTGCTTCGCGATCGACCGCCAGTCGCAGTCGGTCAGCATCTCGCGGATCTGCCCGACCAGCTCGGTGGCGATCGACACGGCTTCGTCGACGTCACGGCCGATGGGCCTGTTCTCCTGGTCGGAGACGGTGTACTCAGACAGAGCCTTCGCGAGGTTGTCGGCGAGGGGTGCGTACGCGACGAGCAGGCCGTCCTCCTTGCCCTCGAACGTGCGGTTCACGCGCGCGAGCGTCTGCATCAGCAGCGCGCCCTTGAGCGGTCGGTCGAGGTAGAGGGTGTGCAGCGGCGGCGCGTCGAACCCGGTGAGCATCATGTCTTTGACGATCACCAGCTCGAGCTCGTCGCCGGCATCCTTCAGGCGCGCCTTTATGGCCTTGTTCTCGGAATCCCGTCGCACGTGGTCGCTCACCGGAGGCTGGTCCGACGCCGAGCCCGAGTACACGACCTTGATCCGGCCCGAGTCCAGGGCATCTGAATGCCAGTCCGGCCGCAGCTCGACGATCGCGGTGTAGAGACGCGCGCAGATCTCGCGGGTGCCCCCCACGATGAGCGCCTTGCCTGGAGACTCGAGGAACGGCTTCATCCGCTCGCGCCGCTCTTCCCAGTGCTGCACCAGGTCGGCGGCGAGGGTCTCGATACGCTCCGGGGCTCCGTAGACGGCGTTGACGACGGCGACCGATGCCTCCATCCGCGCTCGTTCGGTGTCGTCGAGTCCGAGCGTGTACTCGTCGGCGGCGCGGTCGATGTCTTCTTCGGTGGCGCCTTCGGCGAACGAGACCTTGATGAGCCGCGGCTCGAAGTAGACGGGCACCGTGGCGCCGTCGTCGACGGCGCGGGTGAGGTCGTAGATGTCGATGTAGTCCCCGAACACTGCGCGAGTGTCGCGCTCGGCGAACGAGATCGGGGTGCCGGTGAACGCGATGAGCGTCGCGTACGGCAGCGCATCGCGCAGGTGTCGCGCGTAGCCGTCGAGGTCGTCATAGTGGCTGCGGTGCGCCTCGTCGACCACGACGATCACGTTGCGGCGATCGGTGAGAAGTGGATGCTGCGTGCCCGACAGCTTCTCGGCATCGGTCAGCCCGAACTTCTGCAGCGTCGTGAAGTAGATGCCGCCCGTCACCCGGTTGCTGAGTTCGTCGCGCAGCTGCGCACGCTCGCGCACCTGCACGGGCTTCTCGGCGAGCAGCAGGCTCTGGGCGAAGGTCTGGAACAGCTGACCGTCGAGCTCGGTGCGGTCGGTGACGACGATCACCGTCGGGTTCTTGAGCTTCGGATGCCGCGACACGAGGTTCGCATACAGCTCCATCTCCATCGACTTGCCCGACCCCTGGGTGTGCCACACCACGCCGGCCTTGCCGTTGGTCTCGACCGCCTGCACCGTCGAGCCGACCGCCTTGGTGACAGCGAAGTACTGGTGGGGCTTCGCGATGCGCTTGCTGAGTCCGTCGGCGTTCTCGTCGAACGCCGTGAAGCTGCGCACGAGCTGCAGGAAGCGCTCCTGGTTGAAGAGCCCGCTGAGAGCGTCATCGATGGGTTCGACCGAGCGGCCGTTCTCGACGCGCGGCTGCGTCAGCGGGGCTCCGTCGTCGTCGACGTTCCACGGCGCGAAGTGGTTGAGCGGCGTGAACGGCGTGCCGTACTTCGCCTCCAGGCCGTCGCTCGCGAGGGTAAGCACGCAGAAGCGGAACGCCATCGGAAACTCGCGCAGGTAGGTCTGCAGCTGCGCGTGCGCCGGGGCCACGCCGGTGGATGCCGCACCCGCTCGCTTGAGCTCGATGATGACGAGCGGCATCCCGTTGACGAACAACACGATGTCGAAACGGCGGTGAAGGTCGCCCTGACGCAGGGTCAGCTGATTGACCGCCAGCCAGTCGTTGTCGGACGGGTCGGCACCGAGCAGCCGGAGCCGCGGGTTCTGCTCGATGCCGTCCGAGTCGATGTAGCTCAGCGGATACCCGCCCACGAGGTACTGGTGGATGCGATGGTTCTCGGTGATCGCATCCTGCGACTTGGGTGCCGCGATCTCTGCGGCTGCCTGCTGCAAGTACTCGCCCGGAACCCCGGGGTTGAGGGTGCGGAGCGCTTCGAGCAGGCGCGGGCGGATGAGCAGGTCGTCCCAGGTGTCGCGTTCCCCGCTACCGGGTGCGATGTCTTCACCCCTGGCCGGCCGCCAGCCGAGCGGCTCGGCGAGGGTGTCGAGGGCATCCTGCTCCCACGCGGACTCGGGCAGTGCGCTCATGTCTCGTCAGCACTCGCGTCTGAAGACTGCGCATCTCCACTGCGCTGGAGCCGGTCGGCGATCTTGCCCGCAAGACGTCCGGTCGACATTCGGGCGTTCTCGATCGTGTCGCTGCCGAAGCGGCCGACGGTCTGCAGCCCGTCCTTGCTCGCGCCGACCACGCCATCGCGCGCCTCGATGGCCGCAGCGGACCAGCGACGTGCCTCGAGAAAGTCGCGTTCGTCTGCGAGCCCGAGTGTCAGGTGCAGGTCCTTGACACCGGCCGCGACGTCGTTGCTCGCGTTCACGACCGTCTTGGCTGAGATGGGGTTCGTCAGTACCTTCGCGTTCGCGCGGCTCGCCGCCGAGTCCATTCGGGCGACGAGTTGCGTTGTCGCCTTCGCGATGGCGTCCGTTCGCCGCTGACGCGACGTGTGCAGAGCGAGTCGATGGCGGTCGAGCTCTTCGGGCGAGGAATCAAGCACGCGGTCGATCTCCAACACGGCCATTGCATCCTGCAGCTGGAAACAACGGGCGAGCACTGCGAGCCACTCGACTACCGTGTCCTGCGCCTGCCTGGACACATCGGCGATCTCGCCGATCTTCGTCTCCTTCTCAAGCTTCTCGGCGAGGGCGTCGAGCTGACGCAGCGAGTAGGCCTGCGTGCGGGCGATCGTCGATGCCGACCCCTGGATCTTCGACCAGGTGACCTCGGAGACCCGACCGACCTGGCTCCGCACGACCATCGCCTCATCGAGCATCAGTTCCACGCCGATCATGTCGGCCAGAACCGCATCCTTCTGAGCACGAAGGATGTCGTCGACTTTCGCGTCGATCTTGGCAAGGTACTCGGTGATCTCCGCCATTTGTTGTTCCATGGCGTACTGCGCCATCAGGCCGCCGACACCGGTGAGGAGTGCGGGGTTGGTGAGCATCGCCCCCGCCTTCCCCGGCCTGATGAATTGCAGATTCTTCGTGAACTGGCCGTTCGCACCTCGGGTCGTGGCTTGGACGAGGTCGTTTCCCCGCTCCACGAACCTCGAACTCTTCGAGCCGTACGAGGCGATCTGCGCGGCTCGCGCCGACTCCTCGGTGAGCTTCATCCACCGGCCCGCGTTCGCCGACACTTCCGACGCGGCCTGCAGTGCGGAGCCGCCCCTCGCCACTGCTGTGCCCAGCGGTCGTAGGTCCAGCTCACGCGACGGAACTCCCGCGGCAGCGACGAAGCGATCGATCTCGGCTGGGCTGCCGAAGACGACGAGTCCATCGCCGTCGCTGATCAGCTGAAGCTCATCGCTCGGTTCCTCATGCGCAACGGATTCGTCGGTCATGTCGTCATCTTCCTTCGTGGTGCGGGCGTGCTCAGCCGGTGAACTCGAACTCGAGCGTGATCGCGGGGTCGATGGCGTGCACGATCCTGGAGTAGAACAGCTCGGCCTGGTCCTCGAGCACCGAGCGGAAGCCGTCGATGTGCTGCTCCACGGCCTGCTCCGACAGCAGTTCCTCGAACACCTCGGTTGTATCGATCTCGGGAGTCGTCCAGCTCAAGAGGCCGTTCTCCTCGTTCGCCACGCTCAGATCGGGGTTGGCGTAGCCGAGGTAGACGAACTTCGGGATCGTGACCAGGTACGAGTCGTCACCTGTCTGCGTGATCCCGACGTCCTTCCCCTCGATGCCGAACTTCGCGTCGTACTCGTAGCGCACGAGCACAGAACGCTCGCTACCCGGGAGAGTGAAGAAGTCCCAGTCGCCGATGGCGAGCTTCAGACCATCCGCGCGCTCCTCCTCGACATCGGTCATGCCAGCCGTGACGAGGATCACTTGCTCCTCGCCGGTGATCGAGCGGATGACCTGGGTGTCGCGCGACTCGGTCGCGCCGAGGAACTTGCCGACGTTGAAGCTCACGAATGCGGCTCCGGCGATCACCGCGAGGATGACCAGGACGAGCAGGATCTTGGCCCATACCGGTGTCTTCTTGACGGGCTTCGGTGCGTGGGCGCTCGCCGAAGGCGGCACGGCCGTACTGGTCATGCGATGTCTCCCCCAAAGTGCATGCGACGGTGCAGTCTTGTGAATCTATCCGGTCTCGGTGCTGATGGCGCTCACGCGCCGGCTTCGGATGCCGCCGCCTCGGCATCGCGCACCCGCAACTTGCCCGACATGAGCTGCGGGAGCAGCGCGTCGCGGGTGGCGGCGAGGGCCCGATTCTCGCGGTCAATCCCTTCGACAAGTGCGATCTGCCCTTCTGCCTGGGCCGTGAAGCTCGCGAGGCGTGCCGGAGTCGGACGCCATATCGGTAGGGCGAGAGCCTCGGATCGGTTCAACCCCGGCACCGCCGAGTCGTTGTTCATCTCGTCCAGGCGGAGCGTCCGCAGGAGGAAGTAGAGGAAAGGTTGTGAGACCGCATCGTCGGTTCCACGCACGTAGAACGTGGTGTCGATCGGGAAGTGTGGCCCGCTGACCCAATGGACAGCGCCAGCCGAGCCCTTCCGGCCCACGACAACGCCCGAGCGATCTATGAGAGCTTTCGAGTGAACGCCGCTCACTCCACCGCTCCCTACAACCGATACCTCCCCGGACTCGCGAACACTTGCAGGAAGCGCCTTGCCGTACTCGAGCGACGCGATCGCGCCGAGTCGAGTTCGTGTGCACTCGGGATCGGCTCGGACCGCCCGGAACTCCGTCTCCATGAACGCCCAGGCTGTGGCGGCGAGGGCGGTGTTGGCGGCGATCTTGTCATCGAGGGCGCCCAGCACCTCGGCGATCGCCTGCTGCTCGGCCCGCGGGGGAACCGGCACGCGGTGTTGGAGAATTTGTTCCCGAGAGAGGTTTGGGAAGACGGAGCCGGACACGCCGGCCAGAAGGTCAGACAGAGACGCGTCCAACGCATACTTCACTATCCGACTATCGACAGCATCGCGCGCACGCAATGCCGCGATACCGCGGCCGATCGCATAATCCTGATCAGCACGGTTCATTCGGCCGGTCGTCGAGCCGCGGACGCAGAACAATATGTCGCCGGGACGCGCGAATCGGACACCCGCATCCGTCCACTGCGCTGGGACCGGATGTTGTTGTCCGAACTCGGTTGGACCGTTGAGGAGCGGCAGCCCAGTCGGGCTGCGTCGTACGGTTTCACCCTTTGGTGACTGACCCATCTCAATAGTCGCGAGGTCCGCTATTGATCCGATCGGGTAGTTCACGAGAGCCTCGCCAATTGCTCGCGCACAACCTCGGCCAATCGTGCCGACTCAGCGAACTGCGCCTCGAGCTCAGCTCGTAGCCGCGCGAGCTTTTCCTCGATCGGTTCGCCGTCGTCCTCCGCTTCGGCGGCCCCCACGTAGCGTCCCGGTGTGAGCGCGTAATCCGCCGCCTTGATCTCGGCGAGAGGTGCGGAGTAGCAGAACCCCGGGACGTCTGCGTACTCGCCGCGTTTCGTCTCGCCTTCGGCTCGCTCAACGTCCTGGTCTTCCGGGAACGCGAGGGTCGCAGCATCCGACTCAATCCCTCGCCAGGCGTGGAAGGTGCCGGCGATCTTGGCGATGTCGTCGTCCGAGAGCGCGCGCTCGGCGCGGTCGACCATGTGCCCGAGGTTTCGGGCGTCGATGAAGAGCACCTCGCCGGCCCGAGCCCCCTTGTCCTTCGCGAAGAACCAGACGCACACCGGGATCCCGGTCGACCGAAACAGCTGCGTCGGCAGCGCGACCATGCACGAGACGAGATCGGCTTCGACGATCTCGGCCCGGATCTTTCCCTCGCCGCCCGAGTTTGACGACATCGAGCCGTTCGCCATGACGACACCCGCCTGGCCGCCCGGGGCGAGCTTCGAGAGGATGTGCTGGATCCACGCGTAGTTCGCGTTGCCGGTCGGGGGCACCCCGAACCGCCACCGCGGGTCTTCCTCGTTGCGCGCCCAGTCCTTGATGTTGAACGGCGGGTTCGCCATGACGTAGTCGGCCTGAAGGTCGGGGTGCAGGTCGCGCGCGAAGGTGTCGCCCCACCGCGGACCGAGGTTGCCCGACAGCCCGTGGATGGCGAGGTTCATCTTCGCCATGCGCCACGTGCGCTCGTTGAGCTCCTGTCCATAGACCGAGATGTCGCTGCCTTCGCCGTGGTGGGCGTCGATGAACTTCTCGGCCTGCACGAACATGCCGCCCGATCCGCAGCACGGATCGTAGACGCGCCCGTGGGTCGGCTGCAGCAGCTCGACGAGCACGCGAACGACTCCTGCCGGCGTATAGAACTCACCGCCCCGCTTGCCTTCCGCGGCGGCGAACCTCTCAAGGAAGTACTCATACACCTCACCGAGCAGGTCGCGCGCGCGGCGACCGTCCGACCCTCCCTGCCCCTGCGCGGCGAAGCGCGCGGAGTTGAAGAGGTCCACGAGTTCGCCGAGTCGGCGCTGGTCGACGTTGTCGCGGTTGAAGATGCGCGGCAACGTGCCAGACAGCTGCGGGTTCGCCTGCATGACGGCATCCATCGCTTCATCGATCAGCGCACCGATCGACTTCTCGGCGGCATCCAGCGACGGGCCGAGCCCCTTCGCGTTCTCGGCGAGGAACCCCCACCGCGCGTTGGCCGGAACCCAGAAGACACCGCGACCGGTGTACTCGTCGGTGTCGTCGATGATGTCGGCGACCTGGTCGTCGTCGTACCCGTCGGCGGCGAGCTCGGCGCGGATGCCCGCGCGTCGCTCATCGAAGGCATCCGACACGTACTTGAGAAAGACGAGGCCGAGGATGACGTCCTTGTACTGCGAGGCGTCCATCGAGCCGCGCAGCTTGTCGGCAGCCTTCCAGAGCGTGTCCTTCAGCTCTTTCATCGTCGACGGAGCCTGCGCGGCGGCTTTCGATGTGCGTGGCATGTGCGTCCTTACTGCGGGTCGGATGCCGCGGGCGCGGCGTTCGGGTCGGTGAGAGCGACGGCGCCTGCGGCCACAGCGGATGTCAGCGTATCGACGTAGTGGTCGAGATTCGCGACGCGGCTCTCAAGGTCGGCGCGAGAAGCGGCGAGATCGGCAAGGGTGCGACGGAGTGGTGCGATGGCTCCCGGCGCCACTCGGCGCAGCATCCACCGCTTCCACGCGCCCGGACCGGCGGGCTGGGTCGGGATATCGGCAGCGACGAGTTCAGGCACGAGGCCTCCGGGGTCGGCTGCGGTGATCCGCAGCACGCGGGCCGGGTACGCCACCACCTTCGATCCGTCGCGGTCGACCCACGCGGCCGCCGTGGGGCCTGTGCGGAAGACGATGTCGCCCGGACGGGTGAGCTGCGCCGACGGGTGACGCTGCGCGAACTCCAGCGGATCGACCCTGGTGTGCTCGACCCCGCTCGGCGAATCAAGCTGCGACGCGGTCACGACGACGAGACCGGAGTCCGCGTGGATGTCCGGCGACAGGCGAGTGCCGGCGACGATGCGCGCGTGGCCATCGGCGAGGAGTTCGGCGAGCGAACGCGGTTCGACTCCGTCGCCGGCTGCGTCGGCGATCGTGATGCCGCTTGGAAGATCGTCGGCTGCGGCGCGCGCAGCAGCATCCAGCTGAGCGGCGAGCGCGGCACCGCGGCCGGACCACCCCGGCGACGAGGCGCGCGGCGGCAACAGCGCGCCTGAGCGGGCCAGCAGTGACGGAGTGCGCACGAGTCGCGCATAGCGGAACCGGCGTGCCCGGACGTCCGCTGCGCTGCCCATGCCGGCGAGGATGTCGCTCACGAGGTCGTCACGTGCGGACTCGTTGAGGTCGCCGTCGATGAGGTCGGCGACGGCGGTGAATCGCCCGTCGATCGGCACGTCACCGGTCGGTGCTCCGAGCACCCAGAGGGCGAGCGCTTCCCGCGTCGCCGCGTGCACCAAACCCTGGGGCAGCCGCACGGCGGCGCGCAGCCGACCGGAGCGGAGGACGTCGTCTCGTGCCGCCCTCGCTGGGGCGGGCAGCTCGTCGATGAGCACGCGTGCCGGACCGATCAGCACAGCCACGTCCTCCTCGCGCATGGAGAGCGCGAGGTCATCGGCGTCCGCGAGCATCCGCTCGGCCGCGTCGTCGGCACGCACCGGAATGCGAGCGACCCGCACGGCACGCGTGCCGCCGCCGGCCGCGTCGACCCAGACGCCGGCCACATGCAGCCGCCGACGGATGCTCCGCGCCGTGGGCGACGGTTCGACCTCGATCTGCACCTCGTCGCCGAGGTCACCGGTGAGCCGCATCGCGGTCTCGTCGTCGACACCCCCGCCCAGGATCAGTCGCTCGACGTCGTGCCGCGCGAGCGCCGTCGTCACCGCGGCGACGAGTTCGAGTGCCGGATCGGAGATCGCAGCCGTCGAACCTTCGGCGGCTGCATGAGCCCTATGTTTCGCCCGGCAGATTGCGAGCGCACCCGTCGGCGAGTACGCCGCATCGATCAAGTCGTCGGCGAAGTGCGTCCAGTCCGCTGCGCGCTCGATGTGCGCGGTCACCTCCCTGAGCAGGAACTGGTCGCCCGCATCCGCGCCCTGAGCGACCCTGGTCAACTCGTCTGCTTCGAAGCCATCGAGACCATCGAGGTGGGCCGAGAGCGCGATGAGCGCTTCCAGTTCGGCGCGGTGCGCCGGGTTGCTCCAGTCGAGGCCGGCGGGCGCTGCCGCCGCTGCGGCATCCGCCCGAGCCTCGGGGTTGTTGCCGTGGCTCGTGCGTACCAGCCACTCGGCGACCTCAGCGGCGTCGAAGACGGGTGCTCCCCTGCGCTGAGCGATCGGGGCCGGGAAGGCGTCTTCGCCCGAGGCGAAGCGACGCCGCCACACGCTCGCGACCGGCCGGCGCACCCGCGCGAGCTCGGCCACGCCCGAAAGCGTCACCAGCATCGGCGAAGTGCCTGCGGCTGCTTCTTGTGTCGGCGCGATCGTGGACATGGCGCAACGGTATCCCGTCTGGCTCATGGTTGCGCGGATTAATTGATAAGCCCTCTTATCACAGAGTACCCCGCCCGGCGGTGGAGGTTGGTTCTAGCTTCGTCGTCGGCGGGGTCAGCACCCGCTGGAGCGGACGGGTTCGTCTGGGGGACCGGCCCGTCCGCTCGCTCCGATCGAAAGGAACACATCATGTCTCGCTCGCTCACTCTCACCGTCGCGGCCATCGCTGCCGCCGTCGCTCTCGCCGGGTGCACACCCTCTGCACAGCCTGATGCCGAGCACCTGCCCGACACCGCTCCGGTCGCGACCGCCACTGCGGAGCCGACGCCGACCGAAACAGACGACGCATCCGCAACGTATGGCGAACGCGTCGTCAACGACCGCGGCAACCTCGTCAAGCAGCTCGGGCAGCTCGCCGGGGTGACCCTGTCCGAGGACTCGAGTGTCGTCCTCGCTCAGTTCGCCGCCACCGACATCGTCGTCGACATCGAGTGCACCGCGGAGTTCGCCGACGCCTCGAAGAACGGTCACTTCGTCGGCATCCACCTCAACGTCGAGACCACGCCCGAACTGGCACAGGACGAGATCGGCAGTCTGTCGTTCTCGCAGTGGGCATGGCAGGCGTTCGACGCGAACGACAAGCGGGTGAACGACCCGATGGGCAATGCGCTCTGGTGCCTGGATGCCGCCGACCAGCTGCCGGCAGACATCGGGCCGGGCCAGAGCGTTTCGGGCTGGATCGTGCTCGACCTGCCCACCGACCACGGCGCCGTCGTGCTCACGATGGGCGCGTCCAACGGGTGGGAGTGGGCGTATTGAGCCGTCTCGGCTCATGCCTGGCGGGCGAGGGCTCCGAGTGGCCAATAGGTGGGACTACTCACTGGAGCGGTGCAATCGCGCTGGACCCAGCAACACGTCCCCAACCGATCGCAGCCCGCCGCTCCCTTCACCCACCGCGTTGCCACGGGCGATCGTCACATGTGGATTCCAACCCCGCGTCGGTGCGTTTATCGCGCGTGACTCCCATACGAACTCTTCTGGATCGCTAATACCAGCGTGAGCAAGCGCCCCGACTAGCGCATCCCAGGCGGCTTTGCGAGCTAGAAGCATCGACGATGACACTTCGAGCAGGAGTACGTCGTGAGCGACACCGCCGAACTCCAGGCGTGCGGTGCCCGTAGCGCGGGCAACCTGAACTTGATCACCAGGCAGATCTCCTAGCCTTGCCGTCAAGTCCTCGACAAAATGCTCTGACCTCGGGGCGCCAAGCTTCTGCAATTCAAGAACGACGTCGGTGACTTTGCCGACGTAGAGCAAGGTGACGTGCAGGTCCGCTGACGACAGAGTCGAATCGGCATCCGCGCGGTAACCCGACGCTTCGAGTAACTGCAGACCGTTTAGGACAGGCCACTCCACAATTACTTTCTCAGGGAGCGGCCCACGGAACTCGATCAGCGACCCGCTTGCGTAGTTGCGATTGCGAGCGTTCTCGCGACCGTCGCAGCTTCAGATACTTCTTTCGCAAGGCGAGACATGCCAGCCGCGAGTCGAGGGTCGGATTCGGCAGATATCATGTTCCGCCCCGACGACGCCTCCTCGACCAATCGATCCAACTGACCCGCGATGCTCTCCAGCCACTGACGGTGATCGACCATCTCATCATGCGTCATTTCATTCTCCTATCTATATGAGTGAGTACTCGTACAGCAATCGGCCCTCACCGACGGCCCGGTACAGCGCGACGAAGCTTTCATGGAACGTGTAGGCGTCGCCCTTGATAACCCTCCATTCGGAATCAATGGAGACGATCTGCTCCTGATCGTCCGTGGGCAGTTTCATGAACGTCAGGTAAGCGTCATAGGCGTCGAGGACGCGATCGACGAGCGACACGGTGAGTTCGCGCGCCTGGTGAGCGCCTTGGATCTCTTCCAGCCGTTCAACGGGCGACAGCCGAAGTATGTGTTCAACGGACGCCCGCGAGACTCGCCCATCTGTGTCTGACACGTCAATGAGCGCCAAGATTGGCGAGAATGCAGCCATCGCCCGCGCGTACCTCAGTTTGAGATTGGCCAGTCTTCGTTCTCGTGGCGAGACGGCAGTACCGTCCTCCATGGGTTGACGGCGATTGAACCTCTCAAAGTTCAGACAGACGACCGACCACCATCGCCTCAGGTCGTTCATCAGCATGATGGGATGAAAGTTCTCGTCGGGCTGCTGCATCGCCCAGTAGTGATCAAGAATGCGCGACCTCGCGACGTCGTAGGCAGCTTGGTTCCATAGCGGCCGCGAGTTGATGAGGAGCAAAATTCGCGCAGTGAAGGCGTTCTCCGCATCATCCTGCGGATCACCCGTCAACTCCACAATGCGGTTCAGGTGATGCGTACGGATGAACTGGCCCCCACGTGAAAACGGTCGGAACTCGGCATCGTCACGAACATCATCGAGATGCGCGACTAGCCGTGCGGTCTCGACGTAGTTGAGATGGTCGCACGCGGCGTTGGATGGGGAGCACTCGCCGCTTTGTCCGAGGCAGTCGACGACAAAGAGGTCGAGGTCGCTGCCCTCGGTGGCCTCTCCACGCGCCATTGAGCCCGTCACGTAGATGAAGGCCCGGTCAGCGATAGGAGCTAGGTCGCTGAAGTCCTGCGCCAGGAAATTGAGCGCCTCCCACCGTTGCTCCGTGTATTGGCGCCGCCGTTCAATTTCGACACGAACGATCGCAGCCTCCGGGGATTCAGCAGTGACGCTAGCGGTTCCCTCATCGTATTCCGCGCCGGCCGTCTCTTCGCCGAAGGCGCGCGGGTCGTCGTTGTTGGTCATTCCCTACACGACCGCCATGTCGGTGAAGCGCGAGAAGTGACCCTGGAACGCCACCGTCACCGTGTCGGTCGGGCCGTTGCGGTGCTTGGCGACGATGAAGTCGGCCTCGCCGGCGCGGGGGTTCTCCTTCTCGTAGGCCGACTCGCGGTGCAGCAGGATCACCATGTCGGCATCCTGCTCGAGCGAGCCCGACTCGCGAAGATCCGACAGCGCGGGCTTCTTGTCGGCGCGCTGCTCGGGGCCACGGTTCAGCTGCGACAGCGCGACGACCGGAACCTGCAGCTCCTTCGCGAGCAGCTTCAGCGCACGCGAGAACTCGCTGACCTCCTGCTGACGCGACTCGACGCGCTTGCCGCTGGTCATCAGCTGCAGGTAGTCGATCACGACCATCTTGAGCCCGTTGCGCTGCTTCAGCCTCCGGCACTTCGCGCGGATCTCGACGAGCGTCATGTTCGGGCTGTCGTCGATATAGAGAGGTGCGTCGTTGATGCGCCCGCGGGTGGCGGCGATCGTGGTCCAGTCGCGCGAGTCGAGCGTGCCCTTGCGCATGTTCTGCAGCGGTACGGATGCCTCGGCGCTCATCAGGCGCATCGCGATCTCGCTGCGCCCCATCTCGAGCGAGAAGAAGATCGTGGGCAGGTCGTGCTTGATGGCCGCGGAGCGTGCGAAGTCGAGCGCGACCGTCGACTTGCCGAGCGCGGGTCGCGCGGCGATGATCACGAGCTGCCCCGCGTGCAGACCGTTCGTGAGCTGATCGAGCTGCTGGAACCCGGTGGGCACTCCGGTCATCTGGCCGTCGCGACCGCGCGCGGCCTCGATCTCTTCGACGGCGGCGTCGACGGCGGTGGTCAGCGGCACGTAGTCGTCGGCGGTCTCGTGTCCGGCGACGCCGTAGATCTCGGCCTGCGCGTTGTTGACGAGGTCGACCGCGTCGCCCTGACCTGAGTACCCCATCTGCACGATGCGGGTGCCGGCATCGACGAGCCGGCGCAGCAGCGCGCGCTCGGCGACGATCGACGCGTAATAGGCGGCGTTCGCCGCGGTCGGCACGATCGAGGTGAGCGAGTGCAAGTAGTCGGCGCCGCCGGCCCGCTGCAGCTCGCCGGTCTTGATGAGCTCGTCGGTGACGGTGATGACGTCGGTGGGCTCGCCGTGCGAGTAGAGGCTGAGGATCGCCTCGAAGATCAGCTCGTGCTTCGGGATGTAGAAGTCGGTGCCGCGCAGCGTTTCGAGCACATCGGCGACGGCGTCTTTCGAGAGCAGCATGCCGCCCAGCGCGCTCTGCTCGGCCAGCAGGTCGTGGGGCGGCGTCCGCTCCGGTTCACGAGGTCCCCCCAGGCGGTCCTCGGAGATATCGGCGATCGACATCCGCGTCCTCTCGTCTCGTCGCATCCTTCACGCACGCTCGCGCACGCCGGCCTCGGGCACGGGCAGAAACCCCCCAGTTCAGCGGATGCCGCAGCATCCGCCTGCGCATGCTCGAGCAGAGCATGAACCCCCGACATCGAGTTTCGAGACGTGCCCCCTGCGCGCCTCCCGATAGGCCGAACCCCACGGTAGAGATGCGGTTTCCGGGGTGCAACACACCCTGTGGATAACTGTGTGGAAAGCCTGCGTGAAACGCCGGGATGCCTGTGAACAACGCCTGTGGAGAACACCCCGGGAAATGCCGATCGCTCAAGAATAAAACGCTCTTGATCTGGACTTCTCTGACTCACAGCCTGTGGATCGAGATGTGATTGAAGTGGTGCTTGAAGGTTGGCTCTGCAGGGTGAGGATTGTGCACAACCGACGCGTTTCCGCAACTCGGCCCCGCGATGGCGCGACACGCCCGAGGAACACCTTTTCGGCGCGGAGGCTTTACAACTGCACGGCGGCGCGGGTAGCTTGTCGAGTCCAGGCACCCCTCGCACGTGATCCACTCGGAACACGTGACGCTCTATTCGTCGTGGGAGGTGAACGTGGAATCCGCAACCGCCAGGCAGACGCCGAGGCTGGTCCAGCTAGCCCTCGTCGGGCTCGGATTGGCGTTCGCCTGGATCCTGCTCTCGCTGCTCATCGGCGGCGATGGGGCTCGTGCATCCGACGACGACTCGGGCGGGCTGCTCGGCGGCGTGACCAAGACGGTGGCTTCGACCACGTCGACGGTCACCGACGTCGTCGGCGACGTGGGGGGTGCCGTTTCGAACGTCACCGAGACCGTGACCGAGACCGCGGCGACGGTCGTCACCGAGACCACGAAGCCCGTGGTCGAGGCGGCTCCGGCACCAGTGCAGAAGGTGGTCGCGAAGACCACCGAGACGGTGAAGAAGGTCGCTACGGCGACCGTCGAGAAGGTCGTCGAACCGGTCGTTGAGAAGGTCGCCGAGACCGTCGCCGACGACGTCGTCTCGACCGTCGCGGCGCCCGTCGTCGAGCTCGTCGGCGCGGTCGAGAACGCACCGGTCGTCGGTGAAATCGTCGCCCCGCTCGGGCTCTCCGGTGCCGTCGAAAGCCTCGCCGGAACGGTCGACTCGACCGTCGGCGGAGTGGTCACCGTCGTGACCGACACGGCGACCGATGTCGTCGCCGGCGTTCCGCCCGTGCTTCCCGGAGGCTCGACCCCCGGGGGAGCCCTGCCGGGCGATCTGCCGGGCGGCCTGCTGCCGGGCGACCTCGAGCTTCCCGCCATGTTGGGCGGAGCCGCGAACTCCGTGTCCGCCGATGGCGCGCTCGTTCGGGCATCCGCCCTCTTCGCCCCGCAGTTCGCCGCCGCCTACGTGCGCGCCGGCGGGGCCATGAATCCCTCCGTCGCCTCGAATTCGGCGACGGCTCCCACGACTTCCTTCGGTCTCGGTGTCGGAGTGTGTCCACTCGCGACATCTGTATCGGGCTCCACCTCTGCGAGCCTGGGCGCTCTGGGGCTTCTCGCCCTCATCCCGCTTGCCGCACACCGTGCCTGGGCGCGGCGGGCTGGGCCTGAGGGCGATCGCATCCCGCGGGCGCCGTACTACGGCACCGACGTCTCCCCTGACTGACGGGGACCGCGCCGCCTTCTGAGCGGCACGAGTCCACCGCGCGCTCTCGCGCGCAATCCAACCGTCAACTCAAGGGGAGTTACATCATGAACGCGTTTCTCACGCGTGCCCTGCTGGGCACCGTGCTCGCCGGCGGCATCACGCTGCTCGGCGCAACGGTCGCGAACGCGACCGAGCTCACGACCGACGGAGAGGACGGGCTGCTCTCGGGCACCCAGGCCCTCATCGAGGTCGACCTCCCGGTCACCGTCGGCGGCAACGCCGTCAGTGTGATCGGTGATTCCACCAGTGAAGGCGCCACGACGTCGGCGCCCGCCCCGGCTCCTGCGCCGGTCACTGCGACGACGTCGGGTGAGGATGCCGCGGCATCCGGCTCGCAGGCGGTCGTCACCGTCAACGCGCCCGTGACCGTCGGCGGCAACGCGGTCTCGGTGGTCGGCGACAGCTCGTCGACGGATGCCGGGACGTCGGGGGGCACCGCGCCCGCCGGCGGCGAGCCGTCGAGCGGCGCCACGGCCGACCCCGTGGTCGCGGAGACCTCGGGCGAGGACGGGCTGCTGTCGGGCACCCAGGGCATCGTCTCGGTGAACGTCCCGATCACCATCGGCGGCAACGCCGTCTCGGTGATCGGCGACAGTCACACCGAGAACGCCACCACCACCGGCGGCGGCTCGGGTTCGGGCTCGGACGGCGACACCACCGCCGGCTGGACCACCGGCGAGGACTCCATCCTCGGCGGCACCCAGGCGATCATCCCGGTCAACGTCCCGGTCACCATCGGCGGCAACGCCGTCTCGGTGATCGGCGACAGCCACACCGAGAACGCCACCACCACCGGCGGCGGCTCGGGCGGCACCACCGCCGGCTGGACCACCGGCGAGGACTCCATCCTCGGCGGCACCCAGGTGCTCGCACCCATCACCGCTCCGATCACCATCGGCGGCAACGCCGTCTCGGTGATCGGCGACAGCCACACCGAGAACGCCACCACCACCGGCGGCTCCACCGGCGGCGGCGTCATCGGGATCACCGACGGCGAGGACTCCATCCTCGGCGGCACCCAGGTGCTCGCACCCATCACCGCCCCGGTCACCATCGGCGGCAACGCCGTCAGCGGCATCGGCGACTCCACCAGCGAGAACGCCACCACCACCGGCGGCACCACCGGAGGCGGCGTCATCGGAATCACCGACGGCGAGGACTCCATCCTCGGCGGCACCCAGATCCTGGCGCCGATCAACCTGCCGATCACCATCGGCGGCAACGCCGTCTCGGTGATCGGCGACTCCACCACCACCGGCTCGACGACAAGCCCCGGCACTCCCGGTGACCCGGGCGACCCGGGCGACCCCGGCGACCCCGGCGACCCCGGCGACCCTGGTGACCCCGGCGACCCTGGTGAGCCCGGAACCCCGGGAACCCCGGGCACTCCCGGCACCCCGGGCACTCCCGGGACCAACGGAAGCGGCTCGGCCGTCACGATGACGGCGGGGATGCTGCCCAACACCGGCGGCACCGGCGTCCTGCCCGTGCTGCTGATCGGAATGCTGCTCGCGGCAGCCGGCCTCGCCGGTCGCTTCGTGCGGCGGCGCACCGCGTAACGGCCTCGCGGGCGACCGGTACCGTGCCTGGACCGGTCGCCCGCGCGACCCGCGCGCACGCGTCGCAATAATGCGGATGCCGCGGCCCCGGGGGCGCCGCGGCATCCGTTGCTGCGCGCGAACGCGAAGATGCCGCGAGCCCGAAGGCCCGCGGCATCCTGATCTCGGTACACCGCCTTCGGCGGCACTCGATCTCCTGTGGGATCACGCCGCCTGCGGCGGCATTGACCCGGTTCGCGTCTACTTCGCGGCGACCACCTGAAGGGTGATCACAGCGGTCACGTCGTCACGCAGGCGAACGGTCGCCTCGTGCTCGCCGGTCGACTTGATCGGCGAAGTGATGTGGATCTTGCGCTTGTCGAGGTCGCCGAGGCCCGCGGCCTGGACGGCGTCCGCGACATCCGCGGGCTTGACCGAGCCGAAGAGGCGACCCTCCGAGCCGGCCTTCACGGCCAGGCGGACGGTGTTCGACTCGAGGGCGTCCTTGAGCGCCACGGCGTCTTCGTGGGCGTGGATCGCGCGCGCCTCGCGGGCGGCGCGGATCGACGCCACCTGCTTCTCGCCGCCACGGGTCCACGCAACCGCGAAGCCCTGGGGGATGAGGTAGTTGCGGGCGTACCCGTTCTTGACCTCGACCACGTCACCGGCGCTACCGAGCCCGGCGACCTCGTTCGTGAGAATGAGCTTTGCCATCGGTACTCCTTAGCGGCCAGCGCCGGCGTAAGGCAGGAGCGCCATCTCGCGCGCGTTCTTGATCGCGCGAGCGATGAGACGCTGCTCCTGCACCGAGACACCGGTGATACGACGGGCGCGGATCTTGCCGCGCTCCGAGATGAACTTGCGAAGCGTGGCGACGTCCTTGTAGTCGATCACGCCCACGCGGATGGACTTCGCGGGAGCGGCGTTCTTCGCGCCCTTCCGCGGCTTGCGGCGGTCGCCGCTCGACTTTCCAGCCATGGGGATTCCTTACTGAGAGTGAGAAGTTGTGGTTTGCCCGATTAGAAGGGCGTGTCGTCGCCGTAGTTGGCGCCGGGGGTGCTCCAGGCGTCGCCGCCTCCGCTGTTGCCGCCGCTGTTGCCGCCCTGCGAGCCGGGGGTCGCCCACGGCTCGTCGGCAGCGACCTGCTGACGCTGGCCGCCGCCGCCACCCGAGGTGCGGGTGACCTGAGCGGTCGCGTAGCGCAGCGACGGGCCGATCTCGTCGACCTCGAGCTCGATCGCGGTGCGGTTGTTGCCCTCGCGGTCCTGGTAGGAACGCTGCTTGAGGCGACCCGATGCGATCACGCGCATGCCCTTGGTGAGCGAACCGGCGACGTGCTCGGCGAAGTCGCGCCACACGCTCGCGCGGAGGAACAGCGCTTCGCCGTCCTTCCACTCGTTGGTCTGACGGTCGAAGTTGCGCGGAGTCGACGCGATCGTGAAGTTCGCGACGGGGAGGCCGTTCTGCGTGTAGCGCAGCTCGGGATCAGCCGTGAGGTTGCCCACGACGGTGATGATCGTCTCTCCGGCCATGGCGTCAGGCCTTCGCAGCCTTGGCGGGGGCGGCGGCCTTGGCGGCCGACGACTTCGCGGGGGCCTTCGCCGGAGCAGCAGCCTTGCGGGCGGCCTTCTCGTCGGCGCGGACCTTCTCGGCGGCGACCATCGCGATGGCCTCTTCGGCGCGCAGGACCTTCGTGCGCATGATGCGCTCGTCGAGCTTGAGCTGGCGGTCCAGCTCCTGCGTCGCCTCACTGGTGGCGGTGAAGTTCACGACGGCGTAGATGCCCTCGTTCTTCTTCTGGATCTCGTACGCGAGACGGCGGCGGCCCCAGATGTCGACGTTGTCGATCGAGCCACCATCGTTCGTGATGACCTTCAGGAACTTGTCGAGGCTCGGGGCGACCGTGCGCTCGTCGATCTCGGGGCTCAGGATGACCATGAGCTCGTACTGGTGCGTCACTAACCCACCTCCTTCGGACTTGAACGGCTGTCGGGCATTTCCCGGCAGCAGGAGGGTGTGTTGCACGTCGTCCGGTTGCGCGCGGATCGCGGGCGTGCGGACAACCGTCCTATGGTACCGGATGCTTCCCGCCCGGCCGAATCTCCGGCATCCAGCCCGTCGACACCCGGGCGAGAAATCAGATCGAGCGCGGGAAACACCCGCGCTCGTGGTGTCTCGCGACGGCTGTGGTTCCTCGCCGATTCGCGCGATCCGAGTGAGTGCCACGACCTCAGCGGAACGCGGGGATGCCGGTCAGGTGCTGGCCGAGGATCAGGGTGTGCACTTCGTCGGTGCCCTCGTAGGTGCGCACCGATTCGAGGTTGGCGGCGTGGCGGATGGGCGCGTTGTCGAGCAGCACCCCGTCGCCACCCAGGATCGTGCGGGCCTCGCGGGCGATCGCGATGGCCTCGCGCACGTTGTTGAGCTTGCCGAGCGAGATCTGCGCGGGGGTGACGGTTCCGGCATCCTTCGCGCGCCCGATCTCGAGCGCGAGAAGCGCACCCTTGTGCAGCTCGACCGCCATGTCGACGAGCTTGCGCTGGGTGAGCTGGAATCCCGCGATGGGCCGGCCGAACTGCTCACGGCGCAGCGCGTGGGTCAGCGCGGCGTCGAAGCTGTCGCGCGCGGCGCCGAGTGCTCCCCACACGATGCCGTACCGGGCATCGCTCAGCGCCGAGAACGGGCCGCGCAGCCCCTCGGCCCCCGGCAGCATCGCGTCGGCGGGCAGCCGGATGTCGTCGAAGCGCAGCTCGGTCTGGATCGACGCCCGCATCGACCCCTTGGGCTCGAGAACGGATGCCTCGAAGCCGGGGTCGTCGGTCGGCACCAGGAATCCGCGCACCCCGGCATCCGTCTGCGCCCACACCACGGCGATGTGGGCGATCGTGCCCATGCCGATCCACCGCTTCGACCCCGACAGCACCCAGTCTTCGCCGTCGCGCCGGGCGAAGGTGCGCATGCTCGCGGGATCGCTGCCGGCGTCGGGCTCGGTGAGGGCGAAGCATCCGATCTTCTCGCCGCGTGCGAGCGGCGGCAACCAATCCTGCTTCTGCTCCTCGGAGCCCCAGCGATGGATCGAGCCCATCACGAGCGACCCCTGGACCGACGCGAAGGTCCGCAGCCCCGAGTCGCCGGCCTCGAGCTCCATCGCGGCGAGTCCGTACTCGACGTCGCTGCGGCCCGGGCATCCGTACCCTTCGAGGGTCATGCCGAGCAGCTGCATCTCGCCGAGGGCGGGCACGAGGTGCCTCGGGAACTCGGCGCGGTCGAACCACCCCGCGATGTGCGGCTTGACCTCGACGTCGACCAGAGCGCGCACGCGCTCGCGCGTGATGAGTTCGTCGGGGCTCAGCCGATCGTCGATCCCGAGCACCTCGT
>JAUHYM010000214.1 GCA_030426515.1 Actinomycetes bacterium
GACGAGGATGCCGCGCACGCGCTGTCGGCGATCGAGCACGCCGTCGGCCGGCTCGACGACGCGTTCACGCGGCGCTTCGCCGAGCACTTCCCGCGTCTGCACGGGCTCTTCTGGCGCCTGTACGGCGATCGCCCCGATGCGCGCGAGGCGCTCACCGAGGTCGTCCTCGTCGCCGCACGCTCCTGGGCCGCGCGCCCGCCGCAGCTGCGCGCCCGCGATGCGCAGCGCGATCGCGACCCCGCCTGGTTCCAGTCACCGCGGATGCTGGGCGGCGTGTGCTACGTCGACCGCTATGCCGGGGGTCTGTCCGGCATCCGAGACCAGATCCCGTACTTCCAGGAGCTCGGGCTGACCTACCTGCACCTCATGCCGCTGTTCGCCTCCCCCGAGGGCAAAAACGACGGCGGCTATGCGGTCTCGAGCTACCGGCAGGTCGACCCCGCGCTGGGATCGATGGCGGAGCTGGCCGAGCTGTCCGCCGAGCTGCGGTCGGCGGGCATCTCGCTCGTCGTCGACTTCATCTTCAACCACACCTCGAGCGAGCACGAATGGGCGCGCAGGGCGGTGGCCGGCGAGCCAGGTTACGAGGACTTCTACCTGATCTTCCCCGATCGAGTGATGCCCGACGCGTACGAGCAGACGGTGCGCGAGATCTTCCCCGACGACCACCCGGGCGCCTTCGTCCCGCTGCCCGACGGACGCTGGATCTGGGCCACGTTCTACCACTTCCAATGGGATCTCAACTATGCGAACCCGGCGGTGTTCGCCGCGATGGCGGGCGAGATGCTGTTCCTCGCCAACCAGGGCGTGGAGATCCTGCGGATGGACGCCGTCGCGTTCATCTGGAAGCGGCTGGGCACCAGCTGCGAGTCTCTGCCCGAGGCGCACCTGCTCCTGCAGGCCTTCAACGCCCTGCTGCGCATCGCGGCGCCGGCGGTCCTGTTCAAGTCCGAGGCGATCGTCCACCCCGACGAGGTGATCGAGTACATCTCGCCCGAGGAGTGCCAGCTGTCGTACAACCCGCTGCAGATGGCCCTCACATGGGAGTCACTGGCCACCCGGGACGCGCGGCTGCTGCAGAAGGCGCTCGACGAGCGGCACGCGCTGCCACCCGGCACCGCGTGGGTCAACTACGTACGCAGCCACGACGACATCGGCTGGACCTTCGCCGATGAGGACGCCGCGGCACTCGGGATCGACGGCTATGGCCATCGACGGTTCCTCAACGACTTCTACAACGCGCGCACGTCGGGCTCCTTCGCCCGCGGGGTACCGTTCCAGGAGAACCCGAAAACCGGCGATGCGCGCGTGGCAGGCACGACCGCGTCCCTCGCCGGGATCGAGGCCGGCGACGACGGCGGTGAGGACCGGGTCATCCTCGCCCACGCCATCGCGCTGTCCACCGGCGGCATCCCACTGCTGTACCTCGGCGACGAGGTCGCACAGCTCAACGACTACGCGTACCGCGACGACGAAGCCACCGCCGGCGATGCGCGGTGGGTGGGTCGCCCGCGCCGACCCGCCGATGCCTACGACCAGAGGAGCGACCCCGAGACGACGGCGGGGCGCGTGTACCGCCGGCTGACCCGCCTCATCGAGGTTCGGCAGGCCACCCCGGAGTTCGCGGGCACCGAGCTGATCCCGTTCCACGTCCCGAGTGACGCGGTGCTCGGCTACCAGCGACCCGGCGTGGCGCCGCTCGCCGACCGTGTGCTCGTCCTCGCCAACGTCGGCGATCACCCCGTGCACGTCGATTCGGTCACGCTGTCGGGGTTTTGGCCGGATGCCACCGACATCCTCGCCGACCAGCCCGTCGACCTGGCGTCGGGGCTGACGCTCGCCGCCCACGCTGTCGCGTGGATCCGCGTCACCCCCCGCACGTAGCGGCGAACACCACGACACCGCCGAGCGGTTCGACAGAGGCGCGGAGCGGTCGAGGTCGCTGGGCTCGAGAGCCGAGATGAATGCGCCGCGTGGGCGCCATTCGCGCAGCGAGGTTCTTCTTGGTGACCCCGGCTCGTCGGCCACCGCAGCGAGCATGTCGGGATGTCGGAGGCGCGTCGTAGCGTGGCGGCATGACGAACACTGATGTCCTTGTGGAAGGCGAACCCGCCGGATTGCTCCTTGAAGCACTGACAGCTCTGATGGAGAACTCCGAAGAAGTCGACGGGATGGTCAGGTTCGAAGGCCCGTTGGCAGGCGATAGCGGCGCCGCGCTCGTGCACGCGCTCGGAAGAGTCACGGCGGAGTTGCACGCCGACGACATGCGTAGCTTCCTCCCCGGAGCAACACCCAACGCGCGCACAGAAGAGCAGCGGGCCGCTGACGCCTTCTTTGTCCTCGTCAAGCGACTGGACGATGCCATCACCCGGCGCGCATGAGTCCGCGGGTTCTGTCGTCGCGAACAGCGTCCTCGGCCAGGTCAGCCGGTCTATTCGTGACAGAGACGCGGCGGCGCTTCGGCGCTGCTGAGGGCCTCTTCAGGTCGCGGAGATAGCTGCGATGATCGCATCCGCTGCGCGTTGCCCGATGGCGCGGTCGTTGGCATCGAGAACCATCCAGGCGTCGTGGCCGCTGTCGCCGAGCTGAGCGAACGCGGGCCGCAGGTGCTGCTTATCGCGTCGGGTGAGCCGGTCCAGGCCGAGCCCGCGCCGGCCTCCGGCGGCGGCCAGCAACACCGCTAGATCGTCGAGGTGTCGGCCTCTGTCGCGCTGGTCGACGGCGTATGCGGCGGCCTTCGCGACGATCGCGCCGAGGGCATCGGGCACGGCGATGCGAACGGCGCGATCTGCCCCCTGCAAGTCGTACCAGTCTCGGCGATCGATCGCCTGCCAGGCGGCGGGAGCCTGAAAGATCGCTCGCCGCACCCATCGCGCGGATGCGCCTCGTTCCACCATGACATCGACGAACTCGTCACCCCGTCGGAACCGGTGCAGCACCCTGCGACCAAGAGACTCCGCCGGGCGGAGCCCGATGTCCTGCAACGGTCCAGCGACTGCGCCGACGCTTGCTGCTGCAACGTTCAGCAGCAGGTCGACATCCTCGGTCGGGCGCGAAGCCGTGACTCCGGCACGCAACGCGTGCGCGTGCACCATGAGCCCACCAACCAGCACCCAATCCCCCGGGGTCGTGACCTCGGCGATCTCGAACAGCAGGCTCCAAGGACGCTCGGCGTCCGGGACGACGATCAGGTGTTCCGCGCCAGCCACGCCTGCCTCATCCCGTCGAGCGCGCTCACTCCGATCGATCGGATGCGGGATGGCGCAGACCGGGCGCAGTCCACGGCGACGAGCGCGCGCGGGGCCGTTTCGCCGGAGATCCAGGAACGGTCGCCGGATCGGAACGCGTGGATCGCAACCCCACCCTCGCCGTGCTCCACCAGTCCGGCGTCGTCGATGAGGTCGTCCAGCTCGCCCTCGCGAAGGTACCCCTGGATCGTGTCAGACTGCCCGACGAGCCGCTCTCCCAGCACCTCGATCGCGGATTCGCCCGTAGGTACCAGAGCGTCCCGCGCGACATCCGGATGCCGGGCGGTGAAGCGTCGCACCGTCACCGACTGCGCCAGTCTGCGCCACAACACGTCGGTCTCCGTCGTGCGGATCAGCTCCCGCGTTCTTGTGTCGCTGGTCTCACCCGTCGACAGCGCATCGACGACCGATCGCACCCGGTTCTCAGACCAGGGCCGGCCGCCATCGGTGGCGATGCGCGCGCGCTCGCCAACGGAGGCGAGGTCGACGAGCCAGCCCCGCGCGCTGATCCGTCGCCCGACGAGTTCGCCGGACCGCAACATCTGACTCACCCGCTCCTGCGACAGCCCGAGGC
>JAUHYM010000215.1 GCA_030426515.1 Actinomycetes bacterium
CGAGTACGCCGACGACCCCGACCGCGTGGTCGTCGACATGTCGCAGTCGCACGTGTGGGATGCCTCGACGGTGGCCGCGCTCGACGCGATCGTCACCAAGTACGAGAACCACGGCAAGCGCGTGGTGATCGAGGGCATGAACGAGGCGAGCGCGACGATGCACGCCCGGCTGACGGGGAATCTCGGCGGCGAGGGCTGAGCGGGGTATCCCTCCGGCACCGCGACAGGTCCACGCCCCTGGCCGGTCGGGTTAGCTTGTGCGGGTGGAGGACCCGCGCCAGGACGCCGCGCGCTACCGGATCGACCGGTGGCGGCGCGAAGAGCTGGGCGAGCAGCCCGAGCAGGCGTCAGAGTCGCGCGGATCGGCGGGAACCCCGACGTCCAGCGACCGGGCGGCGTACATCGAGGTGACCATCCAGCAGGCGATCCGCCGCGGCGAGTTCGACGACCTGCCGGGCGCCGGCAAGCCCATCCCGGGGCTGGGCCGCGGGCACGACCCGGACTGGTGGATCCGACGCAAGATCGAGAGCGAGAGGCTCACCGGCCTGGGTCCACCCGCTCTGATGCTGCGGACCGAGAGCGCCGAGCTCGACGACCGACTGGACGCGCTGACGCGGGAGACCGACGTGCGCGAGGTGCTGGACGACTTCAACGCGCGGGTCCGACTCGCCCGCATGCAGCTGCAGGGCGGCCCGCCCGTGGTGACGCCCCTGCGCGACGTCGAGTCGGAGGTGGCCGCGTGGCGCGCCCGCCGCGACGCGCGTCGCGGTGACAATGAGCGTGGCGGACCCGACGCCCGCCGAGGAGGAACCCGAGTGAACATCGAGCAGGTCGATCCCGCACTGCGTGAGGCGACGACACGTCTGCCCGCGCCGCGCGCCGACACCGGGTGGGGTCGGGCCCTGGCACGCGCCGGCATGGCGCTCATGCCGGCGGTGAAGGTCGACGGCGTGACCTGCACCACCATCGAGGCCGAGGGCGCCCGGCTGCGCGTGTACCGGCCGGAGGCGCAGACCTCGGATGCCGCGCTGCTGTGGATCCACGGCGGCGGATACGTCATCGGCGTCGCGAAGATGGATGACCGACTGTGCGCCGAGACAGCGCGCGAGCTGGGCATGGTGGTCGTGTCGCCCGAGTACCGCCTGGCCCCGAAGCATCCCTTCCCGGCCGCGCATGACGACTGCCGCGCCGCGTGGCGCTGGCTGCGCGCGCACGCGAGCGAACTGGGGGCCGACCGCGACCGGATCGCGGTGGGGGGACAGAGCGCAGGCGGCGGGCTCGCCGCCGGACTCGTCCAACGGCTGCGCGACGAGCGGGAGCCGGTCCTCGCCCAGTGGCTGTTGTGCCCGATGCTCGACGACCGCACGGCGGCGCGTCGAGAGCCGCGCGCCGACGACCACTACATCTGGTCGAGCCGGTCGAACACGGCGGCCTGGGCCGCCTACCTCGGGCAGGCCCCCGGCGCACGCACGACCCCGGCATACGCGGTGCCTGCTCGTCGGGAGAATCTCGCGGGGCTCCCCCCGACCTGGCTGTACGTGTCCGACATCGAGCTGTTCGCCGACGAGGTCGTCGCCTACGCTGACCGGCTGTACGAGGCGGGAGTCGACACGACCCTGCATGAGGTCTCGGGCGCCCCGCACGGCTTCGAGTCCTGGGCGCCCGACACCGAGCCCGCGCGCGAGCTGCTCGCCGCCGCGCGCGGATGGCTGGCCTGGCAGACCGCACGTGGCGCCGCCGCGGCCTAGCCTGCACGCCGCCACATAGGCTGGGAGCCCGTGCCGCCGACGCAGAGGAGCCCGCATGCCCACCCCCGTCGCCCTCGTGACCGGCGCCTCGTCCGGGATCGGACACGCCACCGCCCGCGCGCTGATCGCGAAGGGGTGGACGGTCTACGGCGCCGCGCGCCGCGTGGATCGGATGACCGATCTGGTCGCCGCCGGCGGCCACGCTCTCGCCCTCGACGTCACCGACGACGCGTCGATGCGCGCGGCCGTCGAGGAGATCCTCGCGGCACACCACCGCATCGATCTGCTCGTCAACAACGCCGGGTACGGCTCATACGGGGCGGTCGAGGACACGCCGCTCGACGAGGCACGCCGTCAGTTCGAGGTGAATCTCTTCGGGCTCGCCCGGCTGACCCAGCTCGTCCTCCCGACCATGCGGGCGCTCGGCCGCGGGCGCATCATCAACGTCTCGTCGATCGGCGGTCGCATCTACGAGCCGCTGGGCGCCTGGTACCACGCGACGAAGTTCGCCGTCGAGGGCTTCAGCGACTCCCTGCGGCTGGAGCTCGCCCCGCACGGGATCGACGTCGTCATCGTGCAGCCGGGCCCCGTCGCCACCGAATGGAACACGATCTCCCGCGAGTCCGCCCTCACCCAGTCCGGTGACGGCCCCTACAGGCGCCAGGCACACGCCCTGCACGCGAACTACACCACCGTCGACGCGTCACCCCTGTCGGCCTCGCCGGAGGCGATCGCGGCCACGATCGTGGCCGCGGCGACCGTGGCGCGCCCGAAGACCCGCTACGCGACCCCGTTCGCCGCGAAGATCATCGTGGGGCTGCGCCGCGTGCTCCCCGACCGCCTGATGGACCTCGTGATGCGCCGCCTGGCGATCTGACGCCTGCTCGCGCGGGTCGGCGCGACCCGCCCTACCCTCGGAAGTCCTCGGGGTCGACGTCGTCGAGGAACTTCTTGAACTCGTCGACGCTCTCCTCTGCGTCCGGCTCGTCCTCCGACAGCATGTCGGCGACCCCCGCTTCGGTCATCACCGCATCCGCGACCCAGATGGGCGCGCCCGTGCGTGAAGCGAGGGCGACGGCATCCGAAGGGCGCGCGTCGATCCGATGCACCGCGCCGCCCGCATGCACGGTCACCTCGGCGTAGAAGGTACCGTCGTCGATGCGGGTCACCTCGACGCGCTCGACCTCGGCGCCCAGCGTCTCGAGCATCGTGCGCATCAGGTCGTGTGCGAGCGGGCGGGGCACGGCGGCGCCCTCGATCGCGATGAGGATCGAGGTCGCCTCCTGCGCGCCGATCCAGATCGGCAGGACGGTGCCCGCGCCGGGCATCTCGTCCATGGGCTTGAGCAGGATCACGTGCTGTCCGCTCGCATCGAGCGCGACGCCGCCGACTCTCACCTGGACCATGGCGCTACCCTACGCCGCCCACGCCCGAGGGGCACGG
Organism: Actinomycetes bacterium; assembly: GCA_030426515.1. Lineage (GTDB taxonomy): Bacteria > Actinomycetota > Actinomycetes > Actinomycetales > Microbacteriaceae > Microbacterium. The sequence goes on from JAUHYM010000215.1 coordinate 3,192, forward strand.
GGGTGCGTCGACGCGAGCGCTCACGCCAGCAGCGTCTCGCCGATGAACCCGCCTTGCCGGCATCCCGGGGGTATCGCGAACACCGCCGAGCCGATCGGAGTGGTCCACTCGTTGAGCAGGTCCAGATCCGCGAGCCGCTGCTGGATCGGCGTGAACTGCCGGTCGACGTCGGCCTGGAAGGACACGAAGATCAGCCCGGATTCCGAGATCGCGCCGTCTGCGGGTGCGAGATCGTAGTTGTACCCGCGCCGGAAGATCACCTCGTCGGGGTTCTCGCCGCGCGACCGACGGAGGTGGCTGAACTCGGGGATCACCGGAAACCCGATGGCGTTGGTGGCGGCGAAGTCGGGTTCGTCGAATTCGTCGGTTCCCGTGAGCGGCGCGCCGTTGGACAGGTACCGCCCCACCGACTGCTCGCGACCGGGGCGATCGAGACGGTCCCACTGGTCGAGGTCCATGCGGGTGCGGCGGATGACGGCGCTGGTTCCGCCCGCCATCCAGCCCTCGGTCGCCCAGACGACCGTGTCGAACTGCGCCGTCCCCGGCGTCGGGTTCGAGGTGCCGTCGACCTGGCCGAACAGATTGCGCATCGTGGTCCCCGGCTTCACCGAGC
>JAUHYM010000025.1 GCA_030426515.1 Actinomycetes bacterium
GAAGAAGGCCGAAGAGGAGGCCGCGCGCAAGAAGGCCGAGGAAGAGGCCCGCAAGAAGGCCGAAGCAGAGGCCGCCGCTGCCGCCGCCGCGGAGGCGTCGAACAACTCCTCATCGAACACCGCGCCCGCCCCGGCGCCTGCGCCGGCCGTGTCGGTGGACCCGGGCAGCGCGCAGGCCATCGCGTACGACATGGTCCGCTCTCGCGGGTGGGGCGACGCCGAGTTCAACTGCCTCGTGGCCCTCTGGAACAAGGAATCGGGCTGGCGCGTGAACGCCATGAACCCGTACAGCGGCGCCTACGGCATCCCCCAGGCCCTTCCGGGAAACAAGATGGCGACCGCGGGCGCCGACTGGCAGACCAGCGCCGCCACCCAGATCACCTGGGGACTGGGTTACATCCAGGGCCGCTACGGCACCCCGTGCGGCGCATGGGGCCACTCGCAGGCCGTCGGCTGGTACTGATCGCGGCAGGCCGACACCGCGAGTGACGCGTTAGACCACGTTCACGAGCACGACGAACACGATCGTTCCCGCGATCACGCTCAACAGCGTCCGGCGGCCGCCGAGCAGGTGGACGACGACCGTGACGGCCAGCGCGACGAGCGCCTCGACGAGGTGACCGCCTCCTGACCCGGCATTGGCGGCGAACAGGGTCGCGGCGAGGATCGCCACGATGCCCACCGGCATCCACTCGGCCAGCGCCGCCACCGCCTTCGAGCGACGCAGCGGGGCGAGCACCGCGAACGGCACGGCGCGCAGCGCCAGGGTGATCACGAAGACGATCGCGAGCGCGGCGAGCAGGTAGGCCAGCTCAGGCATGCGCGACCGCCGTCCGTCGACGCACGGCGAGGAATCGCACCGCGAGCAGCCCGGCGAACAGCAGGAGCGCGGCGAACAGGGGCGCCTGCGGCACGGCGACCAGCGCCACGGTGAAGCTCAGCCCCGCCAGCACGAGCGTCGGGACCTGCCCGCGCGAGCGCACGGCGTCGAGCGTGATCGCCACGTACAGCGCGCACAGCGCGAACTCCAGCCCCTCGATATGAGCAGGAACCACCGTCGCCACCGCGACGCCGAGCAGCCCGCCGGTCACCCAGTACGTCTGGAAGGCGGCCTGCATCGCAACGAGCCGCCACGCCGACCAGGACCCCGGCGATGCCGCCGTCAGCGCGTACGCCTCGTCGATGAGCGCGTACGCGGAGTAGGCCTTGGCGATCGGATTGCGCACCGCCTGCAGCGGGAACGACACCGCGTAGAAGACGTGGCGGAAGTTCACGAAGAACGCGGTGAGGGCGATCGTCAGGAGGGGGGCACCGGCGGCGAGCAGGCCGACGAGGATGAGCTCGAGCGACCCCGCGAATGCGGCCACCGACAGCGCCGGGGCCATCCACCACGGCAGCCCCGACTGCACCACGAGCAGACCGAACGCCACACCCAGCGGGATCATCCCGAGGCCGGCGGCCAGGGACGACTGGACACCCGCTCGCACCTCGGCGAGGCGGGCGGACGGCGGAACACGGACACGCTGGAACACGCTCACAATGATGCGCGAAAAGTCACGGCACGCGATTGCCGATCTGACCTTCGTTCGGTGCTGTTCGTGCAATGATCGAGCGTGGATGACATCGACTATGCAATTATCCATGAGCTGGCGCGCGATGCGCGCATTCCCAACACGACACTCGCCGATCGTGTGGGGCTCACGCCCGGCCCGTGCCTGCGCCGCGTGCAGCGCCTCGAGGCCGACGGGGTCATCCGCGGGTATCACGCCGACCTCGACCCCGCCGCGGTGGGTCAGGGGTTCGAGGTGCTCATCGAGATCGAGCTGACCGACTTCTCGCGTGAGAGCGTCGACGTGTTCGAGACCACGATGAGCGCGCACCCCGAGGTGATCGAGCTGTATCGCCTCTTCGGGTCGCCCGACTATTTCGCACGCGTCGCCGTGGCCGATCTCGCCGCGTACGACGCGTTCCACGTCGACAAGGTGCTGACCATCCCCGGCATCCAGCGCGTGTCGTCGCGGTTCCCGATGCGAATTCTCAAGTCGGCACGCGACCGCGGCTGAGCACCCCGCCTCGCAGTCCACGCTTGACGGCAATCGGGATTGCGATTACCGTCGACCGCAGAAACCGCTTTCTCATCACATTCCCGAAGCGGGGACATCCCCTTTTCTCGACGAGGAGAACGATGAGAGCGACCCCTCCCCCCGTGTCCACCGCGCGCTGGCGCACGCGCCACGCAATCCGCGCAGCGGTGGCCAGCGTGGCCGCGGCATCCCTGGTGATGGTCGTGCCGCCTGCGGCGAGCGCCGTCGGCGAGAGCACCGCGCTGAACGCGAGCGACCTGCCGGAGCTCGCCGACCTCACCGCCCCCTACAGCACCGGCACCGACTTCGACATCGCCGCCGCCCCCGGCAAGGACGTCGACGTCGACGGCAGCACCCGCGTGTCCGATCGCGGCACGGAGTTCACGCAGCGCATCAAGCTCAACGGCAGCGGCGCGCAGGCCAACCGCTCGCTGCACTTCACCGTCACCGGCGACCAGGTTCCGACCGAGGTCTTCGTCAATGCGCGCAGTGGCAGCGGCTCATCCGACCGCGCGCTGGGTCTCTACAGCGAGGCCGCCGGCCAGATCGCCACCGTGCCCGCGCTGGCCGACGACGGCGGCGAGGCGATCGCGACCGAGCGCTTCGAGATCACGACCGCCGGCGACTACTGGCTCGCCTCCCCCTCCTCCGGTGTCAACGTGTACTACGCGCAGCTCGGCGCCTTCGACGACGTCCCGCGGGCGGCATGGGATGCCGTGCCGGCACCGTCGATCGACAGCGTGGCCGTCGACCCCGGCGCGCCCGGCGACGTCACCGTCGCCTACACCGGACTGCTGGGCGACGACGGCGGCGACGTCGTCTACGCCACCCTCTACGACGCTTCCGGCGCCGCGGTCGATCAGGATCTCACGGGGGCGGACGGCCCGGGTGGATCGCTCACGCTCACGCCCCCGGCATCCGGGGACTACGAGGTCGAGGTGCGCATGACCCGCGCCGGCGAGAGCACCGCGCTGGTCTCGGCACGCGCCGCGCTGGACGCCTTCTCGCTGCCCCTGGTGGCACCCGAGATCACCGGGGCGCTGACCACCGCCGTCTCGGGCGGCGCCGCGGCGGTGACCCTCGAATGGACCGCCACCCCCGAGGCAACGTCGTACTCGGTGCAGACCGACACGGGCACCGGCTTCGTCGACGCGGTCACGGGTGTGACCGAGACGACCGCGGTCGTGAGCGGGCTGGTGCCGGGCAGCACCGTCGACATGCGGGTCACCGCACACCGCGGCGGCGACGCGACAGCAGGCGGCACCACCGCCGTCGCGGTGTCGACCAAGGTGGAGCGCTGGCTGATCGCGGATGTCGGCTCGAACGCCGGGAGCGGCGGGTCGGTGACCGAGAACGCCGACGGCACCATCGTCTTCGACGCCAAGGAGAGCTCGACCAAGATCGCCAGCTCCGAGGACGGGTTCCAGTACTTCTACACGCAGATCGACCCGACCACCGAGAACTTCACGTTCTCGGCGACGTTCGAGGTCACCGACGCGTCGACCGCCGACACGCAGTCCGGCTTCGGGATCATCGCCATCGACGACCTCGTGACCGAGCAGTCCAGCCACCGGTACTTCAACTCGGCCGGCGCCGTCGTCTCGCGCTGCATGTACGGCACGGGCTCGGGGGAATGGCACAACGGCACACCCTGCGCCCGGTTCGTGACCGGGTACTCCGACGCCACCGATGTCTCCTCGCCCGACCGCGACGAGTTCGGGTCCGAGATCCTGGACCTCGACTGGCGGCCCGAGGTCACCGGCGCGAAGTTCCAGACGGGCGACGTGTACGCGTTCACGCTGCGCAAGTCGAACACCGGATTCCACGCGATCTGGACCCGCGACGGCGAGGTGATGGAAGCCATCGAGTACGAGCCGGACCTGCTGCTGCAGCAGAACCCGAATGCCTTCTGGGTGGGCATGGCCGCGGCGCGCAAGATCGTCGTCACCGTCACCGAGTGGGACTTCTCGACCGTCCATCCGGACGACGACGACCCGGCGCAGCCGCGCCCCACCGAGGAGGTCCCGGTCCGCGTCGACGTCGATGTGACGACGACGACGCCGCACGACGCGATCGAGATCCCGCTGGTGTCGAACATGCACGGCACGGGCCAGATCCTGGATGCCGCGGGCGCTGTCGTCGGCGAGGCGACGCTCGCGCCGGGCGATCGGCCGGTGCTCCCGGTGGCTCTCGAACCCGGCGAGAACGCCTTCACGGCGCGACTGCTCGTGGCCGACGATCAGCCGCAGCTCGAGGACTACGAGCGCCCCGCGTCGACCGTGGTCGAGGTGCCGCTGACGATCACCGTCGACAGCTTCGGCGCCCCCGGCCAGTCGATCTGGGTGGCCCCCGACGGCTCGCCCGACGGCGACGGGACGAAGGCGGCTCCGCTGGATGTGCACACCGCGGTCGCGTTCGCGCAGCCGGGACAGCAGATCGTGCTCGAATCCGGCACGTACGCCCCGGACCGGGCGATCATCGCGCACCGCGGGCGCGATGGCACCGAGGAGGCCCCCATCACGCTGATGAGTGAGCCCGACGGCCGCGCGGTCTTCGACCTGTCGGACTCGGAGGGTGGCGGAATCATCCTGCGCGGCGACTGGTGGCACGTCTACGACATCGAGGTGCATAGCGCGAAAGACAAGCAGAAGGCGATGCTCGTGCAGGGGCACCACAACGTCGTCGAGCGCGTCGAGTCGCACCACAACGGCGACACCGGCATCCAGATCTCGGGATCCGAGGCCGAGCCCCGGTCGCTGTGGCCGACGCCGAACCTCGTGGTCTCCTCCGTCTCGCACAACAACGCGGATGCCGGGCGCAACGACGCCGACGGCTTCGCCGCGAAGCTCGCGGTCGGCGAGGGCAACGTGTTCCGGCACGACATCGCCTACAACAACATCGACGACGGGTGGGACCTGTACGCCAAGTCGACCACGGGGTCGATCGGGGTCGTGGTGATCGAGGATTCGGTCGCCTTCGACAACGGGTTCCTCCAAGCCGACCCCACCGACACCGGCGAGGGCAACGGGTTCAAGCTCGGCGGCGAATCCATGCCGGGTGCGCACCTGCTGCGCGACGCGATCAGCTACGGCAACCTCGCCACCGGGGTCACCAGCAACTCCGGCCCGGACGTGCGGCTCGAGAACGTGACCTCGGTCGGCAACGAGCGCGGCGTCCGGCTCGAGACGAACGCATCGGCCACGTCGTACGAGGCCACGGGCGTCCTCTCGGGGCCGCAGCCCGACCTCGACGCTGTGGAGCTGAAGCAGGCCGACGCGTCGCTGCTCACCGATCCGACCAACGTGTGGAACCTCGGCGACCCGTCGCCGGTGAGCGAGGCCTGGTTCGTGTCGACCGACACCGCGAGTCTGCGACCCGAGATCGCCCCCGACGGCTCGATCGAGATGCACGGCCTGTTCGAGCTGACGGATGCCGCGGCCCCCGGTGTCGGCGCTGTGCTGTCCGGCGTGGACGAGCCGACCGTGATCGACGTGCTGCCCGAGGTGACCGTGCCGCTGGCGAACGAAGTCGCGCCCGCCGTCGTCGGCGACGCGGTCAAGGGCAGGACGCTGACCGTGGACGCGGGCACGTGGACGCGGGACGACGCGACGTTCTCGTACCAGTGGCTGCGCGATGGCGAGCCGATCCCCGGCCGCATCGCGACGGACGCGTCGTACAAGGTGCGCGGTGGTGACGTCGGCCACACCCTCGCGGTGCGGGTGACGGCCACGGTCGACGGGCAGGATCCCGTCGTCGCGACATCGGCGGCGGTTCTCCCCTCGAGGCAGGCGTCCGACTCGCGTGTTCGCTGACGCCCCTCGGGCGGGCGCGATTAGCACGCGGACCCCGCGGTGGCAACCCTCTGCGTCCCGCGCCGGGTTGCACGCAGAGTGGGGACGACCCCGCGTTCCGCGCACCGCCCTCCCGGGCTCGCCGCGGACGCCCGACCATCCACACAAGGAGGACTCATGAGTCAGGTCATCGAGAACATCGACGTCAACGTGCCGGTCACCACCGCCTACAACCAGTGGACCCAGTTCGAGAGCTACCCGCAGTTCATGTCGGAGGTCGACGCGATCCGTCAGCTCGACGACACGCACGTGCGCTGGACGGTCACGATCGCCGGCGCCGAGCGCACGTTCGACACCGAGATCACCGAGCAGCATCCCGATGAGCGCGTCGCCTGGAAGAGCATCGACGGCGAGGTTCAGCACGCCGGTGTCGTCACCTTCCATCGACTCGACGACACGTCGACGCGCGTGACCGTGCAGATCGACTGGGAGCCCTCCGGCGCTCTGGAGACCGTCGGGGCCCTCTTCGGCGTGGACGACCACGCCGTGAAGAAGGACCTGGGCAACTTCAAGAAGCTCGTCGAGGCGCACGGCGCGGCCGACGGCGCCTGGCGCGGCGACGTCGCCCGGCCCTGAGCGGTACGGGGAGGTCTCGCGTCGGCGAACGGAGACCTCCCCGTCGGCGCCCAGAGAACGCTATGTTGATGACGACCAGGCGCTCGCCCGGAACCTCCAACGAAAGGATCGCCGATGTCTGATGACCTCGAGCTCGGCCCCATCGACTACATCGTCGTCGAGTGGCCGAAGGGCTCGCCGCCCAACGGAGCGGCCTTCCCGCTTCTCGTGGACCTCGTCGACCGCGGAGTCATCCGCATCCTCGACATGTCGTTCGTCGAGAAGGCGGAGAACGGCGATGTCCTGAAGGTGGACATCGGCGACTTCGACCTCGACGGCAACCCCGACATCGCCATCTTCCAGGGCGCAGCGTCGGACCTGCTCGACCAGGACGACCTCGACGAGGCCGGCAACGCGCTGGAGCCCGGCACCGCCGGCGCCATCCTCGTCTACGAGAACACCTGGGCGGCGCCGTTCGCCACCGCCCTGCGCACCGCCGGCGCCCAGCTGGTCGCCGCCGGCCGCATCCCCGTCAACGACATCCTCGCCACCCTCGAGGCCGTCGAGTCCGAAGAGAGCTGAGGGAGAACAGCATGGGACTTCTTCGCGGCGTCGCCCGCACCGCCGTGGTGGCCGGAACCGCCACCGCCGTCTCGAACCGCGTCTCGCGTCGCCAGGCCAACCGCTGGCAGACGCAGGCAGACGCGCAGGCGTACCAGGAGCAGCAGGCTGCCGGGTACGCCCAGCCTGCCTATCAGCAGGCTCCGCCGCCGCCCGCCCCGGCGCCCGCCGCCGCGGCGCCGACGCAGGACGCCATCATCTCCGAGCTGTCCAAGCTCGCCGACCTCAAGGCCGCCGGCGTCCTCACCGATGCCGAGTTCCAGGCCCAGAAGGCGCGCATCCTGGGCAGCTGAGAATCCGGGGCAGCTGATCTGCCTGCACGCGGGGCGTTCGACGGCATCACCGTCGGGCGCCCCGCGTCGTTGGGGGCACCTCCGCGTCAGGAGAGCTCGAAGATGCGGTCCGACGAAGTGCGGCCGCCGACCTCGACCTGCTGACCCAGGTAGCGAACGTGGGTGAAGATCTGCGACCCCGATCCCTGGCGGATCGTGAGGTCGCGCCCGAGGGCGGCGGAGAGCCGGATCGCCGCCGCACCGGTGGCTTCGTCCTCCCGTATGCCGAGGGTCGGTGCGAACATCCGCGATCGCACGGCGCCCGCCTCCTCATCGGCCCACGCCCAGACGTAGTGCAGACCGATCCCGTACGCGTCGGGGTCCACCGCGGCGACGTCATCGGGGCTCTCCAGCTGCTCGAGCGCGAACTCCGGGGCCCAGTCCGCGCGTGCATTCACGAAGACGCGGTCTCCCTCCGTGCGCACCCGCGCGACGCCCGCCGGAACCACGATGTCCTGCACGTCGTCCCCCGATGCCTGCAACCATGCGGCCAGGCCGACCGTGGGGTGACCGGCGAAGCGCAGCTCCTGCGCGGGGGTGAAGATGCGCGCCCGCACCTCGCTGCCCTCGAGCGCGTCGATGAAGATCGTCTCGCTGAAGCCGAGGTCGGCCGCGATCTGCTGCTCCCGCTTGCGGGTCGCGGCCGAGGCCCACACGATCGCGAGCGGATTCCCGTGGTTTCCGTCGGCGTCGACGAAGACGTTGACCACGTTCACCAGGAGGCTCATAGCCCCCGATTCTCACACGCTTCGCGCGCTGCGCCGCACGGCATCCCGTGGAACCCTCAGCGGGCGCCGTGTCAGTACTTCTTGTGACGCGGCTTGCGCCCGGGACGGTCGTCGTGGCCGCCCTTCCCGCGCGGCCGATCGTCGCGACGGGGGCGGTCGTCACGGCGGGGCCGGTCACCGCGCGCACCGCCGTGCCCGGGAGCCCCGGTGTCCAGACGCAGCTCGATGAGCTTGCCCGAGATGCGGGTATCGGCCAGCCGGTCCTGGACGTCGGCGCCGAGGTCCTCGGGCAGCTCGACGAGCGAGAAGCCCGGGAAGATGTTGATCGCGCCGAAGTCGTCGCGCTGCAGTCCGCCCTCGTTGGCGAGCGCGCCGACGATCTGGCGCGGCTCGACACGGTGCTTCTTGCCCACGGCGATCCGGTAGGTCGCCATTCCGACCCCGGGCCCGCGACGCGTGCGCGGTCCGCGCTCGGGACGGTCGCCGTCGCCGCGGTCGGCGCGCTCCCTTCGGGCGGGGCGCTCGGGTTCGGGCTCCAGCAGCAGGTGCGAGTCGCCCTGGGCGACCACGGCGAGGGCCGCCGCGACATCCGCCTCGGGGACGTCGTGATGCCGCACGTAGTGGCCGACGATGTCGCGGAACGCGCTGATCCGGTCGGACTGCTCCAGGGCCGCCGTGATCCGATCGTCGAAGCGGGCCAGACGGGTGACGTTGACGTCCTCGACCGAGGGCAGCTGCATCTCGGTCATCGGCTGGCGCGTCGCCTTCTCGATGCGCCGCAGCAGCCCGCGCTCGCGCGGCGTCACGAAGCTGATCGCGTCTCCGGTGCGCCCCGCGCGACCGGTGCGCCCGATGCGGTGGACGTACGGCTCGCTGTCGGTGGGGATGTCGAAGTTCAGCACGTGACTGATCCGGTCGACGTCCAGCCCACGCGCGGCGACGTCGGTGGCGACGAGGATGTCGAGGGCCCCCGACTTCAGCTGCCCCACGGTCCGCTCGCGCTGCGCCTGCGCCACATCCCCGCTGATCGCCGCGGCCGAGTAGCCGCGGGCGCGCAGCTTCTCGGCGAGGTCCTCGGTGGCGTTCTTGGTGCGTACGAAGATGATCATCGCCTCGAAGTTCTCGACCTCGAGGATGCGGGTGAGCGCGTCGACCTTCTGCGCATACGACACCACGAGGTAGCGCTGCGTGATGTTCGCCGAGGTCTGCGTCTTCGCCTTGACCGTGATCTCCTCGGGCACGTTCAGGTGCTGCTGAGAGATGCGACGGATCGCGGCGGGCATCGTCGCCGAGAACAGGGCGACCTGCTTGTCGGCCGGCGTCTCGGCGAGGATCGTCTCGACGTCCTCCGCGAAGCCCATCTTCAGCATCTCGTCGGCCTCGTCGAGCACCAGGTGCGTCAGCTCCGACAGGTCGAGCGTGCCCTTGTCGAGGTGGTCGATGACCCGGCCGGGAGTGCCGACGACGATGTGGACGCCGCGGCGCAGCGCCGACAGCTGCACGCCGTATCCCTGCCCGCCGTAGACCGGCAGCACGTGCACACCCGGCATCCGGGAGGCGTACTTCTCGAACGCCTCGCACACCTGCAGAGCGAGCTCGCGGGTCGGCGCGAGCACGAGGGCCTGCGGCACCGCGCGCGCGACGTCCAGCCGCGCGAGGATGGGCAGCGCGAAGGCGGCGGTCTTTCCCGTTCCGGTCTGGGCGAGCCCGACGACGTCGCGGCCGGCGAGCAGCGGCGGGATGGTCGCGGCCTGGATCGCCGACGGCGTCTCGTAGCCGACGTCGTCGAGGGCCTGCAGCACCGCTCCGTCGAGGCCGAGATCGGCGAAGGTGGGGCCGGTGGGCTCGGTCTGCGCCTCGCGCGAGGCGTCGTCAGGTGCCGGGGATTCGGGGGAAGTCACAGTTCAGGGTACGCCCGCCGCCTGTGCCCGCGCAGGGAGCGCACCGAGGCGACCCGGCTCAGCGCATCGTGCCCGGCAGCTCTCGTCGCCCCCGGATCAGCGTCGCGGGTGCCGACTCACCGGCCGACGGATGCGCGGCGATGTGCGCGCTGGACCAGCGGTGGTACACCGAGATCAGCGGCACCGAGCTGAGGCCGTGCAGCAGGATGCTGAGCGCCACGGTGACCACGACGGTGGCCAGGACCTCGCCGCCCTCGGGCACACCCTCCTCGATCGCCAGCAGGACGAAGACGAGTGAGGCCAGGCCCCGGGGCCCGAACCAGCCGATGAACGCGACGGTAGGCAGACGCATGCCGCGGCCCGCCAGGGCGATGGCGACCGGCACCATCCGGATGACGGTGAGGCTGAGCACCGCGTACAGCAGCACCTGCCACGTCACCAGCGGCAGCGCCTGGGTGAGCGCGAGCGCGCCGAAGGCGATCCAGGTGACGGCGGCGAACAGCTCGCCGGCCTCTTCGGTCAGCAGGGTCACACTGGTGCGGAGGGACCCTGCGACACGGCCGAAGACGATCCCGCCGACGAAGGCCGCGATGAAGCCGCTGCCGCCCAGGATGTCCGCGGTCGCGAACGCGAGGATCGCTGCAGCGAGCGGCAGCACCTGCCGCCACTGCCGCGAGACCCACCCGTGCGCGTCGGGGATGCGCAGAAGCAGCGCCCCGACGGCGCCGGCGGCGGCGCCGGCGAGCACGCCCCAGCCGATCTGCGCGGCCATGCTCTGCAGGACCGCAGCCGGCACACTCGTGGTCAGCTCGGCGTTCGCGATCGACAGCGCGACCAGGAACAGCGGCACCGAGAGCCCGTCGTTCAGTCCGCTCTCGACATCGAGCGCCTGACGGACGCGGGCGGGCACCGACGCGTCGTCGACGACCTTCTGACCGAGCGCGGCGTCGGTCGGGGTGAGCATGATGGCCAGCAGGACGACCGACGCGAAGGCCATGCCGGGGAACACCAGCATCCCCACGCCGACACCTGCCAGCACGGTCAGCGGAAGCCCGATGAGCAGCAGCCGACTGGGCCAGGCGAGCTGGCGGCGCAGCGACCGCAGGTCCAGCCGCGTCGCATCGCTGAACAGCAGCAGCCCGAGGGCGAACTCGGCGACGCGCTCGGCCACCAGCAGGTCCCCGGGGGCCTCCCAGACCTCGGGGAAGAGCAGGCCCGCCGCGAAGCCGGCGGCGGTGAGGAACAGCGCCGAGGTGATCCCGCGCCCATCCAGCGGCTTCGAGAAGGCGCTCCAGACGAGGATGAACGCGAACACGAGGATCACCGCGACCACCGCGACCACCCCCAGATCCCTGCTCAGCGCCGACAGTACTGCATCGGGTCGACCACGCGACGAGGGGGCTCCCGTTCGGGCACGCATCGTGGTTGCGTAGACGCATGAGGTCGCGATCCGCTGTCGTGGCGAGCCTCGTCGCCGCCGCACTGCTTGTGCCGGCATGCGCCGCGCCGGATGCCACCGCCCCGTCGCCGACGGCGGCGCCCGCGGTGAGCACGGGCGCCTCAGCCTCGCCCGGCGATGTGGTGACCGGTCTCGTCGCTCCCTGGTCGATGGTCTCGGTCGGAGAGTCGGTGCTGGTCAGCGAGCGGGACACGGGTCGCATCTACGAGATCACCCCCGCTCGCGACATCCGCACGGTGCGCACGGTGGAGGGGGTGCGCTTCGGCGGGGAGGGCGGCCTGCTGGGGCTCGCCGTGGATCCCGCCGGCAGCCACCTGTTCGTGTACTCCACGGGCGAGGACGGCAATCGGGTGCAGCGGTTCGCCCTGACCGGCGCGCCCGGCGGCCTCGCACTGGGCGAGCCCGAGACGGTGAACGACGCGCTCCCCGCGGCGCGCACCCACAACGCGGGGCGGATCGCGTTCGGGCCGGACGGCATGCTGTACGTGCCGGTCGGCGACGCCGGGGACCGGGATGCTGCGCAGGACCCCGACACGCTGCACGGCACGATCCTCCGCCTGACCGCGGAGGGCGGCATCCCCGACGACAACCCGTTCCCCGCCTCGCCGGTGTACTCCTACGGCCACCGCAACGTGCAGGGCGTGGGATGGACGGCCGACGGTCGGATGTTCGCGAGCGAGTTCGGGCAGGACACGTGGGACGAGCTGAACCTCATCGAGGCGGGCGGCAACTACGGCTGGCCGATCGTCGAGGGCATCGGCGGCGACGACCGATTCATCGATCCGGTGCAGGTGTGGACGCCGGACGAGGCGAGCCCGAGCGGCCTCGCCGTCATCGGCGACACCCTCTACGTCGCGAACCTCCGCGGCGAGCGCGTGCGTGCGATCCCGGCCGATGACCCCGCCTCGTCACGCGACCTGCTCGTGGGCGAGTTCGGGCGGCTGCGCGATGTGATCGCGGCGCCCGACGGACTGGTGTGGGTCGCCACCAGCAACATCAGCCGCGGCACCCCGCGACCAGGCGACGACCGGATCGTCGCGCTCGATCTCGACTCCCTCGCGCGGTGACGCATGTATTCCGCAGGACGACGCTCGCTCCTCATCAGTGGGGCGCCGACGTCCGCGGGCCCCTGCCGACATCCCATGAAAGGACGGCATCATGAATGACGACACCACACCCCACCTGGGCGCGATGCTGGAGTCGCTGCCCGACGCGGTGGTCGCCGCGCTCGAGGTGCGCGACGCCTGGCGCAGGCGGGTCGCCGACAGCAATCCCGGGTTGGAGTTCATCGTCTCGGACCTGCAGTCGTGGCCGGTCGGCTCGACGGTGCGCGTCGGGTTCCTCGACGGCGACAGCGCGCTGCACGCCGCGGTGGTCTCGGCGACCACGCAGATCTCGGAGGCCATGAACCTCACGCTCGACTTCGGCTACGACGACGCCGCCGGAACCTACCGCCGCTGGTCGCTGGACGACCAGGAGCGCCAGGCCGAGGTCCGTGTCAGCTTCGACATGGGCGGGTACTGGTCGCTGGTGGGCACCGACGCCACCGACACGACGATCGACCCGTGGGGCGGCCCGATCGGCGGACTGCCCGGCCAGCGCACGCTGAATCTCGGCGGGTACAAGGACGGTCTGCCGGCCGGCTGGGAGGGGACCGTGCGGCATGAGTTCCTGCACGCGCTGGCATTCCAGCACGAGCACCAGAACATGCGCGGCCCGTGCGAGGACGACTTCCGCTGGGAGGACGACGAGGACTACGTGCCGACCACCGACGCGCGTGGCGTGTTCGTGAAGGATGCCGCGGGCCGCAGCCCGGGCATCTACACGTACCTCGCGGGGCCGCCGAACCGGTGGTCGCGTCAGAAGGTCGACCACAACCTGCGGACCTCGGATGACCCGGGCACGATCGCGAGCACCTTCGATGCGGCATCGGTGATGCTCTATCGGTTCGCGCCGTTCTTCTACCTGAGCGACCCGAGCCCGTGCGCGCCGACCGGCAACGGCGAGGACCTGTCGGACGGCGACAAGCGGGGTCTGGGCGTGCTCTACCCGCCCGTCGCGCTGCCCGAGGTCGTCGAGCAGGCGCGGCAGGGGCTGCAGATGCTGACCACGGAGGCGCCGGGTGCCGGCGTCGGCCGCTCGCCGTACAGCGACCGGGTGGTCGACCTGCTCGACGCGCGCATCGCCGCCGCCGACGGCTAGGAGACGCTGGGCTCGCCCGGACGCTCGAGCGGCCCACGCGTCGCGAGACGCGGGGCCGCTCCCGGGCGTGCCGGTCAGGGTCGGCCGCCGCCGGGGCCGCCGCCTCCGCCCATCATCTGGCTGGTGAGCTCGGTGACCTGCTGGCCGTTGACGATCAGCGTTCCTCCGGTGAGCGTTCCGGTTCCATCGAAGTCGGTCGCGGACTGCGCGGTGATGTCGATCGTGCCGCCGGTGATGGTCAGGTCGCCGTTGCTGTCGATCGCGTCGGTGTCGCCCGACCCCATGACGATGCTGAGGTCGCCGCCGCTGATGGTGATGCTCAGGCCGCTGGTGACGATCTCGGACGCCGCGGCGTTGACGCCGTCGTCGGAGGCGCTGATCGAGATCTCCCCGCCCTCGATGACGACGACGGGCGCCTCGATGCCCTCGACGGACGAGACGATGTCGAGGCTGCCGTCGCTGATCGTCACCTGCTGCTCGGCTTTGACCGCGTCATCCCCGGTCGTGATCGTGATGTCGCCGCCGGCGATCACGAGCTGCCCCTCGCCGGGGTCGGTGTCGTTGGTGGATTTCATGCCGTCGCCGGCGGCGTCGATCGTGATCGTGCCGCCCGTGACGGTGAGGGAGTCGGTGCCGCGGATGCCGTCATCGGCGCTCGTGACCGTGATCTCGCCCGCCTCGATCGTGAGGTCGTCCTTGCCGACGATGCCGTCGGCGAAGCTCGTGGCCACCACGAGCGCGCCGCTGCCGGTGACCAGGAGGTCGTCGGCCGAGTAGATCGTGCCGTCGATCTCCTCATCGGCGCGGGTGGAGGCGTCCGACACCGTGTTGGTGGTGCCGTCGGCGAGCTCGATGACCGTGGTCTCCGCGTTGTCCACCCGGATCGCGGCGCCGTCCGCGCTCTCGATGGTCACGTCGTCGAGGATGAGGCGCACGGCGCCGTCGGTGTCGACGATGACCTGCCCGGTCGAGGAGCCGCTGAGCACGTAGGTCCCCGCTTCGGTGATGGTCAGGCCGTCGTCGGTGAGGGCGACCTCGGTGGTCGGCAGCGCGCTCCAGTCGATGTCGCCGCTGATGGCGCTGGTGTCGACGGACGAGGCGGTCGCGGTCGATTCGGTCGTCGCGGGCTCCGTGGTCGCGGCGGCTCCGGGTGTCGCCGTGACGGCGCAGCCGGCGAGCAGGCTCGCGGAGAGGGCGAAGGCGGTGGCGGTGAGGGCGAGGCGTTTCATGCGCTGCACTTTCGGTCGCGGTCGGTGTCGATGAGACCAGTGCACCGCCCGCGCCTATGCGTCGCCTATGCCTCCACTATGGGCCGGAGGCGAGTTCAGAGGATGATCTGCTCCGCGGCATCCACCGGCACGTAGCGGGGCGCGCCCACTGCTTCGTCATCGCCGGCGGCGAGGGGATCCGCGCCGCGGTAGTGGTCGAGGTCGAGTCCGGTGGCCTCCGCCAGGTCGGCGATGGACACCTGGAAGGTGCGGTACTCGCCGAGCACGAACCCCTGCACCGCCTCGAGCCGGTCGCGGCTCTCGAGCAGGTCCCGGATCATCTGCCCCTGGCTCAGCACATATGCCGTCGCGTGGAGCGCCTCACCGGTCTCGTCGCGCATCACCACGAGCTTGTAGAACTCGAGCGGCGCGATGACCCCCGGTTCGATCTCAGGGTCGTCGTCGCGCAGCACCGGACCGGTGAACACGCACGCTCGGAACCCGTGGGTCTTCGCGCTCGAGAGCACGTAGTCCTCCAGACCCAGCCACATGCGGGAGCTGCGGTTGAGGGCGCCGTGCTGCACCGCGCTGTTCGTGTAGTGGAACGTATCGTCGTTGGCGCGCTGCGCGAGCGCGCTCTCGGTCTCGTTCGGATCCGCGTCGTCGTGCACGTCGACACAGCCGTCGTCCCACGACGGGTCGACGCGCCGCACGAGGTGCCCGCGGTCGATGTCGGGGTGTCCGTAGTCGTCCTTGCCCAGCTGCACCTCGAGCGGGATGCGGCCGTCCTGGTACCACTTGTCCCGCCCGCGCTTGATCGAGACGTGGTGCCGACCGTCGATGTTGACGGCGGTCTGGAAGGGCTGGCGGATGCGACGCGAGTGCCGCACGCCGAAGTGGGTGTAGCGGATCTCGAACGGCTGCTCGGCACGCTCGTCGCTCGGACGCACGAGGTCGGCGGCGACGGCATCCGAGATGCCCGGCCAGGGGGCGGCGAGGGCTCCCCCGCCGAGGAAGTCGGGGTCGTACCCGGCACGGTCGCTCAGATCCTCGGGGGTGTGGATGCCGTCGCCCGCCGCTTCGGTGTCGCTCTCCGCGCCCGCGGGAACCGCGATCGAGGGGCGCCCCGCCAGCAGGGTCTTCAGGGTGGAGGCACCGACGGCATGGTTGTACCGCCCGTAGATGCCGGCGAAGTGCAGGCCGACCACCGCCGCATCGGAGAGGCGGATCAGCGGCGACCCGGAGTTGCCTCCCAGGCTCGTGCAGTCGTGCTTGAGCGCGGATCCGGGACCGAGCTCCTGGATGACACGGCCGGGCGCATACCTCTTGACGTTGTACAGATCGCGGAAATAGCGGGCCATGTCGTCGGCGTCGTTGCGGTCATCGAAGGCCGGGTACCCGATGAGCGCGACGAGGTCGTCGAGCGCGGGGTCGGTCTCGGCGAGGGTGATCGGCGACGGGAGGTCCGCGCCGGTGATGCGCAGGAACGCGACATCCGGCTCGGTCGCATCGGCGAGGTACGGCACATCGACGACGGTGAACGCGCGGGCCTGGGCGGCCGTGGCGCCGTACTCCTCGTTGAAGTCGATCGCCGCGCCGTAGCGGATCTGGGCGGGGTCGCGCTGGAACACCCCCCTTCCGTCGACGGTGCGGCGGGCGACGAGCCCGGCGACGTGCCGGTTGGTCGCGACGATGCGGTCATTCCCCTCGGCGGCGATGACCCAGCCGGTGCCGCCCCAGGCGAGGTGGAAGTTGGTGAATTCGACCCGGCCGACCGAGGGGATCCACTGCTCGGTGGCGACGATGTGCGTGTCGGTGCCGGGTGGGAAGTCCGAGAGGTCGTCATCGTCGCCGAACACGACACGGTCGTTCTGCACGAGCAGCGGCGGTCTCCCGACCCGCTGCACGATGGCTTCGAGGGCGTCATCGGGGGCGAAGCTCTCCAGCGCGTCGACCGGCGGCGCGTCGGGCGCCGCGGGCATCCGGGCGGCGAGGTCGTCGCGCCCCACGCGGGCGAGGAGCCCGTGGGCGAGCTGGCGTTCGACGGCGCCGCGCAGCGCCGGGGATTCGCGGAGTCTGTCTCGTGCCGAGGTCATGACGGCATCCCTTCTCGGTGGTGGAGTGCGGCGAGGGCCGGAACGAACGCGACGCGGACGCTGTGGTCCTGCAGGACGGTGATCGCGTCGGGCAGCGCCCGCTGCGCGATGTCCTCGAGGGCCGTGCGGTGACGGCGGCGCAGCACCTCGAGCGTGCGCTGCGGGTCGGCGCCGCCCGCCCAGACGGCGATGTCGTCGAGGCAGTCCTCGAGCGTGTGGAGCGCCTTCGCGCGGGCCAGGATCACGGGATCCGGGCGCTGGGCCCATCCCCCGAGGATGTCGGTGCCGTCGGCCGTGTACCCCCAGTCGCCGGCCATCGTGCGCCGCCACCGCTCGGCGGCACGCGCGAGCGGGCGAAGGTCGGGACGGCGCAGCGTCGAGGACGCCGCAGAGATCCACTCGGCGAACAGGCCGGCATCGGTCACCGCGTCGAGGGCGTCGAGGACCTGGCCGTGCGTCGCGGACGACGCCAGGATGCCGGTGGCGCCGAGCGCCCCCGCGACGCCCCACAGATGCTGCGGGAGCGCGTCATCGTGCGGCGCCTGCTGCAGGACCGCGTCGGCGACGAGCGCGTAGGGCGACGCGGCCGCGAGGGCCCGCGCCACGGCTTCCCGACCTGCGTCGCCGGCGGAAGGAATGCTCCGACCGGCGAGCGCGTCACCCGCGCGGACGGTCAGGTCCTCGGCGTGCGCCGCCGACGAGTCCGACCAGATCTCGACGGCCGCATCGACCGCATCCCGATCTCCCGGTGCGCCCTGCGACCGTCGGCCCGCCCGCAGCCGCGCGAGTTCGACGGCCCCGCCGGTCAGCGCGTGGGGTGTCATCCGATCGCTGATCCGGGCGACGTGCTCGGCGAACCCCGGCTGTGTCTGCAGCGCATGCACGAGTCCCGCGAACCGGGTCTCGGCCCACATCTCCAGGTGTGCGCGTTCGACCACCGGCGCGCGGCTGCCCGGGCGCTCGGCGAGCACGAGATCGGGGCGCGACCCCGCGAGGGCTGCCCCCCACCGCCCGACCCGCCACTCGAACGCCCGGGCGACCGCCGCGGCGGCCGGCGGGAGCTCCATCCCGCCGGGCGCGAACGACCGGCGGTGGATGTGGGCGGCCTCGATCAGGTCGCCACGCTCGAGGGCAGCCTCCAGCTCACCCGCGGCAGCCCGCGCATCGGCGGCGGTGCGCAGCGGCTGGGTGTGCCGGTACCGCGAGGTGCGGTCGCCGCGCGCCGCGCGAACGGCATCCTGCGCCCGCTTGTCGAGCTCGCTGAGCATGGCCTCGTCGATGCGCGAGAGGACGGCGGGTGACAGGTGGGGTGCGGGGGCGCCTGCGCGCATCGCCTGCAGCCGGTGATAGGCGGCTTCCAGCGCCGCGAACGGCTCGTCGCGCACGCCGTACCAGTCGGCGATCGCCCGGTTGAGGCGACCGGCCTGAGCAGGGTCGAGGTCGCGATACACATCCTCGAGCAGCATCGCGCGCACGCCGGGCCGCAGGCGCAGCCAGCCGTCGACGACGTCCGGTTCCACGAGCCACTCCTGCACCGCGAGCGCGCTGAACGCGTCGTGCGCCGCTGCGGAAGCATCCGCGAGCTCGAGCTGCGCACCCAGCACGTCGGCCAGCAGCTCGGGGCTGATCCGCCGGGCGAGCAGCCCCGGCTGGGCCAACGCGCGACGCGTGTCGTCGCCGATGCGCCCCAGAAGGAAGTGGAACAGCGAGGCGGCTCCGCGCTCGGCGACACCCGCGACCGCATCGCGCCCGAACTCGCGCACGGCGGTCGCCCCCAGCCGCAGGATCGTCGGCGAGCCGGCGGCGGCGCGGAGCACGGCCGGCCGCTGCGCGAGCGGAACCTCGAGCGACGCGAGCAGCGCCCCGGCGCTCTCGTCGTCGAGCCCGCCGAGGACGACCGTCGATCCGACACGGTCCGCGACGCGCTCGAACGCCTCTGCCGAGCCGGCGGCAACCACGGCCAACGGCCCGACGCCCTCGGCGCACAGCGCGTCGAGCGTCTCGAACAGTCGCCGGGTGTGCGTCTCGCCGCGGCGCGGCAGCGTCTCGAGGGCGTCGAGGGTGACGAGCACGCCGGTCCCGGCGGCGCGCACCGCGTCGCCGGTCGCGCGCGCGAGCGACAGCGGCAGGCGGTCACGGCCTTCCCCCGCCCGGAGGCCGTGGGCGCGGTCGGCGCCCACGGCCTCCAGCCGCTCCGCCTCCAGCGCGGCGCCCGCCTCGCCCCGCTGTCGGGCGATCTGCCGAGCGATGTCGCCGACCAGCCCGACCCGGTCGAGGACGTCGAGCCCTGCGCGCTCGAAGTCCAGGCGCACGACCAGCGCCTGCGTCTCGCGCGTCGCGCGCCGCGCGACCTCATCCAGCAGCGTGGTCTTGCCGATGCCGGCAGGCCCCGTCACCGCGAACGCCCTCACGGGCACCTCGTCGCGTGCCGCCTGGACCCACTGCAGCGCCTGCGCGAGCTCTGCCTCCCGTCCGAACACGCCCCGGTCGTCGACCCAGTCGACACGTGCGGCCGCGTCGAGGGCGGCGATCGCCGTGCGCACCGCGGTGAGCTCCGCAAAGGCGGGGGCGTGGGAACCGGCGCGGTCGAGGGCCATCGCCAGCCGAACGAGCTCATCGCGGTCAGGCTCCGGGGCCCCCGCGGCCTCACGGACGGCGGCGGGAGACGCCCGACCTGTGCCGGTCAGCGCCTCGAGCAGATCGGCATCCGGCCCCTCCCGCGCCACCCGCCGCTGCGCATCCACAGCGGCATCCAGGTCCCCGTCGTCGGCGAGGGCGTCGAGCTCGCGCCGCCGCGCCCACCCCCACATCAGCCAGCCGGTGGGCTGGCTCGTCTCGCACACCGCGGCGAGCTCCACCACCGCCGTCCGGGCGTCGTCCGGGTCCGGATCGCCCAGCGCGTGCAGCGCGTCGACCGGGTCGAACGCGCCCGACAGCGCCGCGTAGCGACGTGCCCGCTCCGGAAGTGTCGCGCCGATCATGACGCCCCCCGTGCCAGCGCCCGCAGTCCGGGCCGCAGCGCCTCGGCGAGCGCCGGCAGCTGCGCCGAATCGTAGATGTGGTTGATGTCCTCGAGGCTCTCGAGCGCGCGCGTCGCCTCCCACTCCAGCACCGCGTCGTCCGCCCCGCCCGCGAGCGCTCGCGCGGCCGCGCGCAGGAACGCGACGACGTCGCTGCGGCGGAACCCGCCGAGGTACTCGACCATGAGCCCCGGCGGGCGGTCGTCGGCGCTCGCCGGGCGTCGCCGGAACTGCTCGCCGGCGAAGGTGAAGTCGTTCATCCCGGCGAGAATGAGGCGCAGGTGCGGCGAGACCAGGCTCGCCCGGACAAGGCTCTCGAGTACGAGCCGACGGGACTCGGTGACCACCACCGTCGGGTGGTCGATGTAGATCCATACGATCTCTCCCGCCGTCGCCGCCGCCGCCTCGATGTCGGCGACGAGACGCTCGGCGCGGCCGCGTGCGGTGGTCTCGGGCGGACCGTCCACGGGCGCCGGCGCGTCGACGAGCAGGGCGAGGCCGCTCGCGGTCGCCCACCGGCGGATCTCGGCCGTCATGTCGTCGACGACCTCGTTCTGGGGGATCCGCACCAGTCGGTGCCCTGCGCCGCGGCGCCGCAGCAGCT
>JAUHYM010000216.1 GCA_030426515.1 Actinomycetes bacterium
TGATTTCGCGCGAGGGAATCGCCGGGTCGGACGAGAATCGGCGTGGTGAAGACGAGTCCCGTCCGCGATGCCGATTCTCGCCTGCTGTGGGGTAGGAGGCCAAGGGCAGCGTGGGCTACGCGGTGGGGGTCGGCGTCGGGGTGGGGGACGGCGAGGGCGATGGCGATGGCACCGGGCCGAACACCCCGGGCCACAGCGCGGCGGCGAGCGGATAGCCGACGAAGGCGATGATGTCGATGAGCGTGTGGGCGATCACCAGCGGCATGACGCGACCCCAGCGGCGGTAGCACCAGCCGAACACGAGACCCATCGCGAAGTTGCCGATGATCGCGCCGACGCCCTGGTACGCGTGATAAAGGCCGCGCAGCGCCGCGGTCGAGACGATCACGACCCACCACGACCAGCCGAGCCGGCGCAGCCGATCGCCGAGGTACCCGAGGAAGATGACCTCCTCGGTCAGCCCCGCGCGCAGCGCCGACAGCATGAGCAGGGGGATCGTCCACCACGCGGCATCCAGCGGAGAGGCCACCACCGCGACGGTGACGCCCGCCATCCGACCGCCGATGTAGAGCGCGAGCCCCGGGATGCCGATGATCGCGACGAGCAGGATGCCGCGACCGAGGTCTCGCCCGAAGCCGTGGAAGTCCAGTCCGATCCGTCGAAGCGCACTGCGGCCCGGCTCCCACAGCAGATAGAGGACGAGCGCGACCAGCGCCAGGTCGAAGAACACATCGAGCGCGCGGTAGACGGCGTCCCAGATCGCCGCCGCGTCACGCGCGGGGTTGAGCTGCGTCTGCTGCTGAGAGATCGGAACGCTCGCAAGGTACCGCCGCACGAGCGAGAGCACGGAGTACAGGGCGGACTGCCCCACCGTGAGCGCGAGGACGATGCAGATCTCCCAGACCAGCCGGGCCCGCGAGGGGATGTCGGCGGTTGTCGACAAGGTCGGGCGCGTGTTCTCGGGGGGCACCTTGTCAGATTGTCACACTCGGAGTCGTTTGAGTTAAGGGTATGTAACGTTTGTGCCCGAAAGTTTGATAGTTGCTTTCCTCCTGCTTAGGGTCTTGTGTTATCGCGCGGTCGACCCTGTGAACAGCTCGGTGCGGCCGCATCACCTTGCACAGGAGGAAATCAGCGTGAAAGCAACACGTCTGGCCGCGGGTGTGAGCGTCGTCGCAGCGGGGGCTCTCGTCCTCGCCGGCTGCTCTGTCCCCTATGAGTCAGAGGTCATCGAGGACACCGAGATCACGGTGTCCTGGAACGACATCATCGACAACTTCAACACCAGCAGCACTGCCGGGAACAATGTCGCGAACTCGAACGTCGCATACATGACGACCGCGTCGTTCAACTACTACAACGACTCGCCCGAGCTCGTTCAGAACACCGACTTCGGCACGTACGAGAAGACCAGCGACGACCCGCTGACCGTCGAATACACGATCAACGAGAACGTGGTCTGGTCGGATGGCGCTCCGGTCGACGAGGCCGACATGCTTCTGGCATGGGCGTCGATCTTCGGTGCGTTCGAGGGCGAAGAGGGCTACCTCTTCAACCACGCGAACCCGCGTCCCGAGCTGGCATCGAGCCTGCCCGAGATCGAGGACAACAAGCTGACGCTGGTCTACGACGTTCCGTTCGTGGACTGGGAGGTTCAGTTCGGTGTCGGGTCGGTCGCCGCGCACGCCGCGGTCATGCTCGCCTACCCCGAGATCGAGGACCCGGAAGAGGCCAAGGAGCAGTTCATCGAGGCCGTCCAGAACGACGACGTCGAGTGGCTGACCCCGGTCGCCGACGCGTGGAACAGCGACTTCGCCTCGGCGAACACGCCGGACAACGCTCTCGTGAACCTCTCGTACGGCCCGTACATCGTCGAGGACCTCGTCGAGGAGGACTACGTCACCCTCGTCGCGAACGAGAACTTCGCCTGGGGCCCCTCGGCGAAGTACGAGCGCATCACGATCCGCCAGATCGCTGACCCGACCGCTCAGGTCCAGTCGCTGCAGAACCAGGACGTTCAGGTGGCCTCGGGCCAGCCGACGCCTGACGTGCTGCAGCTCGTCCAGGAGACCGAGACCGCCGAGTACTACACCGGCGACGAGGCCACCTACGAGCACGTCGACCTGACCTTCAACAACGGCGGTCCGTTCGACCCGGCGACCTACGGTGGCGACGAGGAGACGGCACGCCTGGTGCGCACCGCGTTCCTTCACACCATCCCCCGCAACGAGATCGTCGAGAAGCTCATCCAGCCGCTCAACCCGAACGCTGGCGTCCGTAACTCGATCCTCCAGATCCCCGGTTCGCCCTCGTACGACGACATCGTCGCCGAGAACGGTTCGGACGCCTACGCCGAGGTCGACATCGACATGGCGAAGTCGCTCCTCGAAGAGGCCGGTGTCGAGACCCCGGTCGACGTGAAGTTCTGGTACCCCGAGGGCAACGCCCGCCGCGCCGCTGAGTTCGAGCTCATCGCCACGTCGGCCGCTCTCGCAGGCTTCAACGTGATCGACGACTCCGAGCCCAACTGGGAGTTCACCGACACCACCGCGAACCCGATCAACCCGCACGACGCGGTGATCTTCGCGTGGGCCTCGACGAGCCTCGCGCTCACCGGCACCGACCAGTACCTCGGCACCGGGCAGCCCTCGAACTTCGGTGGCTACTCGAACGAGACGGTCGACACCCGTCTGAAGGACCTCGAGACCGAGCTCGACGAGGCCGAGCAGACGCAGATCCAGATCGACGTGGAGCAGCAGCTGTGGAACGACGGCTACGGCATCACCATCTTCCAGTTCCCGGGTCTGACGGCATGGGACAAGGGTGTTGAGGGCATCGCCCCGGCTCCGCTCGCGCCGTACTACTTCTGGAACTTCTGGGAGTGGGCACCGACCAGCGGTGCTGCCGCCGAGTAAGGCGCATCACGCATCACCCGGTGGGCCGGATGCTGTAGCATCCGGCCCACCGGCCATGTCGATTCACCTTTAAGGAAACCCGTCGGTGCTCTCCTTCGTCGCCAGGCGCCTCGTCGCCACCCTCCTGGTCCTCCTCGTCGCGTCGTACGTCGTCTACGTGCTCACCGCGATCTCGGGTGACCCCCTCCTCGAACTCCGCGGCAGCAACGACCCTGATACTCAGGCCAAGATCGCGGACCTCTCCCAAAAACTTCAGCTGGACATCCCGCCCACCCTCCGGTACTTCACCTGGCTGCCCGGGGCCGCCGGATGCCTGATCGGTCAGTGCGACCTCGGCATCTCCGTCGCCCGTGGTGAGCTCCCGGTCACCGAGGTGATCGCCACGGCGATGGGCTCGACCCTGCAGCTGGTCATCGTCGCGACAGTGCTGTCGATCCTCTTCGGCGTGGCCATCGGCATGACAACGGCGCTTCGCCAGTACAGCGGATACGACTACACGGTCACGTTCGCCACCTTCGTCTTCTACTCGCTGCCCGTCTTCTGGGTCGCGGTCATCCTGAAGCAGTACGGCGGCATCGCGTTCAACCAGTTCCTCGGCGACCCCGCCATACCGTGGTGGTTCCTGATCGTCTTCGGCCTGGTCACGGGGTTCGTCTTCATGGCGATCGTGGGTGGGAGCCTCAGCACCCGCATCAAGACATTCATCTTCACCGGCATCGCCGGCGGCGTGTTCCTCACCATCCTGGACGTGACGCGCTGGTTCGAGCAGCCCTCGATCGGTCTC
>JAUHYM010000026.1 GCA_030426515.1 Actinomycetes bacterium
CGGGTCGCGATGACCGTGATCATGCGCTCGAGCGCGAAGACCGCGTCACGCGAACCGCCCTTGACGTCGGCGTCCGCACGCGCCGTCGCCTGAATCGCCCGCCCCAGCGACTGCTCGCTCCAGCCGGCCAGGTCCCGACGGGCCCGGTCGACCTGCCAGTCCTTCATCCCCAGCCGGGTCGCCAGGGTGCGCGACGACTCGCGCGTGCCGATCACCCGTGCCATCGCCCGCAGCTTCATGGCCGTCGCCGCGACCATGGGCACCGGGTCGGCGCCGGAGGCGAGGGCCTGCCGCAGGGCGAGCAGCGCATCGCCGTATCGTCCGGCGATGGCGGTGTCGACCACGGTGAAGGCCGAGGTCTCCACGCGCCCGCCGTAGTAGCGGTCGACCGTCTTCTCGGTGATGTCGCCGTCGACGTCGGCGATCAGCTGCTGGCACGCGGCGGCCAGCTCGGTCAGGTCGTCGGAGAAGGCCGAGACGAGAGCGCGAAGGGCACCGGGGGCGATGCGTCGACCCGCGGCGCGGAACTCTCCGCCGGCGAAGTCGACCCGATCCGCGTCGCGCTTGATGGCGGGACACGGCACCTCCACTCCCCCGCCGGTGCCGGCGCGGATCGCGTCGAGCAGCCTCTTGCCGCGTTGCGTCGACCCGGTGTGCCGCAGAACCACCGTCGCCCCGTCCTGCGGATGCTCGAGGTAGCCGAGTGCCTCGGTGAGGAACGCGTCGCTGCATTTCTCGACGCCGGATACCCGAACCATCCGCGGCTCGCCGAACAGCGACGGTGCGGTGAGGCCCAGCAGTGCGCCCTCGGTGTAGTCGTCGGCGCGGAGGTCGGAGACCTCGAGGGCGGGATCGGCCTCGCGCAGCCCATCGCGCAGTGACCGCAGGGCGCGTTCCGCGCAGATCTCCTCGGGGCCGGAGACGAGCACGATCGGCGCAGGTTCGGGGCGACGCCACGGCAGCTGGGGAATCGCGGTCTTGCTCGTCGCCCGAGAGGCGGTGCGGGTGGGGCGTGCCATGCCGACGAGCCTAGCCCGCACCGGGGACACGCCCCGCGGATCGCTCCCGCCAGATCTCGATGCGATCACCGGATCCGGCGAGCAGGATCAGTCCCTGGGTGTCCGTGCGCGCGACCGCCGCACCCACGCCCTCGAGCACCTCGAGGATCTCCTGCCGCGGATGCCCGTAGTCGTTCTCGCCGACGGTGACCAGAGCCACCCTCGGCGAAAGCGTCGCGTACAGAGCCGGATCCTGATCGCCGCTGCCGTGATGGGCGACCTTCACGATCTCGGCGGCAGAGACGCCTCCTGTCGCGGCAAGCGCGCGCTGCGCGCGTGCCGACAGGTCTCCGAGCAGCACGAGATCACCCACCTCGGCGGTGGCCACATGGAGGACGACGCTGGCGTCGTTGCCCTCGCCGAACACCGGATCGGCCGCGCGCGGCCAGAGCACCCGCCAGGGCGCAGACCCGAGAACGCCGGTCCGCCCGAGTCGCGCTTCCTGGAGCTCGGCTCCCGCCTGCGCCAGCGACGCGAGCAGCGCCCGGTCCTCCGCAACCGCGGCCGGGCCGTGAAGCACCGTGTCGACGCTGCCGCGCACCGCGTCGATCCCCCCGACGTGATCGGCGTCGAAGTGGGTCAGCACCAGGAGATCCAGGCGCGTGATCCCCAGCCTGCCGAGGCAGGAAGCCAGCGGAGCGGGATCCGGCCCGGTGTCGATGAGCGCGACCGCATCGCCGGTTCGCACGAGCACGGCGTCGCCCTGTCCGACCTCGCACGCAGCGACCGTCCACGCGGGCGGCGCGCCGAGGAGCGCGAGTCGCGGAACGAGGACGCCGGTGCCGACCGCACCGAGCGCGGTCGCGACGACGAGCGCCCCCGCGATGACGCGCCGCTTCCCGCGACCGGCGAGCGAGACCACGACCGCCGCCCCGAGGGCGGTCAGCGTGACGATCCCGAGCACGCCCTCGGGCCAGGGAGCGGAACCCCCCGGCCATTCCGCCATCACCAGCGCCGTGTGGGCGATCCAGCTCGAGGGCAGCCAGGCCAGTCCCGCCAGCCCATCGGCGATGAGAGGCACCGGCGCGGCGATGCACGCCGCCAACCCGATCACGGTCGCAGCGGGCGCGGCGGGCCCGGCCACCATGTTGGCCACCACGCCGTATACCGGCACTGTCGGCTCGACGAGCAGCAGCAGGGGCCCGCAGGCGACCTGCGCGGCCACCGGCACCGATACGGCCACCGCCACCGCACGCGGCATGATCCGCGACAGTCCGCGTGCCAGCCCGGGCGCGACCAGCAGCAGCGACGCTGTCGCCACCGCCGACAGCGCGAAGCCGAGCGAGCGTGCCATCCAGGGATCGAAGGCCAGAATGACGCAGACGGCGACGGCCAGCGCGGACAGCCCGGCCGCCGGCCGCCCCAGCGCCAGCGCGACGAGCACCGCGATCGCCATCGTCGCGGCGCGCACCACGCTCGGCTCCGGAGTGACCAGCAGCACGAAGCCGGTCAGCGCGGCCGCCGCGATCGCCACCCGCACTACCCGCCGCGCCCCGCACATGGCGGCGGCCGCGAAGCCGAGGCCGGTCACGATCGCGCAGTTGGCGCCGGACACCGCTGTGAGATGGCTCAGACTGGTCTGCTTCATGGCGGCGTCCAGCTGCTCCGACACCGCGCGTGTGTCGCCGACGGCCAACCCGGGCAGCAGCCCGCCGCCGGGGTCGGGCAGACCCGCGGCGGTGTCGATGAATCCATTGCGCAGCGCGGCGGCAGCGGCCCAAGGGCCGGCGGGCGGGCGCTCGAGGACCACCTCGTGCGCGAAGACCACCAGAACGGCCGCCTCACCTGTCTCTGCCGGGCGCGCACCGCCCGTCACCGTCACCTGCGCGCCCAGGTCGACGGGAGCGGGGATGTCGGCGTCGGCGATGACGCGCACTGTCGTCCCGGCCGTCGTCGTCACGTGATCGGCATTCCTGATCTGGGCGACGTCCAGGCCGAATCGCACCCCTCCGCCGCCCGATCGCTCGACCTTCGTCGCGACGGTCCCGGTCAGGGTGATGCTTCCGCTCACCACGGACTGCAGGTCGACACGCGCCGGCTGGGCGCCCGCGACATGCGTCGCCAGCACCGCGAGAGCCGCCATCGCGAGGACGACGAGCACCCCGCGCCGTGCCGCAGCGGCAGTCACGCAGCCGATGGCCACCCCCACCCAGCCGACGACAGCTGTCGGCCCTGCCGCCTCGGGCGCATGGATCAGGACGAGCGCGCCGAGCCAGGCCACGAGGGCGATCGCGGCGAGGGGCGCGCGCCGCAGCGCCGTCATACCCGCACCAGGTCGCGCAGGCCGGCCAGCACCTTGTCGCCGATGCCCGCCACCGCCAGCAGATCGTCGACGCTGCCGAACGGTCCGTGCTCTTCACGCCAGGCGACGATGCGCGCGGCCAGGGCGGGTCCGATACCGGGCAGGGTCTCCAGAGCCGAAGCGTCCGCCCTGTTCACATCGACCGCTCCCCCGTCGACGGCAGCGCCGCCGGCTTTCTCGGCCTCGGCGGGAGTGGGCAGGTGCAGCTGCTCGCCATCGGAGACGGGGCGCGCGAGATTGACCGCAGCCTGGTCGGCGTCGTCGGCGAATCCGCCCGCCGCGGCGATCGCATCGAGAACGCGCGAACCCGGCGGCACCCGATAGAGACCCGGCTCGCTCACCGCACCCGACACATGGACATAGACCCCGGCAGCCTCATCCACCGTCTCCGTCGCCGTCGGCAGGGCGACATCCTCGCTTTCCGCCTCGCCGCCGCGCAGGATGCCGATCGCGATGGTCACCGCGATCGCGGCGAGGACGCCCACCACAAGCGCGCCCACGCCGATCCTGACGCGGCCCGCGGCGAAACGCTGGTCGTCGGTCACACCGTCACGCTAGGGAGCGGGACGGCTCAGCGCCGGGCGTCGCCGCAGACTCGGGACAAGTCGCCGTTGTCGGAGCCCTGTGGAGGAGCCGACGGCCCCTCCCGTGCACTCACGCAGGCTTGGTGCTGAAGCTCACGACCTTGGGTGGACGCACGATCGCCTTGACGATCTCGCGGTCTCCGATGGCGCGAACGACCTTCGCGTCACCGCGCGCGAGGTCCTCGAGCGCGGCACCGTCGATCTTCGCGGGCACCTCCAGCGTCGTGCGCACCTTGCCGTCCACCTGGACGATCGCCGTCACGGTGTCTTCGACCAGGAGAGTCGGGTCGGGCTGACGCCACGTGACCACGCCGACGAACGGCTCGTACCCGAGGGTCTCCCACATCTCCTCGGCGGTGTGCGGCGCGAAGAGGTCGAGGATCATCGCGATCGCTTCGACAGCCTCGCGCACGGCCGGGTCGCCGGCGCCGGGCCCGGAGTCGACGGCCTTGCGGACGACGTTGACGAGCTCCATGAGACGGGCGACCACGACATTGAACTTGGTCTGCTCGACCAGTCCCGGCGCGTCGGCCAGCAGACGGTGCGTCGCCCGACGCAGGCGCGTGTCGCCCTCGGCCCAGACCACGTCCGTGGGGCTGTCGACGTCCTGCGCCAGCCGCAGCGCGCGGGCGAGGAACTTCGCGGCGCCCGTCGTCGAGACATCCGCCCAGTCCTTGTCGTCCTCCACCGGACCGGCGAAGGCCAGGCCCACGCGCAGAGCGTCGGCGCCGTGCGCGTCCAGCTCCTCGCGGAACAGCACCAGATTGCCCTTGCTCTTGGACATCTTCGCGCCGTCGAGGATGACCATCCCCTGATTGATGAGGCTCGAGAACGGCTCGGTGAAGTCGACGAGACCCATGTCGTACAGCGCCTTGGTGATGAAGCGCGCGTAGAGCAGGTGGAGGATGGCGTGCTCGACACCGCCGATGTAGAAGTCGACCGGTGCCCAGCGGCTCGCATCCGCCTGCGGGAACGCCTCATCCTGCCCCTGGGGGTTGAGGAAGCGCAGGAAGTACCAGGAGCTGTCCACGAACGTGTCCATGGTGTCCGGGTCGCGACGGGCCGGCTCACCCGTCTCGGGGTCGACGGTGCTCATCCAGTCGTCGAGCGCACCCAGCGGCGAGGTGCCCTTGGGGGCGAGATCCAGACCGTGCGCATCCGGCAGCGTGAGCGGCAGCTGGTCCTCGGGAACCGGGACGGTGCGTCCGTCGTCGGTGTGCACCATGGGGATCGGCGTCCCCCAGAAGCGCTGGCGCGAGATCAGCCAGTCCCGCAGCCGGTAGCTCTTGGCGGCGCGGCCGGTACCAGCCGCCTCGAGCTCCTCGATGACCCGAGCGATGGCGGTGCGCTTGCTCAGCCCGTCGAGAGAGCCGGAGTTGATCATCCGCCCCTCGTCGGTGAGCGCGACGCCCGTGGCGACCGGGTCGAGGTCGTCGATCGAATCCGCACCAGGGTCGATCGGGTTGCCGTCGTCATCGAGCTCGATCACGGGGATCGCACCCGTGATGGGGGCTGTCGTGTCGACGACGACCTTGACGGGCAGGTCGAACGCGCGGGCGAAGTCGAGGTCACGCTGGTCGTGGGCGGGAACGGCCATGACGGCGCCGTGTCCGTAGTCGGCCAGGACGTAGTCTGCCGCCCACACCGGCAGGCGCTCGCCGTTGATCGGGTTGATCGCGTATCGGCCGAGGAACACACCGGTCTTCGGGCGGTCGGTGCTCTGCCGCTCGATCTCGGACTCGCGCTGGACGGATTCCAGGTAGGCCGCGAACGCGCTCTGCACGTCGTCCGAGGCGCCGGCCGCGAGCTCGGCGGCCAGGTCGCTGTCGGGTGCGACGACGAAGAACGTCGCACCGTGCAGCGTGTCGGGGCGCGTCGAGAAGACGGTCACCGTGTCGGGATGACCCTCGATGGTGAAGTCGATGTCGGCGCCGATCGAGCGGCCGATCCAGTTGCGCTGCATCCGGATGACCTTCTGCGGCCAGAAGCCCTCGAGCTGGTTGAGGTCGTCGAGGAGCCGGTCGGCGTAGTCGGTGATCTTGAAGTACCACTGCGTGAGCTTCTTCTTGACGACCTCTTCGCCGCATCGCTCGCAGCGACCGTCGACGACCTGCTCGTTCGCGAGGACGGTCTGGTCGTTGGGGCACCAGTTGACCGGACTCGCCTTGCGGTAGGCGAGTCCCTTCTCGTGCAGCTTCTGGAACAGCCACTGATTCCAGCGGTAGTACTCGGGGTCGCTCGTGTGCAGCACGCGGCTCCAGTCGAACGACACACCGTAGGAGCGGAACCCCTCCTTCTGCTGCTCGATGTTCGCGTACGTCCACTCACGGGGATCGGCCCCGCGCTGGATCGCGGCGTTCTCGGCGGGCAGCCCGAACGAATCCCACCCGATCGGATTCAGGACGTTGTACCCGCGGTGGCGCCAGAACCGCGCGACGATGTCGGAGTAGAGGTAGTTCTCGGCATGCCCCATGTGCAGGTCACCCGACGGGTACGGGAACATGGCCAGCACGTACTTGCGCGGTCGCGCGTCGTCGGGACCGCCCGCGCGGAACGGATCCCGCTGCGTCCACAGTCGCTGCCACTTCTCCTGGATCGCGAGCGCGTCGTGGGATGCTCCCTCGGCGGACGCGGGAGAGGACTGCGGAAGGGTCTGTGACACAGCGAAGGACCAATCGTGCGGGTGCGGGAGGACGGCGCGATGCGCCACGTTCCAGGGTACCCGACCGGGTCCTCACCAGCCTTCGGGCAGTGGGGCTCCGAGTGCGGCCAGCGGCGCGCGCGCCTTGATGCCCACCTCAGCCACCTCGGCGGCGGGGCGAGACCGCCAGGTGATGCCGCCGCCCGCACCGACATAGGCGCCGCCGGGGTGGCTGACGATGCTGCGGATGGTCATCGCCAGATCGGCGGCACCGTCGGTCCCGATCCATCCGACGCAGCCGGAGAAGACGCCGCGCGGGGCGGCCTCGATGCGGTGCAGAAGGGTCATCGCCGACAGTTTGGGGGCTCCGGTCATGCTGCCTGCCGGGAACGCGGCATCGAGGATCGCGCCCATCGTGGTGCCGGGGGCGAGCCGGCCGGACACGTCGCTGACGAGCTGGTGCACGCTCGCGTACGTCTCGACCGCGAGGAGTCGGTCCACCCGGATGCCCCCCGGCACGCTCACCCTCGAGAGGTCGTTGCGCATGAGGTCGACGATCATGACGTTCTCGGCGCGCTCCTTGGGATCCGTCGCGAGCTCCCTTGCCAGCGCATCGTCGGATGCCGCGTCCTGCCCGCGCGGCCGCGTGCCCTTGATCGGGGACGTGGCGGCGATGCCGCCGGTGACGCGCAGAAAGCGCTCGGGGGTCGACGAGACCAGGGCGTGGTCGCCGAACCGCACGAACGCTGCCCGCGGACTGGGGCTGGCCGCACGCAGACGCAGGAACGCGGCGAGCGGATCCACCGGGGCGCCTACCGAGAAGCGCGTGGTGAGGCACAGCTGATAGGCATCGCCCTCGCGGATCGCCGCGCGACACTGCGCGATCATCTCCTCGTACTGCTGCGGCGAATGCCGCGCGTGGACGGAGGAAGCGGAAGCACCGGGCGGGATCGGAGACGACGCGTGCGCCGCCGCGTCTGCCTGCGTCGTCCATTCGTCGATCTCCTCGGGGCGCGCCACCGCCCACACGCGCCGACGAGCGTGGTCGAACGCCAGATGACGCACCACGCGCATCCAGGCCGACCCGAGCGCGGGATCGCCCGATGCGACCGGCGCTCCTGCACGCGCGGCGCCCGACTCGTACCCGAACCAGCCGACGTAGCCGCCCGGGAACGGCCCGGCCTTCCACTCGGGCACCACGTCGGGTCGATCGCTGCGCAGAGCTCGGATGTCGGCGACGAAGCCGTCCATGCCGGCGGGCGCGACCTCGCCCACGCCGACGAACGACCATCCGGCACCTGCTCCCGGGCCCGCATCGATCCAGAAGGCGTACGGCTCGTCGGCCAGCAGATGCGCGAACGCCGCGTCGGGAGCCACCCAGCCGCGCAGGGCGCGGTGCTCCAGGCGTCGTGGCATCCTCCCAGCGTAGGCCCGGGCGGGTCGCCGTAGGCTCAGGGTGTGAACGATGTGCTCACCGGGCTGCTCGACGCGGTGCAGTCGGTCGACCCCGTCCTGCGGACGGTGCTGGCGGGCATCGCGATCATGCTCGAGACGAGTGTGCTCGTCGGTCTCATCGTCCCCGGCGACACGATCGTCATCGTCGCCGCGACCGCCGTCTCCAGTGTGACGGAGGGTGTGGTTCTGGGTGCGGTGGTCTTCGTGGGGGCACTCGTGGGCGAGACCATCGGGTTCTGGCTCGGACGCTACCTCGGGCCGCCGATCCGCCACAGCCGATTCGGGGCGTGGATCGGCGAACGCAACTGGACGCGAGCGGAGGGGTACCTGCGCCGCCGGGGCGGGCCGGCGATCTTCCTGTCGCGGTTCCTGCCCGTGCTCCACTCGCTCGTACCCCTCACCGTCGGCATGAGCCGCATGGGGTACGGGCGGTTCCTCGCATGGACGGCACCGGCGTGCGCGATCTGGTCGGTGGCTTATGTGAGCGTCGCCGCGGCCGCCGCCGACACCTACCGCGAGCTGTCTGACCGCCTGCACTGGGCGGGGTACGCCTTCGTCGCCGTCATCGTCGTGTTCCTGGCGGGTGTCTGGATCGTCAAGCGCGTCATCGCGCGCGCGGAGGCGCGGCATCTCTCCGTCGGGACAGGTGAGGACGTGCCAGACTAGGGGCGATGCCCGACACCGCCGACGCGCCCGGCGCGCGACCCAGGATCCACTGGTTCGCGCGCACCGAGCACCGGTTCCACGCCTGGCGGGAGAAGC
This sequence comes from Actinomycetes bacterium, assembly GCA_030426515.1. GTDB lineage: Bacteria > Actinomycetota > Actinomycetes > Actinomycetales > Microbacteriaceae > Microbacterium. The sequence continues at coordinate 8,803 of JAUHYM010000026.1, forward strand.
GCGCGCGCAAACGCGGGATGTCTCCCACCGTCGCCGCGTTCCCCGGGTACGGGGGCCCGGGCTGGGTGCGCATCGTCGGGCGCGTGCTGATCGTGCCGCGCCGCAGCGCCGCTGACGAGTACGCGGGGCTGCGCGGCTGGCGCAGCTTCGTCAGCATCCCCATCGGCTACGCGCGGGTCACCGTCACCGTCGGCGACCAGAGATTCGAGGTCACCGCCGACCGCGGCGGGGTCATCGACACCGAGCTGCCGGTCGCGCTGGACGCAGGCTGGCAGACCCTGCAGATGAGCGTCGAGGATGGCGAGCCCGTCGACGCGCGCGTGTTCGTCGTCGCCGCCGACACCGACTTCGGGATCGTGTGCGACGTCGACGACACCGTGATGGTGACGGCGCTGCCGCGCCCGCTGATCGCGGCCTGGAACTCCTTCGTGGTCGACGAGCACGCTCGCCAGCCGGTTCCGGGCATGGCGGTGCTCCTGGAACGTCTCGTGCGGGAGCATCCGGGAGCCCCGGCCATCTACCTGTCGACGGGCGCCTGGAACATCGCGCCGACTCTGACGCGCTTCCTCAGCCGCCACCTGTTCCCGCCGGGCGCCATGCTGCTGACCGATTGGGGTCCCACCCACGATCGGTGGTTCCGCTCCGGCGTCGAGCACAAGCTCTCGAACCTGCGGCGACTCGCGCACGAGTTCCCGAAGATCACGTGGCTGCTGATCGGAGACGACGGGCAGCACGACGACGAGATCTACACGACCTTCGCCCGCGAGTTCCCGGACCAGGTCCGTGCGCTCGCGATCCGGCGCCTCTCCCCCGCCGAGGCCGTTCTCGCGGGGGGCCGCACCCGCGTCGACGACCGCGAGGCTGCCGACATCCCCTGGGTCACCGCACCCAACGGCGCAGGCCTTCTCGAGCAGCTGCAAGAGGTCGGGGTGCTCTGAGCGCACGTCGGATCACCCGCGTACCCTGGTCGTATGTGCGGTCGGTTCGTGGTGGCGAATGTGGCGTCCGAGCTCGTCTCGGTGCTGCACGTCGATGTGACGGGAGACGACCTGCCGGCGCCCTCGTTCAACGTCGCGCCGACCGACCGGGTGGCGATCGTGCTGGATTCGCTCAAGTCCGAGCCGCCCACGCGCCGGCTCGAGTCCGCCCGATGGGGGCTCGTTCCCAGCTGGGCGAAAGATCTCTCGGTCGGTGCTCGTGCGATCAATGCCCGCAGCGAGGAGCTCGAGACCAAGCCGATGTTCCGGCGCGCGTTCGAGAAGCGCCGCGCGATCGTTCCGACGAGCGGCTACTACGAGTGGAAGAAGACCGACGACGCCAAGGTCCCCCACTTCATCACACCCGCAGACGGTTCTCCGCTGTTCATGGCGGGTCTCTACGAGTGGTGGCGCGACCCCGCCCGTGCCGACGACGACCCGCGGCGATGGGTGCTGAGCTTCACGATCCTCACACGTGACGCCGTCGGAGAGCTCGACTCGATCCACGACCGCATGCCGCTGTTCGTCGACGGCGATCACGCGGACGTCTGGCTCGATCCGACGGTCGACAACCTCGGCGACCTGCGGGATGCCGCGATCGACGCCGCACCCGCAGTGGCTTCTCAGCTCGAGGCGTACCCGGTGTCGCGAGCGGTCGGAAACGTGCGCAACGACGGTCCGGAGCTCATCATCCCCGTCGACGCCGCATGATCCGGCTGTCGCAACCCGAATGGCGGGAGCAGGAAGCCGCCCACGCGGATCGCGCGGACGCCCTCACCGCCGGGCATCGCGCGCGTGCCGCCCGGGCCGAGACGCACCCGATCGAGGACTTCCTGTTCACCTACTACTCCTACAAGCCGGCAGTGCTGCGGCGGTGGCACCCTGGGGCGCAGGTCGAACTGGCCGAGGGGCGGGCCGAGCGCGGGACCTGGCGGTGGTACGCCGCCGAACACGGATCGGATGCGGTCCACGTCGATGCCGCCGCGTTCCTGCGCGAACGTCGCGCTCTGGTCGAGCAGGTCGCCCGGATCCTGTCGCGGACCGCGGCCCGCCCCGCGCAGTTCGGGTGCTTCGGCCTGCACGAGTGGGCGATGGTGTTCCGCGCCGATGAGCGTCGTCACGCCGTGCCGCTGCGTCTCGGCCGGGAGGGAACGGATGCGGTCGTCGAAAGCCACGACCTGAAGTGCACCCACTTCGATGCGTTCCGCTTCTTCACGCCCGACGCCGTGCCGCGAAATCGCGAGATGCTCAGCCGCGATACACAGGCCGATCGTGAGCAGCCCGGGTGCCTGCACGCCGGAATGGACGTGTACAAGTGGGCCGTGAAGCTGGGACCCCTCGCGCCCGGCGACGTCCTGCTGGATGCGTTCGAGCTCGCGCGCGACATCCGCTACCTCGACATGCAGGCCTCTCCGTACGACATGCGCGCGTGGGGTGCCGCACCCGTGCCGATCGAGACGACCCAGGGCAAGACCGAGTACGTGCGTCGGCAACGGGAGTTCGCCGACCGATCGAACGCGCTGCGCCGCAGGCTGCTCGACGCGGTGGAGACGGCGCGGACCGCAGCGACCGCGTCCGTCTAGCCGGCTGGCTCACAGTCGTCGCAGGGCACGAGGCCTGATCCGGCACCGGCGATCTGCAGCCGCAGGGTGACCACGCGCTCGGCGGCCTCGGTGAGCCGCGCGCCGTCGAGGTCGCCCGCGTCGACGGCTGAGACCACCCCGTCGACGATGCGCGGCGCGGTGTCGGCGGTCGAGGCCAGCACGATGAGCACCATGTCGTTGCCGGCGGCGAGGGCGCGCACGGCGTTGGCGACGGGATCCGCCAGGGCCGGCTCCCCCGATGCCTGCAGCATCCCCATGTCGTCGGTGATCGCGACGCCATCGAACCCGAGCTCGTCGCGGGCGATCTCATGCCATCTCGCCGAGAGCGATGCGGGCGCGTCGTCCACGGCCGTGTATCGGAGATGTCCGTACATGAGCAGCGGCGCCCCGGCGTCGATGCCGGCGGCGAAGGGCAGCGCCTCGGTGTCGGCCCACTGCCCGTAGCTCATCCCGGTCGAGGGGATCCCGACGTGGGAGTCCCCGGCGGGGGTGCCGTGACCCGGGAAGTGCTTCAGCGTCGACGCCGCCTCGTCGCCCTCGCCCTCCACCGCCGCGGCGACATGTGCGGCGCTCGAGGCGACGTCCGTTCCGAGCGCGCGACGGTAGATGAAGCTCGCCGTCGAGGGTGGGACATCGGCGACGATGCCGAAGTTGACGTTGGCGCCTGCCCTCTGCACGAGCGCAGCGCGCGCGGCGAACGCGTCGCGTGTCGCCGCGGGGTCTTCGAACTTCAGCGTCGTCGACGCCGGGTACGTGTCCCACGGCAGGCGGGCGACGTCACCGCCCTCCTCATCGATCCCGATCAGCGGGGGCAGCGCCGGATCGATCGTGAGTGCGCGGGTGACCGCGCGCAGCTGCGACTCGGTCGCGGGGATGTTGGCCCCCATCAGGATGAACCCGCCCAGTCCCTCGCTCATGTAGTCGCGCAGCGCCGAGGGATCGGTGGTGGGGATGTGGCCCATCACGACGGTCGAGGCCCGCTCGCGCACCGACATGTCGGAGACGATCTGCGCGGCGGCAGAGCGCTCGTCGGTTCCTCCCGGGGTGACGACGACCGTTCCGCTGGGCGTCTGCGGGTCGTCCTCCGCGCTTGTGTCCGCCGTCGCGGCGGGCACAAGCAGCAGCGCCGCGAGGACGGCGGCTGTCGCCGCGGGGAGAAGTCTCACTCTGCCACGGTAGCGCGGACCGCAAAGCGAAAGCCCCCGCAGTGCGGGGGCTTCGACGTGGTGGACCTGAGGGGACTCGAACCCCTGACCCCCTGCATGCCATGCAGGTGCGCTACCAGCTGCGCCACAGGCCCTTCGCCCCTCGCGGGGCAACTCGATCAGCTTACTACATCGCCGGGCGCGACACGAATCGCGCTCACCCCTCGGAGGCGGCTCCGGCGGGCACCTCGAGGGGGATCACAGGACAGTCCTTCCACAGGCGTTCGAGGCCGTAGTAGGTGCGCTCCTGCTCGTGGAAGACATGGACGACAAGGTCGCCGAAGTCGAGAAGGACCCAGCGGGATTCTTCGCGGCCCTCGCGGCGCAGACGCTTGACGCCGGCCTCGTTCAGCCGGTCCTCGACCTCGTCTGCGATCGCCGCGACGTTGCGCTCGTTGCGTCCGGTGACGATGAGGAAGGCGTCGACCAGCGGCAGCGGCCCCGACACGTTCAGGGCGACAAGGTCCACTCCCCCCTTGTCGTCCGCGGCCGCGGCGGCGATGGTCAGCATCTGGGTTGCGCTGTCGGACACGCTCACGAGAACACTCCCGTCACGAAGGCGACGATCAGGACGCCGACGAGCGCGATCGCGAGGACGCCGGCGGAGATCGCGAGGATGAGCATGAGCTTGCTGTTCTTCTCGGGCTCGGGCGGTCGGATCATCTCGCCCGCGACCTTCTGGGTGCTCACCGCGGATGCGGCGGCAATGGGTGTCGGCGACGAGTGCGCGGGAAGCTCGCCGTCCACGAGCACCGCGTCGACCTCGTGTCCATCGGCGGCCCCGGGCGAGTGCCCGCGAGACCCGACACCCTCGAAGTTGAGCGAGCCGGTGATCAGCATCTCGCCGGTCGCGGCAACCGGGCCCACCAGAGACGGGGATTCCGGCACCTGCGAAAGGATCAGCGCGTTGGAGGTGGCCATCGAGCCGGTCGCCGTGCTGTTGCGCACGATCAGATCGTCGAAGGACGCCGGCGCCGAGGCCGGCTCCTTGGCCACGCCGAGCCCGAAGGCGGCGCCGACCACGGGAGCGGGGCTCTCCTCCTCGCCCGGCGCTGCGGGCTCGTCTGCCGATGCGGTTGCCTCAGCGGCCTCTGGCGCGGCCTCGTCCGAAGGCGGCGCGTCGGCATCATCCGGCTCGTGTGCGGCAGGCTCCTCGTCGGTGGTCTCATCGACCTCCTCGGAGGAGTGCTCGGCCACCTGCTCATCGGTGGCTTCGTCCTCCTCATCGGGGGCCGGGTCCGCCGTGAACAGCGCGTCGAGGCTGTCATCCGCCGCGGTGTCGTCCGCGACCAGCTCCTCTTCCGCCTCGGGTGCCTCCGCCGGGGTGGCCTCCTGGGCGGCGGCATGCGCCGAGGCCGCGTCGGGGGTGATGACCGGCACCGAGGCCGTGCGGATCCGCTCCTGCTCTCGCGCCTGGCGACGCGTCAGTGGAGCGACACCCAGATCGACCTGGGAATCCGGGCGGGGAACCGCCGTGGGAACCGGCTCTGCGGCGCGAGGCAGTGGTGCCGGCGGGGCCGCGTCGTCCTCGGTCGTCTCGTGTGCGTCTTCGTGCGGTCCGTCCGCGTCGATCGGCGTGTCGGGCGTCTCCGACTCGGGCGCCTGCTCCCCCGCCTCCGCAGGGTCGTCGGCATCCGCGCTGATGATCGGGGTGGCCCCCGTCATACGGATCTCCCGCAGCTGCTTGCGTGTCAGTCCCTGCACGCTGGGCTGCTCGGGTGTGCTCATGCCTTGCTCCGATACAGATGATGCTTGCCGATGTACTGGACGACGCCGTCGGGAACCAGGTACCAGACGGGTCGACCCTGCCGCACTCGCTCACGACAGTCCGTGGATGATATCGCCAGTGCCGGGATCTCGAGTTGACTGACCCGCCCCTCGGGCAATCCTGTGATGCTCAACACGTGCCCGGGGCGTGAGACGGCCACGAAATGCGCGAGATCCCAGAGACCATCATGGTCCCTCCAACTGAGAATTTGCGCCACGGCATCCGCGCCGGTGATGAAGAAGAACTCGGCGTCGGGCCGCTGGCGGCGCAGGTCCCGGAGTGTGTCGACGGTATAGGTCGTGCCCGTGCGGTCGATGTCGACGCGGCTCACGGTGAACTGCGGGTTGGAGGCGGTGGCGATCACCGTCATGAGATAACGGTGCTCGCTTTCGGCGACATCCGTCTTGTGCCACGGCTGACCGGTCGGGACGAAGACGACCTCGTCGAGGCCGAAATGCTGCGCGACCTCGGAGGCGGCGACAAGGTGCCCGTGATGGATCGGGTCGAACGTCCCACCCATCACCCCCACACGCGGGGATCGACCGTCGCTGGCCATGCAGAGGACCTAGTGGTCGCTCCCGGTCGTGTGCAGATCGGTGGAGTGGGAGGTGCGGTATGCCTCTGCCTTGGCGGAGTGGCGGTTCGCGACATCGCGGTACGAGAAGGTGACGAAGCCCAGCGCAGCGAAGATCACCAGCGCGATGATGCCGAAGATGACCGTCTCCGCCGCCACGTTGCCGTGGCCTTCCGTCTCGGCGGCTGCCTGCGCGGCAAGGGCGATCAGGTGCATTCTGGCTCCGTTCGGTGCGGGGTCGGTCGTCTCAGTCTAGGGCGTCAGGCGCGCACTTGCCCGGCGCCTCGCGCGAGCCACTTGGTGCTGGTGAGCTCGGCGAGGCCCATCGGTCCGCGAGCGTGCAGCTTCTGCGTCGAGATCCCCACCTCGGCGCCGAAGCCGAAGACGCCGCCGTCGGTGAAGCGCGTCGAGGTGTTGGCCATCACGACCGCGGAGTCGACCTCGGCGAGGAACCGCTCGATGCTGCGGGTATCGGTGGACACGATGGACTCGGTGTGTCCCGTCGAGTGCCGTCGGATGTGCTCCAGCGCCTCGTCGAGCCCCTCCACGACGCGGATCGCGATGTCGAGGCTGAGGTACTCGGTATCCCAGTCCTCCGGCGTCGCCGGGACGACGTCGGAGGAGACAGCGCGCACCGTGTCATCGCCATGGACGGTGACCCCGTGCTTCTGCAGCGCCGGAACGATGACCGGCAGCAGTCGTGGAGCAGCGTCGCGGTGGACCAGCACGGTCTCGACCGCGTTGCACACGCTGGGGCGCTGCACCTTCGCGTTCACGACGATGTCACGCGCCCAGTCCTCGGGAGCCGTCGCATCCAGAACGATATGCACGATGCCGGCACCGGTCTCGATGACCGGCACGGACGACTCGGTGACCACCGTCTCGATGAGCGACGCGCTGCCGCGAGGGACGAGCACATCGACGAGACCGCGCGCGTTCATCAGTTCGCGGGCTCCCTCGCGGCCGAAGTCGTCGACCGACTGGATGGCCTCGGGGTCGACGCCGCTGCGCTGGAGGGCCCGGCGCATCACCGCCACCAGGACCGTGTTCGATTCACGGGCGGCGCTCCCGCCTCGCAGCACGACCGCGTTGCCCGAACGCAGCGCCAGCGCGGCGATGTCCACGGTCACGTTGGGTCGCGCCTCGTAGATCGCACCCACCACGCCGAAGGGAACGCGCACCTGCTCGAGTGCGACGCCGTTGGGCATCCGATGCCCGCCGAGCACCTGCCCGATCGGGTCGGGAAGCGCCGCGATGTCACGGACGGCGCCCGCGAGGGCGCTGACGCGCGCGTCATCCAGACGCAGTCGGTCCAGAAGTGCCTCGCCGATGCCGTCCGCGCGACCGCGGTCGAGGTCGCGCGCGTTCGCGGCGATGATCTCGGCCGCCTCCGATGCCAGCGCGTCGGCGATCGCGTGGAGAGCCGTGCTCTTGTCGTCGCTCGTCAGGCGCGCGGTCTCCCGCGAGGCGTCTTTGGCCCGCCGCATGCGGTCGCGGGCGGTGTCGGCGTTCGCGGGCGCAGCGGTGTCGAGAGCGTCGAGGGTCATCCCGACAGTGTATCGATGGCATCGTGCGCCGCGGCGGGTCGCGGAGCGAACCAGGTGCCGATGGCGGCCCCCGTCAGAGCATCGTCGACGAGGGCCGCGCTGGTCACGAGGACTCCGATGCCGGCGTCCGAGGCAAGCCGCGCGGCACTCGCCTTGGTCGCCGCTCCCCCGGTGCCGACCGAGTTCACCACCACCGACCCGAACTGCAGCCCGGCGAGGTCATCGTCGTGCGCGATCCGGTCGATGGGCTCGGCCCCCGGCTGCTCCGGCGGCATCGTGTACAGGCACTCGATGTCGCTCAACAGGACGAGCACGTCGGCGTCGACCAGACGCGCCACCAGGGCGGCCAGGCGATCATTGTCGCCGAAGCGGATCTCGTGTGTGGCGACCGTGTCGTTCTCGTTCACGATGGGCAGGATCCGAAGGCCGAGCAGGCGTTCCACGGCGCGCTGAGCGTTCGACCGGTGGACCGGGTTCTCCAGGTCACCGGCGGTCAGCAGCACCTGACCGGCGACGATGCCGAAACGGTCGAGGCTGTCCTGATAGCGGTAGATCAGCACGTTCTGGCCCACGGCCGCGGCCGCCTGCTGTGTCGCCAGGTCGGTGGGTCGCTGCGAGAGGTCGAGGAACGGCATCCCCGTCGAGATCGCCCCTGAGGACACGAGGATGACCTCGGCCCCCCGGCCGTGCGCCGCGGCGAGCCCGTCGACGATGGTGGTGATGGCACCGGCGTTCTCGCCGCTGATCGACGACGATCCGACCTTGACGACGATGCGACGAGCCGTCGGGATGTCCGCGCGCTCGCGAATCGTCACTCGTCCTCCTCCGTCGCCGCCCGTCGCTCCTCCCGTTCGGCGCGGTCCGCCGCGCGAGCGTCCATGAGGTCGTGGTACTGCTCGCGGCGCTGCGCCGTGGTGCGTCGGGTGCGCCCGTCCAGGCGCGGGTCGGTGCCGCGGGGCGCGGTCATGAGCTCGGCAGCGGAGCTGAGCGAGGGCTCCCAGTCGAAGACGACCCCGTCCTCGCCGCCGATGACGACGGTGGAGCCAGGCGTCGCCCCCACGCGGAACAGCTCGTCCTCGACGCCCAGACGCTCGAGGCGATCCGCGAGGTACCCGACCGCCTCGTCGTTCTGGAAGTCGGTCTGCTGCACCCACCGCTGCGGCTTGTCACCGAGGACGCGGTAGAGATTGCCGTACGTGCCGCCCTCGACCTTGACGGTGAACTCCGCCTCGGCGCCACGCGGACGGATGACCACGCGCGGTGCGGTCTCGACGGCGGGCTGGGCTCTCCGGTGCTCCTCGATGATCGAGGCGATCGCGAAGGTCAGCTCACGCAGCCCCTTGTGCGCGACCGTCGAGATCTCGAAGACACGGAAGCCGCGCTGCTCGATGTCCGCGCGGACGAAGTCGGCGAGCTCGGCGGCCTCGGGCACGTCGATCTTGTTCAGAGCCACCAGCTGCGGGCGCTCGAGGAGCGGAACCTGCCCGTCGGGCACGGGGTACGCAGCGAGCTCGCCCAGGATCACGTCCAGGTCGCTCAGCGGGTCGCGACCCGGGTCGAGGGTCGCGCAGTCGAGCACATGCACCAGCGCGGTGCAGCGCTCCACGTGACGAAGGAACTCGAGCCCGAGCCCCCGGCCCTCGCTGGCGCCCTCGATCAGGCCAGGGACGTCCGCGACCGTGAACCGTGTGTCGCCGGACTGCACCACTCCGAGATTGGGGTGGAGCGTGGTGAACGGGTAGTCCGCGATCTTCGGGCGCGCGGCGGAGATGGCCGCGATCAGGCTCGACTTCCCGGCCGACGGGTAGCCGACCAGCGCGACGTCGGCCACCGTCTTCAGCTCGAGGACGACATCGCCCTCCCAGCCCGGCGTGCCCAGGAGCGCGAACCCCGGAGCCTTCCGCTTGGGTGATGCCAGGGCCGCATTGCCGAGTCCGCCCTGGCCACCCGGAGCGGCGACGAAGCGCGTGCCGGGATCGACCATGTCGACGAGGACCTCCCCATCGGGGTCCTTCACCACGGTGCCCACCGGCACGGAGAGCTCGAGACCTTCTCCAGCGGCTCCCGAGCGGTTGTCGCCCATGCCGAAGCCGCCGTTGCCCGCGGCTCGGTGGGGGCCGTGGTGGTACGAGAGCAGCGTCGTGACCTGCGGGTCGGCGACCAGCACGATGTCGCCGCCGTTGCCGCCGTTGCCGCCATCGGGACCTGCCAGCGGCTTGAACTTCTCGCGCCGGACGGACACGCAGCCGTTGCCGCCCTTGCCGGCGCGCAGATGCAGTGTCACCTGGTCGACGAACGTGACCATGCTCACCCCCGGATAAACCAGATCGGGGCGGGCCGAAGCCCGCCCCGATCCGAGTGCTGTGTGTCGTTACTCGGCAGCTGCCGCAACGACGTTGACGACCTTGCGGCCGCCCTTCGTGCCGAACTCGACCGCGCCCGCCTGCAGAGCGAACAGCGTGTCGTCGCCGCCCCGGCCGACGTTCACGCCGGGGTGGAAGTGCGTTCCGCGCTGACGGACGAGGATCTCGCCTGCGCCGACGTTCTGACCGCCGAACCGCTTGACCCCGAGCCGCTGAGCGTTGGAGTCGCGACCGTTGCGGGTGGAGCTGGCGCCCTTCTTATGTGCCATGTCTTCGAGCCTCTTCCGGTTACTTGATGCCGGTGACCTTGACGCGCGTGAGCTCCTGACGGTGGCCCTGGCGCTTCTTGTAGCCGGTCTTGTTCTTGTACTTCTGGATGACGATCTTCGGCCCGCGGAGGTTTCCGAGCACCTCGGCGGTCACCGTGACCTTCGAGAGCGCGTCGGCGTCGCTCGTGACGGTCTCGCCGTCGACGAGGAGGACCGCAGGCAGTTCGATGTTCTCGCCCTGGGCAGCCTGGACGCGGTCGAGCTGGATGATCGTACCGACCTCGACCTTCTCCTGCCGGCCGCCGGCGCGCACAACTGCGTAAACCACTTGATACCTGTTTCTTCGGGAGCGCACGCGCTCGGATGTCACTGGGAAGACTCGGTGCGGAAGCAGAGCTCTCGTATGCCGCCGTGAGGCCTGCGGCACGGGACGCACCAAAGGACAACTTTAGCGGATCCCCCACCCTCTGCGCAAAGTCGTCGCGTTGACTCATGGAAGATGCCCGCGTGCCGGTATTCGTTGACTCATCCAGGAGTGCCCGCGTGATCATCGAGGATGGAGCTCACGTTGGCGCAGCGGAACGCGGTCACGAAGGCGCAGTTGTCGAAGTGGCCGAAAGCGACGAAGGCGGAGAAGTCCGCGATCCTGGACGCGGTGTGTCAGGTGACCGGGTGGCATCGTGATCATGCGCGCAAGGCGATCCGGATCGCTCTGCTGAATCAGGCTCGCGGTGGCCCGCCGCCCCGGGCTCCGCGGCTGCCCGCGGTCGTGTATGGCGAGGAGGTGATCGCGTTGCTCACCCGCTGCTGGGGGGTGCTTGACGGGCCCGCGGGGAAGCGGTTGCGGCCGGCGCTCGCGGACACGCTGGCGAACATGGATCATCATGGTCGCCTCTCCGGGCCCGAACGGGACCTGATCCCCGCGGTCCTCGCGATGTCGGCCGCGACGATCGACCGCAGGCTCGCCGCCGCCCGGCAGGGCCGTGATATCCGCAAACCGATCAGTCACACCCGCCCCGGGAGCATGCTGAAGACGTCCATCCCGATGAAGACGTGGGCGGAGTGGGACGACACCACCCCCGGGTTCCTGCAGATCGATCTGGTCGGGCACGACGGCGGCGACAACAACGGCCAGTTCGCGTACTCGCTGGACGCGACGGACATCGCGACCGGGTGGACCGAGTCGGTCACCGTCCGCTCCAAAGGCG
>JAUHYM010000027.1 GCA_030426515.1 Actinomycetes bacterium
CCGTCGACGCACCGCCGCCAGGTTGCGGGCGAAGGCGTCGAGGTCGACCTCCAGTCGTCGCCCGATCACAGGATCGCCTCGCGCCGGGCGAGATCCCCGCAGGCCGCGGTGAGTTCGAGCGGGGTGAGCAGGCATGCGTCCGCCCACTCGGTCAGGGTGGGCTCGCCCCGGCCGGCGTCGCCGAACAGCACCACGGTGTCTCCGCGGGTGACCGGAGCGGTCCCGACGTCGACGACGCACACGTCCATAGCCACTCTCCCCACGATCCGATGCCGGGCGCCGGCGATCGACACGTCGACGCTGTTGCCGAGCGCGCGCACCACCCCCTGCGCGTACCCGCCGGTCACCAGCGCGATGCGCGTGTCTTCGGGCGCCCGATGACGGAAGCCGTAGGAGACCCCCTCCCCACGATGCAGCTCCTTGATCGACAGCACCGTGCCCGTCATCCGCATGACGGGCTCGAGGTTCGTCGCAGGCCTGACGATCCCGAAGACGCTCTCGGGGTCCAGCAGCGCGGGCGGGGGCGATCCCGCACCCTCGAACACCTCCAGGCCGCACTCCCGCGCGGCCGCGGCCACGACATCCACGCCGTGTCCATAGGCATCCGCTCTCGCATCGACCGCAGCCGGTCCGGACGCCGCGAGCACACGCATGTTCGACGCGAGCGCCCGACGCGACACCTGCACGATCGGGCCGCTTCGCCTGAGGTCCTCGCGCGTCACGGCATCTAGACTATCCGGGTCCCCCGCACTCGACCCGGAGATCTGCATGCCCGCCACGCGCCTCGGAATCGGCCCCCGCCTGCGATACCTCGGAGAAAGGGCACGACGCATCGATGTCGGGTCGGTGATCACCCGCGGTCGAGAGTCCGCGCAGCGGCACGGGAAGTGGACGCCGGCTGTCGTCGTGGACATGCTCTGGCAGGCGGGGTTCCACAACGTCGGCTTCCAGGACTACGCCGACTACGACTTCGCGATCCTCACGCGCGCGGAGCGAGCCACCTACATGACGCATCCCGTCTCGAACCAGCTGTCGCAGCGTTTCGACCACCCCGACTACCGGCACCTGTTCCACCACAAGGTCGAGTTCAATCGGACGTTCTCCGACCACCTGCAGCGCGCGTGGATGGTCGTGGACGAGACGAACGCCGAGGAGGTCCGCGACTTCGTCACCGCCCAGGGCACGGTGGTCGCCAAGGAGCCGATCGGGCAGGCGGGCACCGGCGTCCACCGCTACCACGCTGCGGACGTCGAGGACTGGGGCGACTTCCACCGCGGACTGCTGACGCGCGGCGAGATCCTGCTCGAGGAGGTCATCGTCCAGCATCCCGACCTGGCAGCGGTGTGCCCCGGCACGGTGAACACCACGCGGGTGACCGCGTTCTTCGACGGCGAGAAGACGCACATCCTCGCGATCGCGCAGAAGTTCGGACGCGGCGCGGTGAGCGACCAGATGTCGTTCGGCGGCTTCTACACGATGCTCGACGACGGCGGACGCGCGGACGGGCCCGGGTACGACTCGCACGAGAACGTGCACGTCACCCACCCCGACACCGGGTTCGCCATCGCGGACTTCACCCTGCCGATGATCGACGAGGTCACCGCGTTCGTCGACCGCGTGGCCCGGGTCGTCCCGCAGGTGCAGTACGTCGGGTGGGACATCGTGGTCACCCCCGAAGGTCCCGTCCTCGTCGAAGGCAACTGGGCGGCCGGCGTCTACGAGAACAAGCCGAGCGTCACCGGCATCCGCACCGGCCACAAGCCCCGCTATCGCGCGGCGATCGGGTTCTGAGTCGGCCTCAGGCGGGGCGGACGATGCCCATCGGCGTCGACTGGTGGCCCTGCCCGAGCGGGTTGTCGCGGAGGATGGCGACCAGGCGCTCCTCCCCCTCCCTGTCGAGCGTGGAACCCAGGATGTTGCCGCCGATGTCGTTGATGTCGACGACCGCCACATCGACCCCGGCGGGCACCAGGGAACGGACGTGGAACGCGACCTCGCGGGGCTTCAGCGGGCCGAGGACGACCGCGTGGTTGTACGGCGGAATCGTTCCACTGGTGGGTCCGTCGATCGCCCGGGCCTTGTCGCCGGCGATCCGGTAGAAATCGCCCTTGCGGCCGAAGACCTTGGTCACCGCGGAAACGGCGGCCGCGAACAGGATGCGCGGCGTTCCGCACTCGCGCAGCGCCATCTCCATTGTCTCGGGCATGCCCAGACCGATGCCGTAAGGCGTCTTGGTGACGTAACGGGAGAGCAAGGTGGCCAGTCGCCGCGGCTCGATGTCGTCGACCGCGTACGACCTTCCCTGCGTGATCGCCACGATCTTCTCGGTGACGAACAGCAGGTCACCCTCCGCAACGTGATCGACCGCGTACTCGCGGATGATCTCGTCGAGGTCGTCGCCGGGCATGACGACCCGAGTGCGCAGCGGGATGCGGTCGTAGGCCACACCGAGGACCGTGCGAGACAGCTCCTTGCCGTCGTTCGCCTGGCTCACTCGAGGTAGTCCCGGAGAGACTGGGAACGGCTCGGGTGGCGGAGCTTGGCCATCGTCTTGGACTCGATCTGACGGATCCGCTCGCGCGTGACCCCGAACGTGTCGCCGATCTGGTCCAGAGTCTTGGGCTGACCGTCGCCAAGACCGAAACGCATGCGGATGACACCAGCCTCGCGCTCGGACAGGGAGTCCAGCAGCGACTCGAGCTGGCGCTGCAGCATGGTGAAGCCCACGGCGTCGGCCGGGACGACCGCTTCGGTGTCTTCGATGAGGTCACCGAACTCGCTGTCCCCGTCTTCGCCCAGCGGCGTGTGCAGCGAGATCGGCTCACGGCCGTACTTCTGCACCTCGATGACCTTCTCGGGGGTCATGTCGAGTTCGCGGCTGAGCTCTTCGGGCGTGGGCTCACGCCCCAGGTCCTGCAGCATCTGACGCTGCACGCGTGCGAGCTTGTTGATGACCTCGACCATGTGCACCGGGATGCGGATCGTGCGAGCCTGGTCGGCCATGGCGCGGGTGATCGCCTGACGGATCCACCACGTCGCGTACGTCGAGAACTTGAAGCCCTTCGTGTAGTCGAACTTCTCGACCGCACGGATCAGACCCAGGTTGCCCTCCTGGATCAGGTCCAGGAACTGCATCCCGCGCCCGGTGTAGCGCTTGGCCAGCGACACGACCAGACGCAGGTTCGCGCCCAGCAGGTGGCTCTTGGCACGCTGGCCGTCACGGGCGACCCACTGGAGGTCGAGACCCAGCTGGCTCGACTTCTCGGCCGGCGCCATGTGGGAGAGCTTCTCCTCGGCGAACAGACCGGCTTCGATGCGCATGGCCAGCTCGACCTCTTCGGCCGCGTTCAGCAGCGGAACCTTGCCGATCTGCTTCAGGTAGTCCTTCACCGGGTCCGCCGTGGCGCCGGTGATCTGCGCCGAGTAGACGGGAGCGTCGTCTTCGTCGCTCGATGAGATGACGATGGCCCCGGTGGGCAGCGGCTCCGTGAACTCCGGCTTCTTGCCGCCCTCGTCGTCGTCGTCCGACGCGTCCTTGGCGTCCTTGGCGTCGTCCGCGCTGTCGTCGGAGGAGTCCGCATCCTGCGCGTCCGCGTCGTCTTCGTCGATCTCCTCGTCGTCCGCCGCGGAACGGCTCTTCGCCGCCGATGCCTTGCGCGCGCCGGCCTTCTTGGCCGGCGCCTTCTTCGCGGTCGTCTTGGCGGAGGACGCGGACTTCTTCGCGGTCGCGGCGGTCTCCTCGACGGTGTCGTCGGCGGTCTCGGCAGGCTTGTCTGCGGTCGCCTTCGAACGTGTGCGTGCGGGCTTGCTCGCTGTCGTGCCGGGGGTCACATCTGGCCTTTCACCGTCGCGGAGGCGGATCACATCCGCGTCGGTCGATTTCGGACACTAGTAAGACCCTTGTCAAGTCCCCGGGCTTTCGGCGGTGCCGAAAATGGGGGTTGACAACGGGTCGGATGTCAATTGTCTCACACGATGCCCGTATTCTCGCATCGGTGACCAACACCTTGTGCTAACGCGCTCGGTCTGCCCGCTATTCCCTGCCGCGGCGGTGGCGGTCCTCGTCGCCCGGAGGACGCGAGGCGAGGAACCGCTCCAGCTCCGCCGCCAGTTCGTCGGCGCTCGGGAGCGAGCCCTCGTCGATCAGCGGTGCGCCCAACGACGTCCCCGCCATGTAGGAGTCGTACCGCTCCTCGAGGTTGTGGACCATCCGCGTCAGCTCGTCGTTGCCCTCGACCTGCTCGGCCACCTTGGCGAGGAACTCGCCATCGTCCGCGCGGAGGTCGTCCGTGGTGAACACCAGCCCGGTGGCCGCCGACAGCTTGTCGAGCGCGACGATGGTCGCACCGGGGTACTCCGTGTCTCCCAGGTAGTGCGGGATCAGCAGGACGAAGCTGCTGATCGACGCGCCCGCTTCGGCGAACCGGTACTCCAGCAGATGACCGGCCGTGGCCGGCGCCTGGGTGCGGGGCTTCCACACCGAGTGTGCGGCCGTGATGTCCTCGCGGGTGCCGCTGACCGTGGTGCCGATCGGTCGGGTGTGCGGCACGGGCATCGGGATCGCGTGCACCCACGTCACCGTCGCCACGCGCAGCTCCTCCGCCGCGTCGAGGACCGCGGCGGCGAACGCGTCCCACCCGAAGTCGGGCTCGTAGCCCGAGAGGAGCAGGAACGGCTGACCGAGCGCGTCGTGCGCCTGAGCCAGCTCGAGCCGCGGCGCGACGTAGTCCGTGAGGTGATCCTCGTCGAACGCGATCACCGGCCGCCGGGCGCGATAGTCGAGAAGCGCATCGTTCGAGAAGACGAGCAGCGGCTGCGGATCCAACGTCTGGCGGGTGTAGTCGATCAGGCCCGATACCGCCGACCCGGCGTCGGTGAAGCCGGTCATCGCGACGACGAGGGGCAGCCCCCGTGCGACGTCGGGAGCATTGGCGACGCGTTCGAAGACGGGACCGAATCCGGGCATGCCACCACTCTACGAGCCGGCACCGACCGCGGGATGCGTATGCCTGTCGCTCACAGCGAACAGGGCACGGCCGACGGGACGTGCCGCTCATAGGATGGTTGCCATGCCCCACCCGGTGATCGCCACACACTCAACGCCTCTTCGCGACACGGACGCCGACCTCCTCCTGGTGGCCCTCCCGCCCCTGGACGGCGTGGACGCCGACGCACTCGCCGAATGGCCAGGGCTCGCCGACGCCGCGCAGGCCGTCGGCTTCACCGGCGCCCCGGGAACGGTTGCCCGCGTCTGGGCGCCCGAGGTGCACGAGGGTCCTCTGGCCGTCGTGGGCACCGGCGCCGCACCGGATGCCGCGACTGTCCGCGCCGCCGTGGGGGCCGCCACGCGCACATTGACGGGATTCGACACGATCGCTCTCGCACTGCCGCTCGCCGATGAGGAGTGGCGCGCCGCCGCGGAGGGCGCCGCGCTGGGCGCCTACACGTTCGAGGGGTACAAGACCTCGGGCGGCAAGCGCCGCGCGCGCCGGATCGATGTCCACACCTCGCAGCCCACCGCGGCGCGCGCCGTGCGCGACGCGCAGTCGACCGCCGACGCCGTCGCTCTGGTCAAAGACCTCGTATACACGCCCGCCGACCGTCTCGGTCCGGCCGACCTCGCGGCCGCCGCGGGCGAGGCCGTCGGCGACCTGCCGATCGAGGTCACCGTCCTGGACGAGGCGGCGCTCGAAGAGGGCGGGTACGGCGGAATCCTGGGTGTCGGCCGCGGCTCGGATCGCCCGCCGCGCTTGGTGCGTCTCGACTACGCACCGGCGGATGCCGGGCGCCACGTGGCACTGGTGGGCAAGGGCATCACCTTCGACACCGGCGGGCTCTCGCTCAAGCCGCCGGCGAGCATGGTCGGCATGAAGTACGACATGTGCGGCGCCGCCGTCGCACTCGCCGTGGTGCGCGCGGCCGCGCAGCAGGAGCTGCCCGTCCATGTCACCGCGTGGCTCTGCGTCGCCGACAACATGCCGTCGGGACGCGCGACGAGACCCGGCGACGTTCTCGAGCTGCTCGGCGGGACGACGGTCGAGGTGCTGAACACGGATGCCGAGGGACGCTTGGTGCTGGGGGACGGCCTGGTCGCCGCGAGCCGCGAGCACCCGGACCTGATCGTCGACATCGCCACGCTCACCGGTGCCATCTCCATCGCGCTGGGCAACCGTCACACGGGGGTCATGGGTTCGGATGCGGCCGTGACCGAGATGCTCGAGGCGACGCGGCGCGCCGGGGAGCTCGCGTGGCACCTGCCGCTGCCCGACCACATGGTGGAGGATCTGGAGTCGCCGATCGCGGACCTCGCCAACGCGAAGATCGGCGATCCCGCCGGTGGCTCGCTGTTCGCGGGCCTGTTCCTGCGTCACTTCATCGGGCGGGTCGACGACAGTGAGGACGCCGAGCGGATTCCGTGGGTGCACCTCGACATCGCCGGGTCCGGCATGAACAAGTCGGGCGGATTCGGCTACACCGACAAGGGCCCGACCGCGGTGACCGTTCGCTCGCTGCTCGAGCTGCTCGCCGGCCCGCGCACGGAGGCGTGATCATGCCGGAGCACTCGTTCGACATCGTCGTCCTCGGCGGCGGAAGCGGCGGGTACGCCGCCGCTCTGCGCGCGGCCGAGCTGGGACGCACCGTCGCGCTGATCGAGAAGGACAAGCTCGGCGGCACGTGTCTTCATCGTGGCTGCATCCCCACCAAGGCGCTGCTGCATGCCGCCGAGGTGGCCGACACCGTTCGCGATGCGCAGAAGCACGGCGTGCGCGCGCAGTTCGACGGCGTGGACACCGAGGCGCTGAAGACCTACCGCGAGACGATCGTCGCCAAGAAGCACAGGGGTCTCGAGGGCCTCGTCGCGCGACGTGGCATCACCGTCGTCGAGGGCGAGGGTGTTCTGCGCGCCGACCGCACGGTCGCTGTCGGAGACGACCTCTACCGCGCACCGGATGTCGTCCTGGCCACGGGCTCCTACAGTCGCACGCTCCCGGGCATCGACATCGGCGGCCGCATCCTGACGAGCGAGGGCGCACTCGCCCTCGATGAGATCCCGTCGCGCGTGGTGATCCTCGGCGGTGGCGTCATCGGCGTCGAGTTCGCCAGCCTGTGGCGCTCTCTGGGCGCCGAGGTGACGATCGTCGAAGCGCTCCCCCGTCTCGTGCCCACCGAGGACGCGGCGCTGAGCAAGGCGCTCGAACGGGCGTATCGCAAGCGAGGGATCGCTCTGCGCACCGGCGTGCGCCTCAGCGGCGCCCGCAGCACCGAGAGCGGGGTCGAGGTCGATCTCGAAGGCGATGAGACGATCCACGCGGACTACCTCCTCGTCGCCGTCGGGCGCGGTCCCGCCAGCGACGGTCTCGGCCTCGACGAGGCGGGCGTGCGCCGCGAGAGCGGGTTCGTGGCGACGGACGAGCACCTGCGCACGAGCGCACCCGGCGTGTGGGCCGTCGGCGACCTCGTGCGAGGACCGCAGCTTGCGCACCGCGGGTTCCAGCACGGCATCCACGTCGCCGAGACCATCGCAGGCCTCGCGCCGATCGCCGTGCCCGACGCCCATATTCCCCGTGTCACGTACAGCAGCCCCGAACTCGCCTCGGTCGGGCTGTCGCAGGTCGACGCGGAGGAGACCTTCGGCGCGGACGCTGTGGCCGTCGTCGAGTACAACCTCGCCGGCAACGGCAAGAGCGAGATCATCGGCACCGGCGGGATCGTGAAGGTGATCCGTCGCGTCGACGGCCCGATTCTCGGGGTGCACCTCGCCGGAGACCGGGTGGGCGAGCTGATCACCGAAGGCCAGCTCGCCGTGGGGTGGGATGCCCACCCCGAGGACATCGCCCCCCTGGTGCACGCCCATCCGACACAATCCGAAGCGCTCGGCGAGGCGTTCCTCGCCTTGGCGGGCAAGCCGCTGCATGCTGTCTGACCCGCGCTGCGCGACACTAAGCTAGACGAACACCCATCTGAAGGAGACAGGTTCATGAGCACATCCGTGGTCCTCCCCGCACTCGGCGAGAGTGTCACCGAGGGGACGGTGACCCGCTGGCTCAAGCAGGTCGGCGACACGATCGAGGCCGATGAGGGGCTTCTCGAGGTCTCGACCGACAAGGTCGACACCGAGATCCCCTCCCCCGTGTCGGGCGTGATCGAGGAGATCCTCGTGCAGGAGGACGAGACCGTGGAGGTCGGCGCGATCCTGGCCAAGGTGGGCGACGGCTCGTCGGCACCCGCGGATTCGTCGACCCCCGAGTCGGCTGAGCCCGCGCAGGAAGATGCGCCCGCCGAAGACGCTCCGGCTGAGGAGGAGCCCGCCGAGCCTGCGCCGGCCGCGGAGCAGAGCGCGCCCTCGGGCGGCGGCAAGGACGTTGTCCTGCCCGAACTCGGCGAAAGCGTCACCGAAGGCACCGTCACCCGCTGGCTCAAGCAGGTGGGCGACGCGGTCGAGACCGACGAGCCGCTCCTGGAGATCTCCACCGACAAGGTCGACACCGAGATCCCCTCCCCCTTCAGCGGAACCCTGCAGGAGATCCTCGTGCAGGAGGACGAGACCGTCGAGGTCGGCGCTGCGCTGGCGCGCATCGGCGACGGTGCGCCCGCGGAGAAGGCTGCCGAGCCCGAGCCCGAAGCCGCTCCCGAGCCCGAGCCCGAGCCCGCTCCTGAGCCCGAGCCTGAGAAGGCCCCCACCGCCGAGGCCCCGGCCCCGGAGGCTCCGGCCGAGAAGCCCGCGGAAGCCGCGCCGGCACCGTCGTTCGGCGGCAGCGGCGACGATGTCACGTACGTGACTCCGCTGGTGCGTCGTCTGGCGCAGCAGCAGGGCGTCGACCTCGCCACCGTGACCGGCTCCGGGGTGGGCGGCCGCATCCGCAAGGAAGACGTGCTGAAGGCCGCGGAGGCTGCCAGCGCACCGGCCGCAGGTGCCCCCGCCGCGGCGCCCGCGCAGCGCGAGATCTCCGATCTGCGCGGCACCACGCAGCCGATGAGCCGCCTGCGCAAGGTGCTCGCCGAGCGCGCCGTCGCGTCGATGCAGGCCACGGCTCAGCTGACGACCGTCGTCGAGGTGGATGTCACCGCACTGTCTGCTTACCGCGACAGCGTCAAGGTCGACTTCCACAAGAAGACGGGTGACAAGCTGTCGTTCCTCCCGTTCTTCGCTCTCGCGGCGGCCGAGGCGCTGCAGACGTACCCGATCATCAACGCCACGGTCGACGGCACCGACATCGTCTACCCGGCCACCGAGAACCTCTCGATCGCCGTAGACACCGAGCGTGGCCTGCTCACCCCGGTGCTGCGCGACGCGGCCGACAAGAGCCTCGCGCAGATCGCTCACGAGATCGCCGACCTGGCCGCGCGGACGCGTGACAACAAGCTGAAGCCGGATGAGCTGGCCGGGGGCACGTTCACGCTGACGAACACCGGCTCGCGCGGCGCGCTGTTCGACACGCCGGTCGTGTTCCTGCCGCAGTCCGCGATCCTCGGCACGGGCATCGTGGTGAAGAAGCCCGGCGTGGTCACCGTCGACGGGGTCGACGCGATCGGGGTCCGCTCGTATGTGTACCTGGCGCTGTCCTACGACCACCGGACGATCGATGGTGCGGACGCGGCCCGCTTCCTGAGCGCGGTCAAGACGCGCCTGGAGGCCGCCGACTTCGCCGGACAGCTCGGGGCCTGATCACCCCCTGTCACTGAGGCTGCGCGGCGTAGACGTCGCGCAGCCTCAGTGCGTCCGGGGTGCGGATGACGACCACGATCTGGGAGGTCGCTCCCTCCGGATCCACCCGAACGACCGCGACGTCGCCGAAATCGTCGAGCAGAACGACCTCTCGCGGCGCGTCCAGGGCGCGCAGATCCGTGGTCGGCGACAGCCTGCTCGGGTCATCGATCAGCCGCGTGCGACACGCATCGTCGCCGCACTGCAGCCACGCCTGGAGGATCGCCTCGACGCCGGCGACCCACGCCGCGTCGCCCGTGCCCGGCTTCGTCTCGGATCCGTCCTGGTCGTCTGGCGCCGGGATGCCGGCGGGCTCGGCGTGGGCGACCGGACCCGCCTGGTCCACCGCACCGGTGCGCGCGGACGGGTCCGGCCACAGCACGCCGGCAGCCGCGACGAGCACCGCCGCGCTCGCGGCCACCAGCCAAACCCGCCGCCGCGGCTTCTGCGGCGCTGTCCGGCCCGGTCGACGCAGGCGCTGGCGGAGCCGGTCCCAGCTCTCGCCGACGACGTGAGCGATGTCGGCGTCGACGTAGCGTGCGATCGCCGTGCGCGCGTCACCCTCCTGCGCGGCCGCGGTCGGTCGGGCATCCGTCGAGGGGTCGGACCGGACTCGCGCGTCGACCTCGCGTGCGAGGGCCTGCGGCTCGGCCAGAGCGAACAGCTCGCTCTCCACCTCGGTCGCGGGGTCCTGCAGCGCTGCGGCTGCGGCGCGCAGCGCATCGGCTGCCACGGGATCGGCGTCTCTGGCCGCAGAGTGAAGCAGATCGGCGCCACCGGCTCGAAGCTCGGGCACCCCCGCGCCGCCGCGCGGCACGAAGACCGGCCGTCCCGTGTCGGTCAGCCACCAGTACCCGTGCACCGCGACCTCCCGGCGGCGCCCGGCGGTGGCCTCTGCCGTGCCACGCACGACGCTCACGGCCAGGGTGACCGCTTCACCCGGCGTCAGGGGGGCGTGCGCGGCGTGGCGCCGCTCCAGGAAGCGGTCCGCCCTCTCGCCGCACCACGGAAGCTCGACGAGGTGGCCATCCGCGCAGCGGACGAGATCAGTGACCCCCAGCACATGTCCGCCCCGCGCACTCCACACACCCGCCGCGTTCGCCAGCTCGGAGCCGGCCACGAGCTGGACGACGACGCCGTCGGATCTGCGACCCAGCCAGCCCGCGAACGGGGCCTGAGGCGGGCTGACCCGGCGCAGCAGCCGGTAGGCATCGGTCAGCGGGGTCTGGGTGTTGTCCGGGGCGGTCGACGGCACGTCCCCAGTGTGGTGACCTGGGCGCACTCCCCCGCATCCATCAGGGTAGGCCTGTGGACAACCGTCGGCGCCGAATCCTGTGGAGGAGCCGATGATGCGATGTCTCCAGCGAAGGTAGGCTGGAGACCATGGCATCACGCAGTCGCGAACCCGAAAAGCGCCCGGGGTTCTTCCGCCAGCTCAAGACGCTCTACACGTTCACGCAGTCCAGCTATCGCTGGCTGCCGTTCCTCCTGGTGGGCATCGTGCTCGCCGGCATCGCCGCCGGCGTGGGCGTCGGGTTCCTGATCCAGCCCGTCGCGGTCTGGAGCGTGATCCTCTGGGGCATCACCGGTCTGATGGCCGGCATCCTCGGTGCGATGATGACCATGACGCGCCTGTCGACCACCGCGATGTACAAGAAGATCGATGGGATGCCGGGAGCGACCGGCCAGGTCATGTCGACCTCTCTCGGACGCCGGTGGCAGTCCGGCGACATGCCGGTCGGCATCAACCCGAAGACACAGGAAGCCGTCTATCGCGCGATCGGGCGCGGCGGTGTCGTGCTGGTGGGCGAGGGCGCTCGCGGGCGTCTGACACGTCTTGTCAACGAGGAACGGGCCAAGGTGACGCGCGTCGCGCACGGCGTGCCGGTGACCGTGCTCTACGTCGGGCACGGCGAGGACGAGGTGCCGATCTCTCAGCTGGCCAAGCGCATCAAGTCGCTGCCGAAGGCACTCGACCGGGGAACGATGGCGGCCGTGATCAAGCGCGTCGACTCGGTATCGCAGTCGGTCACCTCGCTGCCGATCCCCAAGGGCATCGACCCGATGCGCGTGCGGGCGCAGCGTCCCCGCTGATCCGGCGGGTCACGCGCGCAGGAGCACCGTTCCCGCGGCCTTGTCGTGCAGCCCCCGCTGATCGGCGTCCCAGATGACCGCGGGGATCACGAGCAGCAGCAGTGCGGTGCGTACGAGGGGACGCCACAGGCCCACCCATCCGCCCCGCACGGCCACGAGCCGGAGACCGACCAGACGGTGTCCGGGGCTGCCTCCCAGCGTCGGCAGGAAGACGATCTGCACCGCGGCGAACACCGCTGAGGTCGCCCACGGGTCGTAGTCGAAGAACGCGACCGAGATCACGACGGCACAGGCCCAGTCGATGGCGAGGGCCCCGAGCCGGCGACCGATCCGCCCGATGCTGCCGGGGCCGCTCGCCGGGAGACCGAGCCGTTCACCGGGGTAGTCGCTGACGGGTGCGGAATCGGGCACCTCCTCACACTATCCGGGGAGCCGTAACATGCTCGAAACATGCGGGATACTGAAGGGCAATGCCCTCTCGGTAACTTCGGTCGAAGTCAGCCTGCGGGCAGACTACTCACGCACCCGATCTTGGAGAACTTCATGTTCAATGACTCTTCCGAGGTGCTGAAGTACATCAAGGACAACGATGTCAAGTTCCTTGACATCCGGTTCACGGACCTCCCTGGTGTGCAGCAGCACTTCAACATTCCGGCAGCGACCGTCGACGAGGACTTCTTCACCGTCGGTCAGCTGTTCGACGGCTCCTCGATCCGAGGGTTCGCGAACATCCACGAGAGCGACATGCAGCTCATCCCGGATGTCTCGACCGCCTACATGGACCCGTTCCGGGACGAGTCGACGCTGATCATGGTGTTCGACATCTACAACCCCCGCAACGGCGAGATCTACTCCAAGGACCCGCGCCAGGTCGCCAAGAAGGCCGAGAAGTACCTCGCCTCGACCGGCATCGCCGACACCGCGTTCTTCGCGCCGGAGGCCGAGTTCTACATCTTCGACGATGTCCGCTACGAGGTGAAGCAGAACTCGAGCTTCTACGCCGTGGACTCCGAGGAAGGCGCCTGGAACACGGGTCGCATCGAAGAGGGCGGGAACCTCGCCAACAAGACCCCCTACAAGGGTGGCTACTTCCCCGTCTCCCCGGTCGACAAGCAGGCCGACCTGCGCGATGACATCAGCCTCAAGCTGATCGCTGCGGGCCTCGAGCTCGAGCGTGCGCACCACGAGGTCGGCACGGGTGGCCAGGCCGAGATCAACTACAAGTTCGACACGATGGTCCACGCTGCGGACGACATCCTGAAGTTCAAGTACATCGTCAAGAACACCGCACTGCAGTGGGGCAAGACCGCCACGTTCATGCCGAAGCCTCTCTTCGGCGACAACGGCTCGGGCATGCACACCCACCAGTCGCTGTGGAGCGGCAGCGAGCCGCTCTTCTACGACGAGAAGGGCTACGGCCAGCTCAGCGACATCGCCCGCTGGTACATCGGCGGTGTCCTCGCCCACGCCCCCTCGGTGCTCGCCTTCACCAACCCGACGCTGAACAGCTACCACCGTCTGGTGAAGGGCTTCGAGGCGCCGGTGAACCTGGTGTACTCGGCCGGAAACCGGTCGGCCGCGGTCCGCATCCCGATCACCGGATCGAACCCGAAGGCCAAGCGCATCGAGTTCCGCGCCCCCGACGCGTCCGGCAACCCGTACCTTGCCTTCGCGGCGCAGCTGATGGCCGGCATCGACGGCATCAAGAACCGCATCGAGCCGCACGAGCCGGTCGACAAGGACCTGTACGAGCTGCCGCCCGAGGAGGCCAAGAACATCCCTCAGGTGCCGAACTCGCTCCTCGACTCGCTCGAGGCGCTGCGTGAGGACCACGCCTTCCTGCTGGAGGGCAACGTGTTCACGCCGGAGCTCATCGAGACCTGGATCGACTACAAGTACGAGAACGAGATCCTGCCGATCGCGCAGCGTCCGCACCCGTTCGAGTACGAGCTGTACTACGGCGTCTGAGTCCGTCTCGGATACGCAGCGAAAGGGCCCGGCGAATGCCGGGCCCTTTCCGCGTCTCCCCGCGGCACGGGTGCGCCCGCAACGGAGTCGTACCGGGACCGTCAGCCGTAGAAGAGCTTCTCGAAGACGCGACGCGCCCGCCGCGACGTCCCCAGATACTCCTCCTCGACCCGAGTCGCCGAGCCTGGCGGGAGCCCCAGGATGCGACCGATCCCATCGAGCTGGCGACGATCCCCGGGCAGCACATCGCTGGTGTGGCCCGTGAGGATGGTGTTCGCCGACCGCAGTCGACTCGCCAGACGCCATGCCTCCTGCAGACGGGCGGCGGCAGCGGCCGGCACAAGCCCCGCCTCGGCGGCAGCGGCCAGCGCGTCCGTCGTCGAGGTGGTGCGCAGGCCGTCGACGTCGTGCGCGTGCTGCAGCTGAATCAGCTGCACCAGCCACTCGACGTCGCTGAGTGAACCCGGCCCGAGTTTCAGGTGCCGCCGCGGATCGACCCCCTGAGGCAGCCTCTCCCCCTCGACGCGGGCCTTGATGCGCTTGATCTCGCGCACCGCCTGCGGGTCGACGGATGCCGGGTAGCGGATCTCGTCTGCCAGCGCGGTGAACCTCCGGATGAGCTTGACGCTGCCGGCGACGCCTCGCGCGCGCAGGAGCGCCTGCGCCTCCCACGAGACCGACCACCGCCGGTAGTACTCCGCGTACGCGTCGAGCGAGCGCACCAGCGGCCCGTTGCGACCTTCGGGGCGCAGATCGGCATCGAGGTCCAGCGGCACCTTGGGGTCCTCAGAGAGGCGTCGCAACTCGGACACGAGCGTGCGCGAGAGCTGTTCCGCGCGCTGAGGGTCCACCCCGTTCGCGTCGTAGACGTAGAGCACGTCGGCGTCCGACCCGAATCCGAGTTCGGCGCCCCCGAAGCGTCCCATGCCGATGATCGAGAAGTCGAGCGCGTCGTCCTCATCGGGCACCACCTCTCGGCGCACCGCTCGCAGGGCGGCCTGAATCGTCACCTCGGTGATGGTCGTGAGGGAGCGGGCGACCTCGTCGATCGTGAGCACTCCCAGCAGTCCGCCCATCGCCGTGCGCAGCAGTTCGCGCCGACGCAGCGCCCGCACGGCGCGCATCGCGTCGTCGACCGTGGCGTGTCGTGTCTGGATCGCGCGGGCCTCGCGCTGGAGCGACTCGCCGGTCTTGGGGCGAAGGCTGTCGTCGGCATCGAGCCACGCCACCGACTCGGGGATCCACTCCATCAGCTCGCCGATGTATCGCGAGCCCGACAGCACCTTGGTGAGACTCTCCGCCGCCGCGGACGAGTCCCGCAGCATCCGCAGGAACCAGGGAGTGGTGCCCAGCCGCTCGCTGATGCGTCGGAAGGCCAGGAGGCCGTAGTCGGGGTCCACCCCATCGCCGAACCAGCGGATCATCACCGGCATCAGGTGACGTTGGATGGACGCCTTGCGGCTGAGACCGGAGGTCAGTGCGCCGATGTGACGCAGCGCGCCAGCCGGGTCTCGGAAGCCGATCGCCGCAAGACGATCAGCCGCCTGCGCCGTCGACAGCATGCGCTCCTCGGCAGGCAGGGCGGCGACGGCCGACAGAAGCGGTCGGTAGAAGAGCCGCACGTGGATCTCGCGGACCTCGCGCTTGGTGCGCTCCCACAGCTCCCAGACCGCCTCCCCGGTGTCGGCTTGCCGCGACGCACGCGCCAGGACCCGACGGCCGTCGTCGTCGGCCGGCATGAGGTGGGTGCGCCGCAGCCCCTTCAGCTGCATGCGGTGCTCGAGCACGCGCAGCAGTCGATAGTCGGCGGCGAAGGTCGCGGCATCCGCCCGACCGATATAGCCCTCGGACACCAGCGCGTCCAGCGCGGCGAGGGTTCCGCGCTGTCGGATCGCGTCATCATCGAGGCCGTGCACGAGCTGCAGCAGCTGCACCGTGAACTCGATGTCACGGATGCCACCGGGGCCGAGCTTGATCTGGAAGGGCACGTCGTCGGCGGGAATGTGCTCGGTCACGCGTTCGCGCATCCGCTGCACGCTGTCGACGAAGTTCTCCCGCGCGGCACTGGTCCACACCTTCGGCTGCACGGCAGCGACGTACTGCTCGCCGAGATCGCGATCGCCCGCGATCGCACGCGCCTTCAGCAGAGCCTGGAACTCCCAGCTCTTCGCCCATCGGTCGTAGTACGACAGATGCGAATCGATGGTCCGCACCAGCGCGCCCTGCTTGCCCTCGGGCCGGAGGTTGGCATCGACCTCCCAGAGGGCGGGCTCGATCTCGGCGCCGGACAGGCCGCGCATGGTCTGCACGGCCAGGCGTGTGGCGATGTCGATCACCCGGCTCTCCCCGAGCTCCTCCAGCACCTCGTCGGGCGCACCGCCCACGAAGATCACGTCGACGTCGCTGACGTAGTTGAGCTCGCGGGCACCGGTCTTGCCCATTCCGATGATGGCGAGAGCCACCTGCGCGACCTGGTCGCGCGGGAACAACCCGATCCCCGCGCCACCGGTCGACACGCGCGTGCGAGCAACGGCAAGGGACGCGTCGAGCGCGGCGGCGGCGGCGTCGGCGAGGGCGGCGGAGACCACCGGCATCACGCCGACGGGGTCATCGCTGAGCAGATCGTACGCCGCGATCCGAGCCAGCATCCTCCGGTAGCGGACCCGCAGGGCGACCCATGCGGTCTCGCCGCCGTCGGCGGCGAACCCGTCTGCCGACGAGATGGACGCAAGCAGCTCGTCGCGCAGCTCCTCCGCCGAGGGCGGGGACGCAGGCCGGGCGATCTCCGCCAGCTCCTCCGGATGGCGCAGGAAGAAGTCCGCGAACCCGCTCGATGCGCCCAGGAGCGCCCAGGCGACCCGGAGTCGCTCCGGGTCGCGTAGCGCGGCCCCGGTCGCCGCGGCGTCTCTTCGTGCCACGCGCACCAGTCCGCCGAGCGCCTCGTCCGGATCGGCGGCGACCGCCGCATCGGCGAGCAGCTCGTCACGGGTGATGCCCGTGGCGGACGCGAGCTCGGCGAGCAGGTCGTCGGTCTCGCCGAGGCGCGCGAATCCCAGCCGGGCGAGCGAACCCAGCGCCGTGGTGCGGCTGCCCGAGGACATCCGCTCGATCAGAGCGCCTCGAGGTTGCTCTTGAGCTCGTAGGGCGTCACCTGGGCTCGGTACTCCTGCCACTCGCGGCGCTTGTTTGCGAGCACGTAGTTGAACACCTGCTCGCCGAGCGTCTCGGCGACCAGCTCGCTGTCCTCCATGGTCCGCACCGCGTGGTCGAGGCTCGCGGGCAGCGGCTTGTACCCGAGGGCGCGGCGCTCGGCGTCGCTGAGCGCCCAGACGTTGTCCTCGGCCTCCGTCGGGAGCTCGTACTCCTCCTCGATGCCCTTCAGACCTGCGGCCAGCAGGAGCGCGTAGGCGAGGTAAGGGTTGGCCGCGGAGTCGATGCCGCGGTGCTCCACGCGTGAGCTCTGGCCCTTGTTCGGCTTGTACAGCGGAACGCGGATCAGAGCGGAGCGGTTGTTGTGGCCCCACGTGATGTAGCTGGGCGCCTCGTCGCCGCCCCAGATCCGCTTGTAGCTGTTGACGAACTGGTTG
This sequence comes from Actinomycetes bacterium, assembly GCA_030426515.1. GTDB lineage: Bacteria > Actinomycetota > Actinomycetes > Actinomycetales > Microbacteriaceae > Microbacterium. The sequence goes on from JAUHYM010000027.1 coordinate 17,356, forward strand.
GTCACCGCGGCGATCTCAGCCGAGTGGCGCAGCAGACCCGCGATGAAGCGACGCCCGATCGGCGAGAGCTGGTACTCGGCACCCGCCTCGTAGAACGCGTTGACGTCGCCCTCGAACAGCGACATGTGCGTGTGCATGCCACTGCCGGGCTGACCGCTGAGGGGCTTGGGCATGAAGGTCGCGTAGACGCCCTGCTCGATCGCCACCTCCTTGATCACGGTGCGGAAGGTCTGGATGTTGTCGGCGGTGGCCAGGGCGTCGGCGTAGCGGAGGTCGATCTCGTTCTGCCCGGGCCCTCCCTCGTGGTGGCTGAACTCGACCGAGATCCCGAGGTCCTCGAGCATGCGGACAGAACGACGACGGAAGTCGTGGGCGGTCCCGCCGGGGACGTTGTCGAAGTACCCGGCGGTGTCGACGGGCTCAGGGCCCTTCTCCCCGTACTGCGAGGACTTCAGAAGGTAGAACTCGATCTCGGGGTGCGTGTAGAAGGTGAATCCTCGGTCGGCGGCCTTCGCGAGCGCGCGCTTGAGGACGTAGCGAGGGTCGGCGACGGCCGGCTCTCCATCAGGGGTCGTGATGTCGCAGAACATACGCCCGGTGGGATCGATCTCTCCGCGCCACGGCAGTGTCTGGAACGTGGACGGGTCGGGATGCGCGAGCAGATCCGACTCGTGCGTGCGGGTCAGGCCCTCGATCGCCGAGCCGTCGAAGCCCAGGCCCTCCGCGAACGCGCCCTCGACCTCGGCCGGGGCCAGCGCCACCGACTTGAGGGTCCCGATGACGTCGGTGAACCAGAGGCGCACGAACTTGACGCCTCGCTCCTCGATCGTCCGCAGTACGAAGTCCCGCTGCTTGTCCATCGCATCCCCTCTGAAACGGCATTGCCGCTAGCCACACTACTGGGCCGCGGGGACGGTCGATCCCCGCCGCGGCGGTCAGTCCTCGCGGGCTTCCTCCTCCGCCCACGACCGCGCCCGCTCCTGGGCGATCTCCGGGGCCCGGGCGGCTTGCTCGGCCGTGTCGAACGGACCCGCGCGGTCGATCGCCGGCGACAGCCGGCCGTGCTCGACCTGCCCGGTCGCGAAGTTGTACCAGTACTTTTCTGCGTCCGCCACGTCCGGCCCTTTCGTCTGTGCCCCGATCCTAGAGCGCCCGCTCGCTAAGGTGGTGCGTATGACAGGCGCATCGACGCACGCGGTCGGCATCGACATCGGCGGGACGGGAATCAAAGGCGGGATCGTCGATCTCCGTCAGGGAGCTCTCGTCAGCGACCGCATGAAGGTGGCGACGCCGCAGGGAGCCAAGCCCAAGGACGTCCTCGCAGCGGTGGAAGAGGTGCTGCACCGGCTGGAGGCGGAGCCCGGGATGCCACTGGGCGTCGCGTTCCCCGCGATCGTGAAGAACGGGCACACATTGTCGGCTGCCAATGTCTCGGACAAGTGGATCGGCTTCCCCGCGGAGGAATTCTTCGAGGACGGCCTGGGCCGCGACATCCACTTCGCCAACGACGCCGATGTCGCTGGTGTCGCAGAAGTCCGGTACGGCGCTGCGAAGGACCGTGCAGGGCTCACGATCCTCACCACGCTCGGCACCGGCATCGGATCGGCCGTGATCATGGACGGCACGCTGCTGCCCAACACCGAACTGGGTCACCTGCATCGCGCCAAGCACAGCAAGGATGCCGAGGCGTACGCCGCGTACTCCGCGATGGAGCGCGAAGAGCTGTCGTGGGAGAAGTGGGCCAAGCGCCTGCAGTGGTATTACAGCCACCTGGAGTTCCTGTTCACCCCGGACCTGTTCGTCGTCGGAGGTGGTGTGTCCAAGCACTCGGACAAGTTCCTGCCGCTGCTGGAGCTGAACACGCCGATCGTGCCCGCCGTGCACCGCAACAACGCCGGCATCATCGGCGCGGCGGCTCTCGCCGGGGACTGACGTTCCCGAGAGCGCGAATGGGCCGGCCTGTACGCCGGGTTCTGTTCCGGGGCGGATGCCCCTTCGACGGCCATCTCTCTCGGCGACACGTTGCCGTGCCGCTCCAGCGGTCTACCCGGGGACTCGGCGGGCCGCGTCATCATCCCCTGTCTGACCTTGCTCCGGGCGAGGTTTGCCGTGCGGGTCGCGTCACCGCGACCCCGGTGGTCTCTTACACCGCCCTTTCACCCTTACCGGGGCTCTCACCCCGGCGGTCTGCTCTCTGTGGCACTGTCTCGCGGATCACTCCGGGTGGGTGTTACCCACCGCCCTGCCCTGTGGAGCCCGGACGTTCCTCGGCGCGGGCGGACCCGCGACGCGACCGTCCAGCCGACCCATTCGCACCCGCGATTCTACGCGGGGCATCCCCCGGCGCCTACTCGTCGCCCCGGACGAGAATGCACCCGCACTCGGGGCACATCACGACCTCGTCGGCCGGCGCCTGGCGCACACGCCCGAGATCGGTGCCCGAGAGCACCATGCGGCACCCGCCGCACGTTCCGCTGCGCAGGAGCCCCGCCCCGGCTCCGCGGGCGGCCAGCCGATCGTAGAGCGCCATCAGCGGCTCGGCGACTGTGCCGGCCAGCGCAGCACGGTCTCTGCTCGCGTGCTCGAACCGCTCCGCGGCCTCAGCCACGGCCGCCTTCCCCTCGGCAGACAGCCGCGCGCCCTCCGCGTTGATCTCGGCGACGAGCGCCTCCTGCGCGTCGACCGCTGCCGTCGCCTCCTCGAGCTTCTCCATGAGCTCCAGCTCAGCGTCCTCCAGATCGCTCTTGCGCTTCGCGAGCGAGGCGAGCTCGT
>JAUHYM010000217.1 GCA_030426515.1 Actinomycetes bacterium
GCGATCCGCGTAGCCCTCGAACTGATCGAACGACGCCGCGGCGGGAGCGAGCAGTACCACGTCCCCGTCCTCGGCGAGCCCGACCGCCAGGTCGACGACACGCGTCATGACGTCCTCAGTCTCGCCGTGGTCGACCTCGAAGACGGGAACGTCCGGCGCGTGTCGCGCGAACGCGGCGACGACCTCGTCGCGCAGCATCCCGATGACGATGGCCGCCTTGGCCGAGGGGCCGCGGTCGGCGACGAGGCCGCCGATGTCGACGCCCTTGAGCTGCCCGCCCACGACCCACACCGCGCCCGGGTACGCCGCGAGCGAGGAGGCGGCGGCGTGCGGGTTGGTGGCCTTGGAGTCGTCGATCCAGGTGACGCCGGCGGCGACGGCGACCACTTCGATGCGATGCGGGTCGAGCCGGAAGCTCTGCAGGGCCGCGTGCACGGCGCCGGGCGGCACGTCGAGCGAACGCGCGAGCGCGGCGGCGGCGAGGATGTTCGCGACCACGTGCGGGGCGGACAGCCCCGCGCGATGCAGCTCGTCGAGGGTGGCGAGCTCGAGAGCGCTGCTGCGGCGGTCCTCGAGGAAGGCGCGGTCCACCAGGATGCCCTCGACCAGACCGAGGTCGCTGGGCCCGGGGACGCCGAGGTCGAAGCCGATGGCGCGGGCGCCCTCGACGACGTCGGCTTCTTCGACCATCCGTCGCGTCGCGGCATCCGCCTTGTTGTACACGCAGGCCACGCGCGTGTTCTCGTAGACGTAGGCCTTCGCGTCGCGGTACGCCCGGACCGTGCCGTGCCACTGCAGGTGGTCGTCGGCCAGGTTCAGACACACGGCGGCATGGGGCGAGACGGGTTCCGGCCCGCTCTGCAGCGACAGGTACCAGAGCTGATGACTGGAGAGCTCGACGACGAGGACGTCGAATCCGGCCGGGTCGCGCACGGCGTCGAGCACCGGAACGCCGATGTTGCCGCAGGGCGCGGCCCGCAGCCCTCCGGCCACCATCATGGACGCCGCGAGCTGCGTGGTGGTCGTCTTGCCGTTGGTCCCCGTGATGAGCACCCAGTCGGCGGGGCGCCCATCGGGCCGGGTCACCTTGTCGCGCACGCGCCAGGCGAGCTCGACGTCGCCCCACAGCGCGATGCCCTGCGCGCGCGCCCACACGACGAGCGGATGCCGCGGCGCGAAGCCGGGCGAGGCGATGATGACGTCCGGGGCGTGGTCGACGAGAGCTGCCGGCACCGCGTCGAGCGACCCCTCCCACAGCTGCGCGCCGATGACGGGCAGCAGACGCGCGTACTGCTCGTCGGCGGTCTCGGTGACGACGAGGACGGAGGCTCCGAGCTCGGCGAGCGTGTCGGCGACCGAGAACCCGGTGACCGAGAGCCCGAGGACGGCGACGCGCAGGCCGGACCAGTCCGCGTGCCAGCTGGTGAGCGCGTCGAGCCGCTCGCTCATGTCGCCGCCAGCCACTCGACGTACATGAGTCCGACGCCCGAGACGGCGAGCATGCCGGCGATGATCCACAGGCGCACGACGATGGTGATCTCGGGCCAGCCGCGCATCTCGAGATGGTGATGCAGCGGGCTCATGAGGAACAGGCGTCTGCCCTTGGTGGCCTTGAAGTAGAGCCGCTGCAGGATGACCGAGCCCGAGGCCGCGACGTAGACGCCCGCGATGAGCACGGCGAGCAGCTCGGTGCGGGTGAGGATCGCCATGCCGGCGATGACGCCGCCGATGGCCATCGATCCCACGTCGCCCATGAACAGCTGCGCCTTGGGCGCGTTCCACCACAGGAATCCGATGAGCGCACCCACGAAGGATGCCGCGATGATCGCGAGGTCGAACGGATCTCGCGTGTTGTAGCAGGCGGCGATGTTGGCCTCGGCGACGCCGCCGGCGCCGGTGCACAGCTGCTTGAACTGCCAGAAGGCGATCAGCGAGTAGGCGCCGGTCACGAAGATGCCGGACCCGGCAGCCAGGCCGTCCAGCCCGTCGCTCACGTTGACGCTGTTCGAGAATGCGACGCCGACGAAGGTGATCCACAGCAGGTACAGGCCCCACCCGATGACGGCGCCCAGCGCCATGAACGAGAGCATGGGCACATCGCGGAACACGGAGATGTACGGCGATGCGGGCGTCTGGCCCCAGGCGTTCGGGAAGCTGAGCGCGACGACCCCGAACGGGACGATCACGAGGACCTGGCCGAGCACCTTCCGCCAGCCCGAGAGACCGAGGCTGCGCTGTCGACGCACCTTCATGTAGTCGTCGATGAAGCCCACGAGCCCGAAGCCGACCATCAGCCACACCACGAGCAGTCCCGACACCGTCGGCGGGTTGTTACCGGTGTAACCGCCGATGAGGTAGCCGACGAGCGTGCCGACGATGAAGATCGTGCCGCCCATCGTGGGCGTGCCGCGCTTGGCCTCGTGCGGCGGGATGTTCCCGTCCTCGGGCGTGCGGATGACCTGACCCCAGCCCCACTTGCGGAACAGGCGGATGAAGACCGGGGTGAGGAAGAGCGTGAACGCGAGGGAGATCGCGGCGGCGGTCAGCAGTGACCTCATGCGTAGGCCTCCCCCAGTCGGTCGCCGAGGTGGCGCAGTCCCGCGGAGTTCGAGGACTTCACCAGCACGCGGTCGCCGTCGCGCAGCTCGCCGCGCAGATAGTCGTACGCCTCGTCCGCCGTGGCGAAGAAGACGGCCTCGCCATCCCCCGAGCCCTCGCCGATCGCCGAGAGGAACAGGCGACGCGCGGCGGCACCCACCACGACGACGCGCTGAATGCCCAGTCGGACGGCCAGCAGGCCGACGCGGTCGTGCTCCTCGCCGTCATACTCGCCGAGCTCGCTCATCGCTCCGAGCACCGCGACGGTGCGCTCGTGATCGCCGGTGATCTGCGCGAGGGTGCGCAGGGCGGCGGCCATGGAGTCGGGACTCGCGTTGTAGGCGTCGTTGATGATGCGGACCCGGTCGGAGCCCATCGGCTGCATCCGCCAGCGTTCGGCGAGCTCGATGGTCTCGAGCGCAGCGACCGCGTCGCGCGCGGGCACACCGAGGGCGGTCGCGGCCGCGAGGGCCGCCAGCGCGTTGGCGACATGGTGCTCGCCGAGCACCTTCAGGTGCAGGGGCAGCTGTTCGCCGTCGACGCTCACGGTCACGGTCGTGCCCGATGCCGAGGCGACGACGTCCTGCGCGCGCACGTCGGCGCGGGAGGCGCGTCCGAACCAGCGGATACTCGCGCCGCGCTCCGTGGCCAGGGGCGCCATGGAGGCGACACGCGGGTCGTCGGCGTTGAGCACGGCGATGCCGCCGTCCGACAGCGCCTGCACGAGCTCGGACTTGGCCTTCACGGTCTCGTCGATGCCGCCGAAGCCGCCGGCGTGCGCCATCCCGACCATGAGGACGACCCCGACGTCGGGGTGGGCCAGCCCCGCCAGGCGAGCGATCTCACCCGGCGCGCTGGCACCGAACTCGCTGACGAGGTAGCGGGTGTCAGGACCCACCTGCAGCATCGTGATCGGCGCGCCGACCTCGTTGTTGTACGAGCCGCGCGGGGCGACCGTCTGCGCCCGCTCGCCGAGGATGCGGGCGAGCATGTTCTTGGTGGTCGTCTTGCCGTTCGAGCCGGTGATGCCGACCACCTGGAGGTCGCGGGCGGCGCGCG
>JAUHYM010000218.1 GCA_030426515.1 Actinomycetes bacterium
CGGGGAACGCGGCGGCATCGGGCCAGTCCTCCAGGTGCACGCTGCGACCGCCGGTGAGCCCCTGCCACACGCGCTCCGAGATCAGCGGGATCAGGGGAGCTGCGACCCGGGTGAGCGTCTCGAGCACGGTGTAGAGGGTGTCGAAGGCCTCGGTGCTGGCCGGGTCGTCGGTCACCCCGACCCAGAAGCGGTCGCGCGAACGTCGGATGTACCAGTTCGTGAGCGCCTCGGCGAAGTCGCGCAGGCGTGCCGCGGCGGTCGTCGAGTCGAGCACCTCGAGATCGCTCGCGACATCCCGGACCAGCTCGCCGGTGAGCGCGAGGATGTACCGGTCGAGGACGTCTGCGGAATCCGTGCGCCAGGACGCCTCGTACCCGCCCGAGGCGTTCGCGTACGTCGCGAAGAAGTACCACGCGTTCCACAGCGGCAGCAGGAACTCGCGGACCCCGGCCCGGATGCCCTCTTCGGTGACGACGAGGTTGCCGCCCCGCAGCACCGAGCTGGACATGAGGAACCAGCGCATCGCGTCCGAGCCGTCGCGGTCGAAGACCTCGCTGACATCCGGGTAGTTGCGCAGCGACTTCGACATCTTCTGGCCGTCGCTTCCCAGCACGATGCCGTGGCACGAGACACCCGTGAACGCGGGCCGATCGAACAGCGCGGTCGACAGCACATGCATCACGTAGAACCACCCGCGGGTCTGACCGATGTATTCCACGATGAAGTCGGCGGGCGCGTGCTCGTCGAACCAGTCGTGGTTCTCGAACGGGTAGTGCACCTGTGCGAACGGCATCGAGCCCGAGTCGAACCACACGTCGAGCACATCCTCGATCCGCCGCATGGTGCTCCGACCCGTCGGATCGTCCGGATTCGGGCGTGTCAGGTCGTCGATGTACGGGCGGTGCAGGTCCACCTCGCCGGCGGCGTTGCGCGGCAGAGCGCCGAAGTCGCGCTCGAGCTCCTCGAGCGAGCCGTACACGTCGACGCGCGGGTGCTCGGGGTCGTCGCTCTTCCACACCGGAATGGGCGATCCCCAATAGCGGTTGCGGCTGATCGACCAGTCGCGCGCGCCCTCCAGCCACTTGCCGAACTGGCCGTGCTTGACGTTGTCCGGCGCCCAGGTGATCTGCTCGTTGTTCTCGAGCAGTCGGTCCTTGATGTCGGTGACCCGCACGAACCAGCTCGAGACGGCCTTGTAGATCAGGGGGTTCCGGCAGCGCCAGCAGTGCGGGTACGAGTGCTCGTAGCTCGCGTGCCGCAGCAGTCGGCCGGCGGCGCGGATGAGGCGCACGAGCGGCGTGTTCGCGTCCTGCCAGAGCTGCCCCGCCACGTCGGTCACGGCCGGAAGGAACCTGCCGCCGTCGTCGAGGCTGAGAATCGTCGGGATGCCGGCGGCGGTGGCCACCCGCTGGTCGTCCTCACCGTACGCGGGGGCCTGATGGACGATCCCGGTGCCGTCCGTGGTGGTCACGTAGTCGTCGGGGAGGATGTGCCATGCGTTCTCGGTGCCCCAGGTCTGGGCATCGGCGTAGTAGTCGAACAGGCGGTCGTAGGCGACGCCGTCCAGGTCGCGACCGACGACACGTGCGGTGACCGCGGCGCGTGCGTCCTCGGCGGAGGCGTATCCGAGGTCCTTGACGTACCCGCTCAGCAGGTCCTCCGCCAGCAGATACTCGTGCGCGGACGATTCGAGCACGTCGTCGGCGGAGCCGTCGGGGGCGGTGTGCACGTCGGCGGCTCCCGCGGGACCGGCAGGAAGCACCACGTAGACGATGTCGGGACCGACCGCGAGCGCGAGGTTCGTCGGGAGCGTCCACGGGGTGGTCGTCCAGGCGAGCGCCCGGACACCGGTGAGCCCGAGCGCCTCGGCCTTCGCGCCGACCAGCGGGAAGGTCACCGTGACCGAGGGATCCTGACGCATCTTGTACACGTCGTCGTCCATGCGCAGCTCGTGGGCCGAGAGCGGGGTCTCGTCGCGCCAGCAGTACGGCAGCACGCGGTATCCCTCATAGGCCAGACCCTTGTCGTAGAGGGTCTTGAATGCCCAGAGCACCGACTCCATGTACCCGGTGTCGAGCGTCTTGTAGCCGTTGTCGAAGTCGACCCAGCGCGCCTGACGGGTGACGTACTCGACCCACTCCTGGGTGTAGGCGAGCACGGACCCGCGCGCCTTGTCGTTGAAGGTGGCGATGCCCATCTGCTCGATCTGGGCCTTCTCGGTGATGCCGAGCTGCTTCATCGCCTCGAGCTCGGCGGGCAGCCCGTGCGTGTCCCACCCGAAGACGCGGTCGACCTTCTTGCCGCGCATGGTCTGGAAGCGGGGGAAGAGGTCCTTCGCGTATCCGGTCAGCAGGTGGCCGTAGTGCGGCAGCCCGTTCGCGAACGGCGGACCGTCGTAGAACACCCATTCCTCCGCTCCCTCGCGCTGCGCGATGGAGGCCTGGAAGGTGTCGTCGGCCTCCCAGAACGCGAGCGTCTCGCGCTCGATGTCGGGAAACCGCGGGCTCGGAACGACGTCGGCGGCGGGGCCGAAGGCGGAGGCGGTGCTCGTCGAGGGGCGGGGGTAGGTCATCTGTGGCTCGCAGGTCGTGTCGGATCGATCCTGCGGGGACGACGTTCCGGAGGCCTCCGGTGACGCGCGGTACCACCCCGCTTGCCGACCGCGTCGCGGTCGACCGCTCTCTCTGCGGCTGTCACGGGCCTGCCCCGCTCGGTTCTACTGGGGATGCCGTGGCGTCCGGTTCTTCCGAGAGCTCCCCGGTGATGGCCGGATCAGCGCTGCTGGGTCGATTCTACCGCCCACGACAGGCGGGAATCATCCGCGCGTCGCGATGGTTTCTGGACTCATGCCAAGATTGTCGACCGTGACTTCTGCTCCTCCCTCCTCCCCCACCCGCCGCGTCGCCTGGGCGTCGATGGTCGGCACCTCGCTCGAGTCGTTCGACTTCTACGTCTTCGCGTACTTCTCGGCGTTCTTCGTCGGGCCGCTGTTCTTCGAGCCCCTGGGCCAGGTGGGCGGCACCCTTCTCGCCTTCTCGACGATCGCCGTGGCCTTCGTGGTGCGCCCGATCGGCGCGGTGATCTTCGGACACATGGGCGATCGGATCGGCCGGCGCGCGACGCTGCTGTGGACGATCGGGATCATGGGGGTGGCGACAGGGCTCATCGGCCTGCTTCCCACGTTCGACCAGGCCGCGTGGCTGGGGGCCGTGCTGCTCGTGCTGCTGCGGATCGTTCAGGGCCTGTCGCTCGGCGGCGAGTGGGGCGGATCCATTCTGATCGCGACCGAGCACGCCAGTCCGCTCAAGCGCGCCTTCTACGCCGCGATCCCCCAGCTGGGGTCGCCGGTGGGCTCCATCCTGTCGGCGACGCTGTTCATCGTCATGACCCTCGCGCTGCCCGCCGAGGAGCTGGCGGCCTGGGGCTGGCGGGTGCCCTTCCTGCTCGCGATCCCGCTGCTGGCCGTCTCGCTGTACCTGCGATGGTCGATCACCGAGACCCCGGTCTTCCAGGATGTCCTCGCCGAGCGCCGGCGCGACCGCGTGCCGTTCGTCGCGATGTTCCGGTCCCGTCCCGTCGCGATCCTCATCGCCATCGGGGCGGCGCTGCTGGGCATCGGGTCGTACTCGCTGATGAACACGTACACGATCAACT
>JAUHYM010000028.1 GCA_030426515.1 Actinomycetes bacterium
TGTCGGCACGGTCGAGGTCGTCGAGCACCGGCAGCAGGCCCTTGGCGACCGAGCCCTTGGCGCGCTCGATCTCCACCTCGCGCTGCTCCTCGGTGCGGCGACGGTAGTTCGCGTACTCGGCCTGCAGTCGCTTGAGGTCGGTCAGCAGGGCCGACTCGAGGTCGGCGAGGACGGCATCCTCGGCCGCGGCGTCGGCGTTCTGCGATGCGCCGAGGATGTCGTCGACGGTCAGCCCCTCGGCGTCTTCGTCGCCGGCATCCTCCGCGGCGTCTTCTGCCGCGTCCTCGGCCGCGGGCCCGGAGGCGGCGGGCTGTGCGCCCTCCGCCTCCGTCCCGTCACCGGCGACCTCGTCGGCACCCTCGTCGGGCGTGGGCTCTTCGAAGTCCTTGTCGGTCATCCGATGCGCCTTACTTGTTCTGCTCGTCCTCGTCGTCCACGACCTCGGCGTCGACGACATCCTCGTCCGCGTCGGCGGTGGCGCCCTCAGCGGGCTGCTCGCCGTCGGCGGGCGCACCCTGCGCGGCCTCGGCGGCCTGCGCGGAGTAGATCGCCTCGCCCAGCTTCTGCTGGCTCGCGTTGAGCTTGTCGTAGGCGCTCTTCAGCGCGTCCTCATCGTCACCGGCGAGAGCGGTCTTGAGAGCGTCGACGTCGGCCTGGACCTCGGTCTTGACATCCTCGGGCAGCTTGTCGGCGTTGTCGGCGATGAGCTTCTCGATCGAGTACGAGAGGGTCTCGGCCTGGTTGCGGACCTCGGCGGCCTCGCGGCGCTTCTTGTCCTCGGCGGCGTTCTCCTCGGCCTCGCGCACCATGCGCTCGATGTCCTCCTTGGGCAGCGACGAGCCGCCCGTGATGGTCATCGACTGCTCCTTGCCGGTGCCCTTGTCCTTCGCCGACACGTGGACGATGCCGTTCGCGTCGATGTCGAAGGTGACCTCGACCTGCGGGATCCCGCGGGGCGCGGGGGCGATGCCGGTGAGCTCGAACGTTCCCAGCGGCTTGTTGTCGCGGGTGAACTCGCGCTCGCCCTGGAAGACCTGGATCGCGACCGACGGCTGGTTGTCGTCGGCGGTGGTGAAGGTCTCGCTGCGCTTGGTCGGGATGGCCGTGTTGCGGTCGATGAGCTTCGTCATGATCCCGCCCTTGGTCTCGATGCCCAGGCTCAGCGGGGTGACGTCGATGAGCAGAACGTCCTTCCGCTCGCCCTTGAGGACACCGGCCTGAAGCGCGGCGCCGACGGCGACGACCTCGTCCGGGTTCACGCCCTTGTTGGGCTCCTTGCCGCCGGTCTCCTTCTTGACGAGCTCCGAGACGGCGGGCATGCGGGTCGAGCCGCCGACGAGGACGACGTGGTCGATGTCGGCGACCTTGATGCCGGCCTCGCGGATGACGTCCTCGAACGGCTTCTTGGTGCGGTCGAGAAGGTCCTTGGTGAGGTCCTCGAACTTCGCACGCGACAGGGTCTCCGACAGCGAGACGGGGCCCGAGTCGGTCAGCGACAGGTAGGGCAGGTTGATGCTGGTCGAGGACGAGCTGGAGAGCTCCTTCTTCGCCTGCTCCGCGGCCTCCTTGAGGCGCTGCAGCGCGATCTTGTCGCCCGAGACGTCGACGCCGGTGGTGTCCTTGAACTGCTTGATGAGGTAGTCGACGACGCGCTGGTCCCAGTCGTCGCCGCCGAGGCGGTTGTCACCGGCGGTGGAGCGCACCTGGATGGTGGAGAAGTCGTCGTCCTTGCCCACCTCGAGCAGCGAGACGTCGAAGGTGCCGCCACCGAGGTCGAAGACAAGGATGAGCTCGTCCTCCTTGCCGCGGTCGAGGCCGTAGGCGAGGGCCGCCGCGGTGGGCTCGTTGATGATGCGCAGGACGTTCAGGCCCGCGATCTCGCCGGCTTCCTTGGTGGCCTGGCGCTCGGCGTCGTTGAAGTACGCGGGCACGGTGATGACCGCGTCGGTGACGGTGTCGCCGAGGTACTGCTCGGCATCCCGCTTGAGCTTCTGGAGGATGCGCGCCGAGATCTCCTGCGGCGTGTACCCCTTGCCGTCGATGGCCTGGGTCTTCCAGTCGGTGCCCATGTGGCGCTTGACGGAGGTGATGGTGCGGTCGACGTTGGTGACGGCCTGGCGCTTGGCGGTCTCGCCGACGAGCACCTCGCCGTCCTTGGTGAAGGCGACCACCGAGGGGGTGGTGCGCATGCCCTCGGCGTTCGCGATGACCTTGGGCTCGCCGCCCTCGAGGACGCTGACGACCGAGTTGGTCGTACCGAGGTCGATTCCAACAGCACGTGCCATGTGTTTCTCTCCTTCGTGAAGGCCGCATCGATGCGCGGCCTCGGGTGGGTGAAGATGTCTCGCCGACTCACCTTGAGTCGCGATGGCTCAACACTACGCCGCGCGGGCGGCGTCCGCAAATAAGTTGAGTCGACTCATATCAACTTCGCAGTTTCGCGGGCCTCGCGTCCCGCGCCGGTCGCGCGGATGCTGCTCGCTGGCGCGCACGGCGGGCGGCCTGACGCTGCTTCGACCACGACGCGAACCGCTCGGTGTCGGGGATGCGGGCCAGCAGGGGGCCGATGACGATCGTGATGAGCACGTAGGCCGTCGCCAGCGCCGCCAGGGAACGGTCCGCCCCCGACGACACGGCGAGCCCCGCGATGACGATCGAGAACTCACCGCGCGGGGTGAGCGCGAATCCGGCGCGCCAGCGTCCGGCCTCGCCGATGCCGGCTCTTCGCGCGGCGAGGTAGCCGGTCAGCACCTTGGTCGCCATCGTGACCACGGCAAGGCCCGCCGCCGGCAGCAGCATCGGGACGAGATCGGCGGGGTCCGTGGACAGGCCGAAGAAGAGGAAGAAGACCGACGCGAACAGGTCGCGCAGCGGGCTGAGCACGCGCTCCGCGTGCTCGGCGGCGGGGCCCGAGATCGCGATTCCCACCAGGAACGCGCCGACCGCGGCCGACACGTTCGCGCCCGAGGCGAGCCCCGCGACCACGAGCGTCAGCCCCAGCACCGACAGCAGCAGCACCTCGGCGTTGGGGGACCAGACGAGCTTGGACACCCACTTCCCGTGCTTGAGGGCGATGTAGAGGATCAGAACGACAGCGGCGGCCGCGATGCCGACCGACAGCGCACCGGAGAGGAACCCCGCGCCGATGAGCAGCGCGGTGAGGATCGGCAGGTAGAACGCCATCGCGAGGTCCTCGATCACGAGGATCGCGAGGACCACGGGCGTCTCGCGGTTGCTGACGCGGCCGAGGTCGCGCACGACCTTCGCGATCACTCCGGAGGACGAGATCCAGGTGATGCCCGCGAGCGCCACCGCGCCGACCACCCCCCACCCGAGCATCAGCCCGAGAATCGCCCCGGGGGTCGCATTGAGCAGCATGTCGATGACCCCGGCGAAGCGGCTGGTGCGCAGGTTGCCGACGAGCTCGCTCGGGCTGTACTCCAGACCCAGCATCACCAGGAGCAGGATGACGCCGATCTCGGCGCCGATCTCGATGAACTCCTCGCCGGTCGAGAAGGGCAGCAGCCCGCCTTCGCCGAACGCGAGACCGCCGAGAAGGATGAACGGGATCGGCGAGATGCCGAGCTTGGCGGCGAGCCTGCCCAGGAGCGCGATTCCGAACAGCAGCGCACCGATCTCGACGAGAAGCAGTGCGGTATGGTCCATCGCGATCAGCCCCCGGCGATGATCTTCACAAGCGCTTCGAGGCCCTCGCGGGTGCCCATCGCGACGATCGAGTCGCCGCTGTCCAGGATGTCCTCCGGCCCGGGCGCCGGCAGCATGTTCCCCCCGCCGCCGACGATCGCCACGATCGAGCAGCGGGTGCGCGTGCGCGCCTGGGTCGCCCCGAGCGGCTTGCCCGCGAACGGCGAGTCGGCGCGGATCGGGATCTGCTCGGTGAACAGCCCGGCGTGCTCGCGCAGGCCCGCGAGCTGCGTGAGGATCAGCGATCCTCCCAGCACCTCGGACAGCGCGGTCGCCTCGTCGTCGGTCAGATCGAGGGTTTCTTCGGCGCGGTCCGGGTCGTCTTCGTCCGAGATGGCGAGCTCGCGTCGTCCGTCGCGGAAGTTGACGATCGACAGCCGTCGGCCCGAGGCGGTGACGATGTCGTGGCGCACGCCGATTCCGGGGAGTTCGGCGCGCTCAACGTGCACTGGCATGCGTCCATCATGGCACCGGGCCGCGCGCGGTGCGCCTGCCGGAGCGCGTCGAGCACGTGCGCACGGCGGCGCCGGCGATAGCCTGGGCGCGCGCCGCAGCGCTGCGGCGCGGCATCCGCGATGCGCTCTCGCGTCATCGGGTGTTCACCGAAGGGACCTAGCGTGACCGAGATGACGAGCCCCGAGCCCTCCGCGTCCACCGCACCGATCGGCGCGCGCCCGCGCGGCGCGCTCGCGTGGTCGCTGTGGGACTGGGGCTCGGCGGCGTTCAACGCCGTGGTCACGACGTTCGTGTTCACCGTCTACCTCACCAGCGACAGCTTCGGCGAGACCGGCGCCGTCGAAGCACAGCTGGGGGCGGTGCTGGCGGTCGCGGGTCTGCTCATCGCGGTGCTCGCCCCGGTCACCGGCCAACGGTCCGACACGTCGGGGCGGCGCAAGCTGTGGCTGGCGGTGAACACCTACATCGTCGTGGCGCTCACCGCGGCGATGGTGTTCGTGGTGCCCGACCCGTCGTATCTGTGGCTGGGGCTCATGCTGCTGGCGGCCGGGAACATCTTCTTCGAGTTCGCCGGGGTCAACTACAACGCGATGCTCTCGCAGGTCTCGACTCCCGCGACGGTGGGTCGCGTGAGCGGCCTGGGCTGGGGCATGGGCTACGTCGGCGGCATCGTGCTGCTGCTCATCGTCTACTTCGGGTTCATCCAGGGCCTGTTCGGGGTGCCCGAGGCGGACGGTTGGCCGGTACGGCTGGCCATGGTCGTCTCGGCCGTGTGGTTCGGCGTGTTCGCGATTCCGGTGCTGCTGCGGGTGCCCGAGTATCGCGGCACCGGCGCGCAGCGCGAGAAGGTCGGGTTCTTCGCCTCGTATGCCCGACTGGGGCGCGACATCGCCAAGCTGTGGCGCGAGTCCCGTCACACGGTGTGGTTCCTGCTCTCGAGCGCGGTGTTCCGCGACGGGCTGGCCGGCGTGTTCACCTTCGGCGGCGTGCTCGCGGCATCCGTGTTCGGGTTCTCGGCCGGCGAGGTCATCATCTTCGCGATCGCCGCGAACGTCGTGGCCGGCATCTCGACGATCGCCGTAGGCGTGCTCGACGACCGGATCGGACCGAAGCCGGTCATCGTCGTCGCCCTGTCGGGACTGATCGTCTCGGGGCTGCTCGTGTTCCTGCTGCGCGACGGCGGCCACATCGTGTTCTGGACGGCCGGGCTCGCGCTGACGATGTTCGTGGGGCCGGCGCAGTCCGCGTCGCGCACGTTCCTCGCGCGCATCATCCCGCCGGGGCGCGAGGGCGAGGTCTTCGGCCTCTACGCGACGACGGGCCGGGCGGTGTCGTTCCTCGCGCCGACAGCGTTCGCGCTGTTCGTCGCCCTGTCGGGGAATCAGCCGGCCTTCGGCATCCTCGGCATCGTGCTCGTGCTGCTGATCGGCCTGCTGCTCCTGCTGCCGGTGCGCTCCGCCCAGCGGCTGTCGTAGCCGGCGCTCAGCCCAGCGGGTCCTTCCCGTCGTCGTCCGCCATGCGGTCGGGCATCTGCTTCGCGTCGACCGAGGCGCGCGGGTCGTGCTCGACGATCGAGTCGACGTCCTCGGTCGACACGCCGCCGGCCTCGGCGTTCTCCATCTCGAGCGCGCGCTCGGAGGCGCGCCGGGGTGGCTGGTCGCCGTCGACGTGGGTGAGCACGAACGGGTCGACGTGCGTGTCGGCGACCGGTGCCGTCACCGCCTTCTTCGGCGCGCGCGCGGCGCCGGCGCGCCCCAGCTTCCGCTTGCGACCCACGATGTCGACCGCTCCCGTCTCGAGCCCGTAGAACTCGCCGATCCGATCGACGAACAGCGCCCGCTGGGCCCGATCGTACGCGCGGCGCTCACGACTGAACGCGATGATCGTCGACCAGCAGATGCCGAGCATCACGAAGCTGAACGGCAGCGCGATGATGATGGCCGCCGTCTGCAGCGCGGTCAGGCCCCCCGAGATCAGCAGCGCGATCGCGAGGAGCGCGGTCAGGAGCGTGAACAGGGTGCGGATGCGCTTGCGCGGGTTGATCTGGCCGCCCGTCGCGATCATGCCCATCACCAGCGCGCCCGAGTCGGACGAGGTGATGAAGAAGATCGTGATGAGGATGATGACGCCGATCGTGAGGATCGTCGTGCCCGGCATGTAGTTCAGCAGCGTGAACAAGGCGCCCGAGAGATCCACGGATCCATCCGGCAGGGTCATGGAGCCCGGGTTGTTGAGCTCCTGGTAGATCGCCGAGCCGCCCATGATCGCGAACCACAGGATGCCGATGAGGGTGGGGACGATGATGACGCCCATGATGAACTGGCGCACCGTGCGGCCCTTCGAGACCCGCGCGATGAAGATGCCGACGAAGGGTGCCCACGAGATCCACCAGCCCCAGTAGAACGCCGTCCAGCCGGCCTCCCACGCCTCGCCGGCTTCGCCCTGCCAGGCGCTGACGTTGAACGACAGTCCGACGAACTGCTGCACGTAGTAGCCCATCGACTGCACCCACTCGCGCAGCAGGAATTCGGTGGGTCCGAGCACCAGGAACAGCAGGATCAGGATGGCGGCGAGCATGAGGTTGGTCGACGACAGCCACTTCATGCCCTTGGTCACACCCGAGAGCACCGAGGCGAGCACGAAGACGGTGATGACGAGGATGATGACGATCTGCACCGGCACGCTCGGCTCGATGATCCCGGCCGAGTCGAGGCCGGCGCTGATCTGCAGCACACCCAGCCCGAGCGAGGTCGCCACGCCGAACAGGGTTCCGGCGAGCGCGATCACGTCGATGACGTTGCCCCAGGCGCCGTTGACGCGCTTGCCGAGCAGCGGCTCCAGCGTCCAGCGGATCGAGATGGGTCGACCGCGACGGTGGATGGCGTAGGCCAGGCCCAGACCGACGACGACGTAGATCGACCATGCCTGCACCCCCCAGTGCAGGTACGTCTGGCTCATCGCCTGCTGGGCGAGGACCTCGGGGCTGCCGGTGACGCCGGGCCGCGGCGAGACGAAGTGGCTGAGCGGCTCGCTCACGCCGTAGAAGACCAGGCCGATGCCCATGCCCGCCGCGAACAGCAGCGAGAACCAGGCGCCCAGCGAGAACTCCGGCTCGTCGTCGTCCTTGCCCAGGCGGATGTCGCCGTACTTGCTGAAGCCGACGAACAGGCAGAACGCGACGAAGAACGCGGCGATCAGCACGTAGTACCAGTTGAACGCGTTGACGATGGTGCTCTGCACCGCGCCGAACATCGCCTCGGCGGCGCTCGGCGCGATCAGGCAGAAGCCGCTGAAGACCACCACGACGAGCGCTGCGGGCCACATCACCCACGGGGCGATCATCGTGCGGGTCTTGTGGCCGACCGGGACCACCCCGGTGCCGGTGTCGGGACTGCTCATGTTCGTACCCTCTCCGCCGTGTGTGCGACCCACGCTAGCGAGAAGAGCCGCGCGCGGGCAGGGGCAATATCCGACGCCCGCTCAGCGGGGCCACGCGTCGGCGAGCTTGACCAGCAGCCGCGCCAGGTCGTCGCGCTCGGCGGGGGTGAAGGTCGACAGCGCTCGGGATGCCGCCTCGCGGCGCTGTGCGCGGAATCGGTCGACGAGTGCGCGCCCGCCGTCGGTGACCGCAATGCGGGTGCGGCGGGCGTCGGTCGGGTCTGCCTCGCGGGCGACGAGGCCGCGGTCGGCGGCCTGCTGCACGAGGCGGGACGCGCGCGGCTGGTCGACGCCGATCGCGTCGGCGACATCGCTCACGCTCAGGGGCGCCGGCGCGCTCACCAGCGCCTGCAGCATCCGCATGAGGGCGACACCGCCGCGCCGCTCGCCGGGGCGACCGTGGCCGCCGGCGCCGTCGACGCGGTGGGCGCCCGTCCCGGCATCCCCTCCGTCGCGCGGATGCGCACTCGGCCGGTGCGGACCCTCTCCCCGGCCGCGCGGCATGCGCAGCGTCGCGAGCGCGTCGATGATCGCGTCGACCTGCGGGGGCTGTTCTGTCACCCTTCCAAAATACATGCACTCTGACATGTTTCCCAGCGCCCTCTCGCGGCGCCGAGCGCCGCTGTGCGCGGGGCGAAACCGGCGCGTCACAGCCACCGGC
Organism: Actinomycetes bacterium; assembly: GCA_030426515.1. Lineage (GTDB taxonomy): Bacteria > Actinomycetota > Actinomycetes > Actinomycetales > Microbacteriaceae > Microbacterium. The sequence goes on from JAUHYM010000028.1 coordinate 8,261, forward strand.
GACAATGGACCGATGACCGCTCCCGCACTGCTGGCCATCTCGCACGGCACGGCGAACCCTGCCGGGCAGGCCGCCATCCGCGCGCTCACGGACGCCGTCGCGGCGCGCCTGCCCGACGTGACCGTGCGCCTGGGTCACGTCGACGTGCAGCAGCCGGATGTCGCCGCCTCGCTCGCGACCCTGCCCGCCGAGCAGCCCGTGGTGCTCGTGCCGCTGCTGCTGTCGGCGGGGTACCACGTGCATGTGGACCTGGCGGAGGAGACCGCCGACCGGGACCGGCTCGTCATCACCCCTGCCCTCGGCCCCGACGAGCGCCTGGTCGAGGTGCTGGCGACCCATCTCGCCGAACTGAGCCCCACCCCGGATGCCGCCATCGTGCTGGCCGTCGCGGGATCCAGCGACGATCGCGCGAACGAGGACTGCCGCACCACTGGGCGCCTGCTGGCCGCACGCCTCGGGCGGCCCGTCACCGTGGGATTCCTCGCCGCCGCCGAGCCCCGCGTGGGCGATGCCGTCGTGGCCGCCGGCGCCTCTGGGCATCCCGTCGCCGTGGCGAACTACCTCATGGCGCCCGGGTACTTCCACGACCTCGCGGTCCGTCTCGCCGACGGCGCGCCGGTCGCGCGCCCCCTGCTGGATGCCGCAGGCCCCGCGGACGCGCTGGTCGACCTCGTCGTCGACCGGTATCGCCGCGGCGCGGCATCGCTCTGAGCGCCTGCGGGCGTCAAGTGTGTGACGGTTCGTGACGCACGTTAACGTCCGTGGTCGCACAGGGAATGTCCTCCCAGGGTTTCGGCTTAGCCTCCTGTAGTGGATTCGACGGGATCCGCCCCGGGCGTGCCCGGGAGCTGCAGGAGGTACCCACCGTGACCAGCGAGACCCAGACCCGCGCCGAGCGACCCGCTCGAGGCGCCCGTCCCCCGCGCCAGTCCAAGCCCAACGGGCAGTGGAAGATCGACGGCACGACCCCGCTGAACGCGAACGAGGAGTGGAAGCAGCAGGAAGGCGGCCTGGCGGTGCGCGAGCGCATCGAGAGCATCTACGCCGAGGGCGGGTTCGACTCGATCGACCCGACCGATCTGCACGGCCGCTTCCGCTGGTGGGGCCTGTACACCCAGCGCAAGCCCGGAATCGACGGCGGAAAGACCGCCACGCTCGAGCCGCACGAGCTCGAGGACAAGTACTTCATGCTGCGCGTTCGCATCGACGGCGGCCAGCTGAACCTGGAGCAGCTGCGCACCATCGCCGGCATCTCCGAGGAGTTCGGCCGCGACTCCGCCGACGTCACCGACCGCCAGAACATCCAGCTGCACTGGATCCAGGTGGAGGACGTGCCCGAGATCTGGCGTCGCCTCGAAGCGGTGGGGCTCGAGACCACCGAAGCCTGCGGTGACGTGCCCCGCGTCATCCTCGGGTCGCCCGTCGCCGGTATCGCCGCCGACGAGCTGATCGACCCCACTCCGCAGATCCACGAGATCACGAGCCGGTTCATCGGCGACGAGTCGCTGTCGAACCTGCCCCGCAAGTTCAAGTCGGCGATCACCGGCCACCCCAGCCAAGACGTGGTGCACGAGATCAACGACGTCGCGTTCGTCGGGGTCGAGCACCCCGAGCTGGGCATCGGCTACGACCTGTGGGTCGGCGGCGGACTGTCGGTCGCGCCGCGCCTGGGCGAGCGACTGGGCACCTTCGTCGCGCCCGACAAGGTCGCCGACGTCTGGGACGGCGTCGCCCAGATCTTCCGCGACTACGGGTACCGGCGCCTGCGCAACCGCGCGCGACTGAAGTTCCTGCTCGCCGAGTGGGGGCCCGAGAAGTTCCGCCAGGTGCTGCAGGACGAGTACCTCGGCTACGCTCTGCCCGATGGCGACGCCGCGCCGACGCCCGCGACCCCCGGTGACCACGTCGGCGTGCACCGCCAGAAGGACGGGAAGTTCTACGTCGGCGTCACCCCCATCGTGGGCCGCGTCTCGGGGTCGCTGCTGCGCCAGCTTGCCGACGCGATCGAGAAGCACGGCTCGGGACGCCTGCGCACCACGCCGCACCAGAAGCTCGTGATCCTGGACGTCCCCGAAGAGAACGTCGATGCCCTCGTCGCCGATCTCGACGCCCTCGGCCTGCAGGCCCGCCCGAGCCTCATCCGTCGTGGCACCATCGCGTGCACCGGCATCGAGTACTGCAAGCTCGCGATCGTCGAGACCAAGGTCAACGCGCGCAACGCCGTACTGGATCTCGAGAAGCGTCTCGACGGTCTCGACCTGCCGCACCCGCTGAGCCTGCACGTCAACGGCTGCCCCAACTCCTGCGCGCGCATCCAGACCGCCGACATCGGACTCAAGGGCCAGCTGGTCACCATCGACGGCGAGCAGGTCCCGGGCTACCAGGTGCACCTGGGCGGAGGACTCGCGTCGCAGGATCGCGACGACCCGGGTCTGGGTCGCACCGTGCGCGGCCTGAAGGTCGCCGCGGACGGCATCGCCGACTACACCGAGCGGGTCGTGCGCCGGTTCCTCGACGAGCGGGATGCCGCAGCCGACGAGACGTTCGCGCAGTGGGCGCACCGCGCCGACGAGGAGGCCCTGCAGTGAGCCGCCGCGTCGCGCCGCCGGCATCCCGCCACGGTGTCGGAGATCGCCACGGCGTCGGGCCGATTCGGGCGATATCGTCCGACATCGCGGCGATCCCCGACGACGCGGTGTCGCGCAGCCTCACCGGGGGTGCGCCATGACCGTCTCGCTCGCCCCACGTCTGGCCGCCAAGCGCAGCCGCGACGAGCTGCGCGCGCTGGCCGAAGAGGGCAACGCGCTGCTGGGCAACCTCACCGACCACGAGGCGACGCCCGCAGAGGTGATCCGCTGGGTGGCCGAGAACTTCTCGCCCGAGGCCGCAGCCGTCGCCTGCTCGATGGCGGATGCCGCCCTGCCGCACCTGGTCGCCCAGCAGCTGCCCGGGGTCGACGTGCTGTTCCTCGACACCGGCTACCACTTCAGCGAGACCCGCCACACCCGCGACGAGGTGGAGCGGTCGCTGGACGTGCGCGTCGTCGACGTGCTGCCCGAGCAGACCGTCGCCGAGCAGGATGCCGAGTTCGGCGCGAAGCTGTACGAACGCGACCCGGGGCTGTGCTGCGCGCGCCGCAAGGTCGCGCCCCTGGCGGACGCCCTCGAAGGCTACGAGCTGTGGTTCACCGGCGTGCGCCGCGACGAGGCCCCCACCCGCACGAACACGCCCCTGGTGACCTTCGACGAGCGCAACGGCCTGGTCAAGGTGAACCCGGTCGCGGCGTGGAGCTTCGATGACCTGCTCGCCTACGCGAACCTGCACCGTGTGCCGGTGAACCTGCTCGTGTTCAACGGCTTCCCCTCGATCGGGTGCGCACCGTGCACGAAGCCGGTCGCCGAGGGCGAAGACCCTCGGTCGGGGCGCTGGGCGGGGCTGTCCAAGACCGAGTGCGGGCTCCACGCATGACCGGTCGTGCCCACGACAGCGCGGCGGAGGCCGGCAAGGTGTGGCTGGTCGGGGCCGGCCCCGGCGACCCGGGCCTGCTCACCGTGAAGGGGCTGCGGGCCCTCGAGCGCGCCGACGTCGTCGTCGCCGACCGGCTCGGCGCCCGTGCCGTGCTCGAAGGTCTCGCCGCCGACGGTGTCGACCTCACGGCCGAGATCGTGGATGTCGGCAAGCGGCCGGGACACCACGCGGCGCCGCAGGACGCGATCAACGCCTTGCTGGTCCAGCTCGCTCGCGACGGCAAGCAGGTCGTGCGTCTGAAGGGCGGCGACCCGTACGTCTTCGGCCGCGGCGGCGAAGAGCTCGCGTTCTGCCGTGACGCCGGCGTCGAGGTCGAGCTGGTCTCGGGGGTCACGAGTGCCCTGTCGGTCCCGGCGATCGCCGGCATCCCGCTGACCCACCGCCATCTCGCCACGACGTTCACGGTGGTCACCGGGCACGACCAGATCACCGAGCTCGGCGGTGGGCGCGACCACACGGTCGTGCTGCTCATGGGCGTGGGAACGCTCGCCCATTCCGCCTTGACCCTCGCCCGCGGCGCGCGCGGCGCCGACTGCCCCGTCGCGATCATCGAAGACGGATACGGGCCGAACCAGCGGGTCACTATCGGCACTCTGGCCTCGATCGCCCACCAGGCGGCCGTCCGCAAGGTGCGCTCCCCCGCGGTCGTCGTCGTCGGAGACGTGGTGGGCCTGAGCCCCTACGCGCCGGCCGATATCGCCGCCGCCGCGCATCCCGTCGACATCGTCGACCCCCTCGCCTCCCCCTCACCGCTGCCGACGCAGCGGACGCCCTCCGAGCTCCCTGCTGTGGAGCAGACCTCCAGAAAGGCCACGACGTGACCTCCACTCCTTCGACCGTGCAGAACCTCCGCGTCGCGATCGTCGGCGCCGGCCCCGCCGGCATCTACGCCGGCAACCTGCTCGCCAACGCGGTGACCGACGCCGGGGGCCGGGTCGACATCGACCTGTTCGAGACCCTGCCCGCCCCGTACGGGCTCATCCGCTACGGCGTCGCACCCGACCACCCGCGCATCAAGGGCATCGTCAACTCGCTGCACGAGATGCTCGACGCCCCGAGCACCTCGGACCCGTCGCGTCGCCGGATCCGGTTCCTCGGCAACGTCGAGGTGGGCCGCGACATCGCCCTCGAGGAGCTGCACGAGCGGTATGACGCGGTCATCCTCGCGACCGGCGCGATCCGCGACGCCGCGCTCGACATCCCCGGCATCGACCTGCCCCGCTCGTACGGCGCGGCCGACTTCGTGGCCTGGTTCGACGGTCACCCCGACGTGCCCCGCGAGTGGCCGCTCGACGCGGCCTCGGTCGCGGTGATCGGCAACGGCAACGTCGCCCTCGACATCTCCCGCATCCTCGCCAAGCACGCGGTCGACCTGCGGCCGACCGAGGTTCCCGACAACGTGCTCGAGGGGCTCGAGGCGTCGGCCGTCACCGACGTGCACGTCTTCGGCCGCCGCGGCCCGCAGGACATCAAGTTCACCCCGATCGAGCTGCGCGAGCTGGGTGAGGTGCGGGATGTCGACATCATCGTCTCGGATGAGGACTTCGCCTACCTCGAGGGCTTCGTGCCGCAGAACAACCAGCTGAAGGTCATGCTGCGCACGCTGCAGCAGTGGCGCACCCGCGAGACCGGCGAGGCGTCGCGCCGTCTGCACCTGCACTTCTACCACTCGCCCGTCGAGGTGCTCGGCACCGACGGTGTCGAGGGCATCCGCTTCGAGCGCACCGTCCCGACCGACGACGGCACCGTCGTGGGCACCGGTGAGACGCGCGACTACACGGTCCAGGCCGTGTACCGCGCGGTCGGCTACTACGGCACCCCGGTGCTCGACGCGCCGTTCGACGAGGTCCGCGGCGTCGTCCCGAACATCGAAGGCCGCGTCATCACCGAACCCGCCACCGCCGGCGCCGAGGACGGCGGCACCGCCATCCAGGGTCTGTACGCGACCGGGTGGATCAAGCGCGGACCGGTGGGCCTCATCGGGCACACCAAGTCGGACGCGATGGAGACCGTCGCCCACCTCGTCTCGGATGCGCAGGGCGGACTGCTCGCCGCCCCGACCGTGACGGCCGACATCGTCGACCTGCTCGACGAGCGGGAGGTCGCCTACACGACGTGGGACGGCTGGCTCGCCCTCGACGCGTACGAGCGACAGCTCGGCGAGACCCATCAGCACACGCGTGAGCGCGTGAAGGTCGTGCCCCGCGAAGAGCAGGTCGCCGTGTCTCGCCAGGAGTCGCTCGTCGAGTCCTGACCCGGACCCCCCTTGTGACCCTCGACGCCCCTCACTACGGTGAGGGGCGTCGTCGCTGGGGCGGCGACCTTCCGGGGTCGACACGGGGTGGGGTAGGCATGCGCAGCAGGATCTGGACCGGAATCATCGCGGCGGGAGCCCTCCTGGGTGCAGCGATCGTCGCACCCGCGGCGGTCGCCGAACCGCCCACGATCGAGGGAACCGTCACCACGGTCGCCGCGGGCGGCCTGCCGGGCGACGGCGCGGGCTGGGAGGTCGAGGCCACCATCACGGGCCACCCCGCGCCCGTCGCGACAGCCACGACGACCCCTGGTGGGGACTTCTCACTGACGTTCGACCAGGCGATCCCCGCTGAGGGTGTGCTGACCGTGCACGCCCACGCGCCGGGGGCCGAGGCCGCCGCACTCGCGACGGTGCTGACCGGCATCCCGGATGCGGGTGAGGTGGTGCTCAACGAGCGGACCACCGTCGCCGCGGCATGGGCGATGGCGCAGTTCGTGTCGAACACCGGTGTGGATGGCGACGCGCCGGGCCTGCGCAACGCTGCGGGGATGGCGGCGAACCTGGCGACTCCGGCCACCGGCGGCGTCGCCGAGGTGCTGACCAGCGCCCCGAACGGCAGCGACACCTCGACGCTGACCGCCTTCCACACCCTCACGGCGGCGCTCGCGGCGTGCACGACCGACCCGGCAGCCGCGACGTGCGGGACGATCCTCACCCTGGCCGCGCTCGCCGAGGACCCCGCGGACCCCGTCGACACGTTCCGCGCGCTCGCGGAGATCGCGCGCAACCCCTCGGTCGCCCCGACCGCCGGACTGTGGGAGCTCAGCACGGATGTCGCCCTCGCCGACGGGTCCGCGACGCTGGGCGTGCCGCCCGTGGCGTGGACGCTGGCGGTGCGCTTCGACGGCGACGGCGAGTCGCTCGACGGGCCCGGGAACTTCGCGATCGACCACGAGGGCAACCTGTGGGTCAACAACAACTACGAATACGGCGCCGACCCGCACGACCCGGTCTGCGGCTCGGACGAGCTGTTCCGCTTCTCGCCGACCGGCCAGGACTTCACGGTGTACAGCGGCGGCGGACTGTCGGGTTCGGGGTTCGGCGTCACGATCGACCCGATCACCGGCAACGTGTGGGCCTCGAACTTCGGGTTCGCCGCCCCCAAGCAGGGCTGCCCGCAGAAGGATCAGCCGCCGCACAACTCGCTGTCGGAGTTCACCCCCGGCGGCGTGGCCCTGTCGGGCGAGAAGGGATACACCCGCGGCCGGCTGAACTGGCCGCAGGGCATGGACATCGACGCCCAGGGGACGGTCTGGGTGGCCAACTGCAGCAGCGACACCGTCACCTTCTACCCGAAAGGAGACCAACGGCAGGCGCGCACCGTGAGCAAGCATGAACTCGGTCTCGACATGCCGTTCGACGTGGTCGACAACGGCCAGGCGCTGTTCGTGTCCGGCATGCTCAACGACGGGGTGCAGATGCTCGGCTACGACGGCCGGCGCCTGGACGGCTCACCCGGCAGCGACGCGTCCCTCTTCGCGAACCCGATGGGCCTGGCGACCGACCCCGACGGCAACGTGTGGGTGGCCAACTCCGACAAGGTCGTGCTGCCGTGCCCGTTCGTGCCGGGCAGCAAGAGCCGGAGCATCGACATCGGCGACGTCATCGACGCGCAGTTCGACGACCGCGGCGTCTACCTCGGCGACACCGGCGACGCGTCGTACCCGTACCTGGGTTCGGTCGCGATGATCGGACCCGACGGCTCCGGGGCCACGCAGTACACCGGCGGCGGCACGACCCTCCCCTGGGGCATCGCCACCGACGGCGACGGCAACGTGTGGGTGGCGAATTTCGCCGGCAAGCGCCTGTCGAACTTCTGCGGGGTGGATGCCGCGACGTGCCCGCCGGGCACGTCACCGGGTGAGGCGATCTCGCCCGAGCTGACGGGCTACTTCTTCGACGGGCTGGTGCGCAACACCGGCGTCGCCGTCGACCAGTCCGGCACCGTGTGGCTGGCCAACAACTGGCTCGAGGTGCCGTATCAGACGAACCCCGGCGGGCACGAGATCGTCGCGTTCCTCGGCCTGGCGACGCCCGTGAGCATCGCGGCGCCGACCGGCTGAGCGGGGGTCAGGCGCCGCGGGAGCCGGCGTCGGTCGAGCCGACATCCGTGCGGTGGAACCTCACGAACGAGCGGGATGCCGTGGGGCCGCGCTGACCCTGATACCGATTGCCGTACGGGCCGGAGCCGTACGGGCTCTCGGCGGCGGAGCTGAGACGGAAGAAGCACAGCTGCCCGATCTTCATGCCGGGCCAGAGCTTGATCGGCAGGGTCGCGACGTTGGAGAGCTCCAGCGTGACGTGGCCGGAGAAGCCGGGGTCGATGAACCCTGCGGTCGAGTGGGTGAGGAGGCCCAGGCGGCCGAGCGACGACTTTCCCTCCAGGCGCGCCGCGACGTCGTCGGGCAGGGTCACCTGCTCGAAGGTCGAGCCGAGGGCGAATTCACCGGGGTGCAGGATGAACGGCTCGGTCGGATCGACCTCGATCAGGTGGGTGAGGTCGGGCTGATCCTCGGCGGGGTCGATGAACGGGTACTTGTGGTTGTCGAACAGCCGGAAGTACCGGTCGAGCCGCACATCGACGCTGGAGGGCTGCACCATCGCCGGATCCCACGGGTCGAGCCCGATCCGATCGGCCTCGATCTCTCGGCGGATGTCGCGGTCGCTCAACAGCACGCGCCCAGCCTAGTGCGCGGGACGCCTCGCGCGTATCGTCACCGAGGAGGGGACCCGTCTTCACGAATCTCAAGAATCGTCATTCTTTTCTTGCAGGTTCGTCAAGAATCGGCGCCTTCCTTCCCTAGTGTCGAGACATCGCCGTTTCTGGAGGACACGTGACCGCATCGCAGACCCCGCCCGTCCGTGCGGTGTTCTTCGTGTCCGACAGCACCGGTGTCACCGCCGACACGCTCGGCAGCGCCCTGCTGGCCAACTTCCCGGGCTTCGTCTTCGCCCGCCAGACCGTGCCCTTCGTCGAGACCGTCGACGGCGCCGAAGCCGTCGTCGGCGACATCGAGGCCGCCGCGCGTGCGGGGCGCCAGCCGATCGTGTTCACGACGGTCAAGCGCACCGAGGTCAAGCGCGCTCTGAGCGCGACGTCCGCGACGACGATCGACCTGCTCGGCGGTCACCTCACCGAGCTCGAGGACACTCTCGGTGTGACCGCGTCGGAGCAGCTCGGCCAGTATCACGCGCAGGGCGACAGCGAGCGGTACTTCGCCCGCATGCGTGCGGTGGAGTACGCGATCGAGCACGACGACGGTCAGAGCAAGCGTGCGCTCGACATCGCCGATGTGATCCTGGTCGCCCCGTCGCGCTGCGGCAAGACGCCGACCACCATGTACCTCGCCCTGCACTACGGCCTTCTCGTGGCGAACTACCCGCTCACCGAGGACGACTTCCCCACCGAGGACCTCCCGCCGATGATCGCGCCGCACCGCGAGCGCTGCTTCGGCCTCACCACCACGGCGCTGCGGCTGAGCCAAGTGCGCCACGAGCGCCGACCGAACTCGCGCTACTCGAGCCTCGCACAGTGCACGCTCGAGCTGCGCCGCGCCGAAGACCTGTACCGACGCAACCGCGTCTCTTTCATCAACTCCGCGACCAAAAGCGTCGAGGAGATGTCCGCCGTCATCATGCAGACCATGAAGCTGCCCGGATGACCACTCCCAGGAGGAAGCCATGACCAACATCGCCTGGTTCGAAGACCTCGGCATGGATGACGTCCCGCACGTCGGCGGGAAGAACGCCTCGCTCGGCGAGATGATCTCGCAGCTGACCGGGGCGGGGGTGTCCGTGCCGGGCGGCTTCGCCACCACCGCCGACGCCTACCGCGCCTTCCTCTCCCACGACGGGCTCGAGCAGCGCATCCGCGATCTGGTGGGCGCGCTCGACGCGGACGACGTGGGAGAGCTCGCCCGCGTCGGGTCGCAGGTGCGCACCTGGATCGAGGCGCAGCCATTCCCCGCGGACGTGGAGCGCGACATCCGGAATGCGTACGCGAAGCTGGTCGCGGCCGATGCCGACCCCGAGCAGGTCACGTGGGCGGTGCGATCCAGCGCCACCGCGGAGGATCTTCCCGAGGCGTCCTTCGCAGGGCAGCAGGAGACCTACCTGAACATCGGCGGGATCGAGAACATCCTGCAGGCGGTGCGGTCGGTGTTCGCCTCGCTGTACAACGACCGCGCGATCGCGTACCGGGTGCACCACGGCTTCGATCACGGCGAGGTGGCCCTGTCAGCCGGCATCCAGCGGATGGTGCGCTCGGACGTCGGCGCATCGGGCGTCATGTTCACGGTCGACACCGAGTCGGGGTTCGACGGCGCGGTGTTCGTCACCAGTTCGTACGGGCTGGGCGAGGCCGTCGTGCAGGGAGCAGTGAACCCCGACGAGTTCTACGTCTCGAAGACGGCCCTGCGCGCCGGCCGCCCCGCGATCCTCAAGCGCTCGGTGGGCGAGAAGGCGATCGCCATGCGGTACGCCGAGACGCAGAGCATCGGCGGCAGCACCGCCTTCGTCGACGTCGAGGACGACGACCGCCTGCAGTTCTCGATCTCGGACGCGGATGTCGAGGAGCTGGCCCGCACCGCCGTCATCATCGAGGGGCACTACCAGCGCCCGATGGACATCGAGTGGGGCAAGGACGGCGTGGACGGCAGGATCTACATTCTGCAGGCGCGCCCTGAGACCGTCGTGTCGCGCGCCGACATGGGAGTGACGCGCCGTTTCGTGCTCGGCGACCGCGGTGAGATCGCCACCGAGGGTCGCGCGATCGGCCAGCGCATCGGCGCCGGCCCCGTGCGGGTGCTCACCGACATCGGCCAGATGAGCGCGTTCCAGCCGGGCGAGGTCCTCGTCGCCGACATGACCGACCCCGACTGGGAGCCGATCATGAAGCGCGCGAGCGCGATCGTCACCGACCGCGGCGGCCGCACGTGTCACGCGGCGATCATCGCCCGTGAACTCGGGATCCCCGCGATCGTCGGCACGGGGGATGCCACCCGGCTGCTCTCCGACGGACAGGACGTGACGGTTTCGTGCGCCGAGGGCGACACCGGATTCGTCTACGAGGGCCTGCTGCCGTTCGAGGAGGAGGTCACGCATCTCGATCGGATGCCGGAGGCCCCCGTGAAGATCATGATGAACGTCGGCACTCCCGACCAGGCGTTCTCGTTCGCCCGCATCCCGAATGCCGGCGTCGGGCTCGCCCGCCTCGAGTTCATCATCAACCGTCAGATCGGCATCCACCCGCGCGCGCTGCTCGAGTACGACACTCTGCCGGGGGAGCTGCAGAAGGAGATCGCGCCCCGCATCGCCGCGTACGACTCGCCGAGAGAGTACTTCGTGCGACGCGTCGCCGAGGGCGTCTCGATGATCGCGGCGGCGTTCGCGCCGGAGCCGGTGATCGTGCGACTGTCCGACTTCAAGTCGAACGAGTACGCGAACCTCGTCGGCGGCGAGGTGTACGAGCCGGAAGAGGAGAACCCGATGCTCGGGTACCGCGGGGCGTCGCGCTACATCTCCCCCGACTTCCGCGCCTGCTTCGACATGGAGTGCGAGGCCATGCGCTACGTGCGCGACGAGATGGGGTTCACCAACGTGAAGCTCATGGTGCCGTTCGTGCGCACCGTCGCCGAGGGGCAGGCCGTCGTCGAGCTGCTGGCCGAGAACGGTCTGCACCGGGGCCAGAATGGACTCGAGGTCGTGATGATGTGCGAGCTGCCCTCGAACGCGGTGCTCGCCGACCAGTTCCTCGAGCACTTCGACGGCTTCTCGATCGGCTCGAACGATATGACCCAGCTCACCCTCGGGCTCGACCGCGACTCGTCTCTCGTGGCGCAGACCTTCGACGAGCGTGACCCGGCGGTGCTGCACATGCTGTCGCTGGCGATC
>JAUHYM010000029.1 GCA_030426515.1 Actinomycetes bacterium
TCCTGCTCGCGGCGCCGTGGTGGGGCGACGGCCATCGCGATCATCGGATCGCGGGCGAGACGGCGCGCATCTTCGCGGGTTCCGGTGTCCGGGTCGTCGGGTACCCGATCTGGCTGTGGCACTGGGGAACGCCGGAGCAGATCGACACGTCGGGGTGGCGCGCGCTGACCCTCGACGACCAGGACCTCGACGCGAAGCGACGGGCGATCGGGCAGCATCGCACACAGCTCAACTCGGATGACGGAGCGCCGATCCTCCATGCCGGGATGCGACAGCACTTCGAGCGGGACGTCGAGGTCTTCGTCGCGTGCGCGCCGGAGCGCAGCGGCGGGATCGAGCCCCGGTGGTTCGAGGACTTCTACGCGCGCCACGAGGATCCGTGGGGGTTCGAGAGCCGCTGGTACGAGGAGCGAAAGCGCGCGCTGACGGTCGCCGCTCTTCCTCGTCAGCGATACCGTCACGCCCTCGAGCTGGGCTGCAGCACGGGACTGCTGACATCCCTGCTCACCGAGCGCGCCACGCGCGTCACGGCGGTGGATGTCGTGGAAGCCGCGCTCGCCCGTGCGGCCGAGCGCGTCTCGTCACCCTCGGTCGCGTTCCGGCGCTGCCGCACGCCCGACGAGTGGCCCGTAGGCAGCTTCGATCTGATCGTGCTCTCCGAGCTCGCGTACTACTGGTCGCCGCGGGAGCTCGATCGGGCGCTCGAGCGGATCGCGGGGTCGCTGGCGGACGACGGCGAGATCGTGCTGTGCCATTGGCGTCCGGCGATCGAGGGATGCGCGCTGACCGGAGACGATGTCCACGCCGTGTTCGCCGCCGACCGGAGGTTCTGCGCCGTGGCCCGATACGCCCAGAACGAGTTCCTGCTCGAGATCTTCCGGCGCGCAGGGGACGAGGCATCCGCATGAGTGCCCGCGACGCCCCTCGCGCGGTCGCCGTGGTCATCCCGGTGCACGACGAGGCCGAGCTGCTTCCGGAGTGCCTCGCGTCGGTGGGTCGTGCCGCCGAGACCGCGCGGCGGCGCGGCATCGGGGTGAGCACCTGGGTCGCCTTGGATGCCTGCACCGACGGGTCTGCCGAGATCGCCCACGCCGCAGGGGTCGGCGTCGTCCACCTCGACGACCGATGCGTCGGCGCGGCGCGATCGGCCGGCGTCGCGGCGGCTCTCGGCAACCACGGCGAGGCGTCCAATCGGCGCCTGTGGCTCGCGCACACCGATGCCGACTCGGTGGTGCCGGCGCACTGGATCACCGCACAGGTCCGCACAGCGAGGCGGGGCGCGGATGTGGTCGTCGGAACCGTGCGTCCGGACTTCCGCGATCTCAGTCCCGCCCAGGTGGATGCCTGGTGGCGCACGCACACTCCCGGCATCCCGAACGGTCACGTGCACGGCGCGAATCTCGGGATCCGGGCGAGCGCCTACGTCGAGCTGGGCGGGTTCCCCCACATTCCGCTGCACGAGGATGTCGCGCTCGTCGAGGCGGCGCGGCGTGCGCAGGCCCGGATCGTCGCGTCGGACGCGGGGTGGGTGCGCACCAGCGGCCGATTCGAGGGTCGCGCACCCGGCGGGTATGCACGCTACCTGCGGGACGACCTCGAGAGACTCGCCACGGGCGGGGCCGCATGAAGAACTCCCCGGCGAACGTCGCACGTCTCGCGCGGGCGGCGAAGAAGGGCGGGCGCCACATCGGGGTGGTCGAGTCGCTGACGTGCGGAGCGATCGCCGCGACGATCGGCACGGGCGACAACGCCGCAGACTGGTTCCGCGGCGGCATCGTCGCCTACCAGACGGGCGTGAAGGAGCGTCTGCTGGGTCTGCCGATCGGAATGGATCCCGCCACGGCTGAAGCCGCCGAGCAGTTGGCATCCAGCGGCCGCCGGGTTCTCGACGCCGATGTCGTCGTCGCCGTCACCGGCGTCGGAGGACCCGATGAGCGTGACGGCCACCCACCTGGCACGGTGTACCTGGCGTGGGCGAGCCGGTCGGGCACCGCGCACGTTCACCTGCAGTTCGATGGCGACCCCGCCGAGGTGATCCGGTCGAGCACCGATGCGGCGATCGACCGGCTCGTCGAGCTCCTGGAGGGGTGACCCGGCCCGGGTCGGCGCCCCTTTCCGCCGGTGTCGCAGGGGCCGGACGTGATGCGCGCCGAGCGTGGCGTCGCGCGTCACCCCCGCAGGTAGGCGTCGACCATCAGGGGTCCGCGGATCTCGCGGAGCGCATCGATGAGGCGCTCGAGCCCGCGCCGACCGACGCTCGAGAGCTGAAGGTCGTAGGGCCCGAGTGTCGGCAGCTTGCCGGTGCGGATGCGCACGACTTCCCACCCGACCTCGCGCAGGAGCGCATCCTTGCGGCGGTCGCTGTCCTCGCGTGCGCCGACGTGCTCGAGGCCGAACCGACCGGTGCTGTCGTACTCGATCGCGATGCGCAGCTCGGGAAGCAGGATGTCGGGCCACACCTCACGGTGACCGTGGAAGGGCCGGGAGACGCGCACCGCGGTGAACCCCTCGGTGAACACGAGTCGCGCGGCCAGGTCGGCCCGCAGCTTCGCTTCGACCGCGGATGCCGGCTTCGGTGCGCACGCGCTCACGAAGGGCTCACCCGGGGGCAGCGACGGGGTCTTCTCGCAGACGGGCCGCGAGCGAGCACGGCGTGAGCGACGGGAAGGATCGGACCGCGGGGCCTGTCCGGTCGGTGCGCGCGGTGCGGGTGATGCAGCCGGTGCGGGTGACGCGGCCGGTGCGGGTGACGCGGCTCGTGCGGGCGGTCTGCGCGGGGCCGCTCGTGCGGGCGGTCTGCTCGGGGCCGCATCCGACTGTTCGTCGACGACGTCGCGCATCGGCAGCGCGGGGCGCCGCGCGGGCACAGCATGAGCCGTGCACTCGGGGCACCACGCCGACCGACGGCGCGCACGACCAGGGCGACTGCGCTGTTCGGTCGGTGTCGCCGCGAACAGGTGTCCGGCGTCACACTGCCACAGCAGGAGCACGTCCGCGGCAGGCGGGATCTGGGTCAGCGCGATCCCCTGGTTCAGCTCGGGGTGGTACTGGCGGATCAGCTGCGGGTACGACGCCCACGCGTCGCGGTACTCGCCGACGAGGTACGGCACGTCGCGGCCGCGCGAGAACTGTCGTCGCGCCCACCACAGTCGAATCGGCTCGGCCATGGGGGAAGGCTAGGACGGCCGTACGACATCCCTGTGCTTCCGTCCTCCCTGTGGACGACCCACCAGCAATGTCGTACCTCTGAACTACTATCAGAGCTATGGAAGAGGATCACTTGCCGATCTCTGACGAAGATATGTTCGTCGACGATGATGGAGCGGATATCTGGGCGGACGCTCCGCCGACGGAATGGGACGGACCGCCCATCCCGGATGCGGTCGACCTCGTGCGCGAATCGGACGACCTTCTCGCGATCTTCGCCGCAGAGCGCTTCCGTCGTGTCGACGCGTTCCATGTCGAGGCGGTGGCCGCCGCGAAGCGGCGGGGCGAGGTGTACGACCAGATCACCGAGCGAGGCATCCGTCTCGAGCTGGCCGCCGCGATGCGGACGACCGAGAACACCGCCGCCATGCTGCTCTGGCGCGCGGAGCTCCTCGTGCGGCGGTACTGGCCCGTGCTCGACTCGCTGCACGGCGCGCGCATGTCGGAGCGACACGCGACGGAGCTCGTCGACGCCGTCGAACGCGTCCCCGAGTCGCGTCGAGAGTCGGTGGCGGAGACCGCCCTCGGCCTCGCCGAACGGCTCCCCCTGGGAAAGTTCCGGCGCGCCCTTCGCGCCCTGATCGATGACGCTCGAGCCGACACGCTCGCCGAGCGTCACGCGAAGGCGGCCGCGACGCGGAAGGTGCACATCGAGCAGGCCGACGACGGGATGGCCTGGCTCATGGCCTTCCTCCCCGCGGTCGAAGCGCGCGCCATCCACACACGTGTGACCACACTCGCGAAGCGGCTCACGAAGGACAACGCTCAGGACGACCGGACCCTCGACCAGGCTCGCGCGGACGTGCTGGGCGACCTGCTCGTCGACGGCGAGACGGATGCGCTGCCGGCCACGCTGCGCGGCATCCGGCCGACGGTGACCGTGACGGTGCCCGCCCTTGCACTGCTGGGTAGCGAGAACGCCGGTCAGGCCGACGTCGAGGGCGTCGGCCCCATCCCGCTCGACGTCGCACGCCGGCTCTCCGGGGCGGCGAAGGGGTGGATGCGGGTCCTCACGCATCCCGAGAGCGGGGTCGTCCTCTCGGTCGGACGCGAGCAGTACAAGCCGCCGGCCGCGCTGCGCCGGATGGTGCAGTGGCGGGCGGGCACCTGCCGCGCGCCAGGATGCACACTGCCCGCCGACCGTTGCGAGATCGACCACACGATCGACTGGGACCTCGACGGGAAGACCGAGCTCGGCAACCTCGCACCGCTGTGCAAGGGCCACCACGACGTCAAGCACCACACCTCGTGGGCCGTGGTTCAGCGCGAAGACGGCACGATGGAGTGGACGTCGCCTACCGGCCGTCGGTACCGCGAGGAACCGCCACGAAAGGGACCGGCGTTCACACCGACTCCTACGGAACCGGCGCCCTTCTGACACACCGGGCGACTGAGGCGTCTGCCGGCCTCGACAGCACGTCACGCCGCCCGCGCTCGGACTCACCCCTGCAGTGCAGCACTGACCCAGCGCGCGTACCTCTCCCACGGGTCGCGACCGTCGGCGAGATGTCGAGCGTGCCCGACAAGCTCGTCGGTCGCCGCGAACCACTCCCCTCCCTCGCGGAGGTGGGCGAACTCCCGATGCCGCGCCTGCTCGACGGCGCGCCCGCCGCGCTCGAACGCGAGGAGCTCGTCGTGCCAGATCACGCTCAGCCGCTGCCGCGGGTTGGCCGTCGTTCCGATCTTGATCCGCTCGGCGAACCGCAGGTAGTAGACGACCTCGATCCGCGGTCTGGGCAGATCGGCGTCCGGGGAGTCTCCGTACCGCCATGCGCAGACCGCGCACCGCCACCCGTCTACCCGCCGTGTGCCCGCCGGCGAACCGCAGAGCACACAGGGGCCGGGCATCTCGCCCGCGACGTCGTCGCCCGTCGTACCCACGGGCTCAGACTAAGGAGAGGGACCGACAGGCGACGCGCCGCGTCAGAGGCCCTGCGCGAGCCGGTAGTACGCCTGGTTCCAGCGCAGCTCGTGCTGGAACCCGCGCACGGTCGTCGCGTCGTCGATGGTCACCAGCTCCGTCTTGGCGATGTCGGCGAAGTCGCGGAACACCTCGATCCCCACGGCGGTGGTCATGACCGTGTGGTGCGCGGCCCCGGCCGCGAGCCAGCACGCGGCCGACGTGGCGAAGTCGGGCTCGGGCTTCCAGACCGCCCGGCCGACCGGAAGGTGGGGGAGGTCGGGGGCCTCGACGTTCTCGACGACGTTCGCCACGAGCCGGAATCGGTCGCGCATATCGCTCATCGCGACCACGAGAGCGGGGCCCGGGTCGGCGGTGAACACGAGGCGGACCGGGTCCTCCTTGCCGCCGATGCCCAGCGGGTGGACCTCGAGGCGCGGCTTCGCGGTGGTCAGCGACGGCGAGACCTCGAGCATGTGCGCCCCCAGGATCCGCTCGTTGCCGGGAACGAGATCGTACGTGTAGTCCTCCATGAGGCTCGCCCCGCCCGGAAGGCCCGCCCCCATGACATTGGCGACACGCACGAGGATCGCCGTCTTCCAGTCGCCCTCTGCACCGAAGCCGTAGCCCTCGGCCATGAGGCGCTGCACGGCCAGACCCGGCAGCTGCTTCAGCGAGCCGAGGTCCTCGAACGACGTCGTGAAGGCACCGAAGCCGCCCTCCTCGAGGAACGAGCGGAGGCCGATCTCGATCGCCGCGCCATCCCGGAGTGAACGGTGACGGTCGCCGCCGGGAAGCAGCTCGGGGGCGACCTCGTACGTCGCCACATACTCGTCGACGAGCGCGTCGATCTGCGCATCGGTCGCAGCATCCACCGCCTCTGCCAGCTCGTTCACGCCCCACGTGTTGACCTGCACTCCGAAGCGCAGCTCCGCCTCGGTCTTGTCGCCCTCGGTGACCGCGACGTAGCGCATGTTGTCGCCGAAGCGGGCGAGCTTGAGGGCGCGGGCCGCGGTCCAGCCGGCGGCCGCGCGCTGCCAGTCCTCGACCTGCTGCCGCACGACGGGGTTCGACACGTGGCCCACGACCGTCTTGCGCGCGACCCCGAGACGCGTCTGGATGTACCCGAACTCACGGTCGCCGTGCGCGGCCTGGTTGAGGTTCATGAAGTCGAAGTCGATATCGGCCCACGGCAGCTCGACATTCGCCTGCGTGTGCAGGTGCAGGAGCGGCTTCTGCAGGGCGTCGAGCCCCGCGATCCACATCTTCGCCGGGCTGAAGGTGTGCATCCAGGCGATCACGCCGATCACGTCGTCGCGGCCGTTGACCTCGAGCGCGAGGCGGCGGATGCTGTCGGAGTCCTTCAGCACCGGCTTCCACACGACCTTCACGGGGAGGCCGGCCAGCCCGTCGGCAACCTGCTGCGACTGCTCGGCAACCTGGCGGAGGGTCTCGTCGCCGTACAGGTTCTGGCTGCCCGTGACGAACCAGATCTCGTAGGCGTCGAGCGAGGTGGTGAGAGGCATGATGCTCCTTTGCGAGGGGTGGGTGAGAGAGATCAGAGGGCTTCCGCGGCGGCGCGCTCGGCGGCGAGCCCGGCGGCGTAGGCATCGAGGTATGCGGCGAAGCCCGCGACGTCCTGCGGATCGGGCTCGGCGATGCGGACATCGGCGCCCGCGAACACGCGCGACGCGAGATAGTCGCCCAGCGGTCGGTCGGCGTCATCGAGATAGGCGGCCAGCACGGCGATCCCCCAGGCGCCGCCCTCCGCGGCGGTGTCACCGACGGCGACCGGCGCATCGAGCGCGCCGGCCAGGAAGCGCTGGGCGACGCCTGCGGTGCGGAACACGCCGCCGTGCGCGAACATGAGATCGAGTTCGACGCCCTCGGCCTCGAGCGCCCGCATCCCGAGGGCCAGCGTGCCGAAGACGCCGTAGACCTGCGCCCGCATCGCGTTGGCCAGAGAGAACCGTGAATCGGGGGTGCGCACGAACATCGGACGCCCCTCGTCGAGGCCGGCGATCGGCTCGCCGGCGAGGTGGTTGTACGCCAGCAGACCACCGGCATCGGGGTCGCCGGCGAGCGCTTCGCGCAGCAGCGTCTCGTAGACGACATCCGCGTCCGTCGGCGTGCCCGCCGCCTCGGCGAACCGTGAGAACATGCCGACCCACGCGGCGAGCTCGCTCGCCCCGTTGTTGCAGTGCACCATGGCGACCGCGTCGCCGGCGGGCGTCGTGACGATGTCGAGCTCTTCGTGCGGCTGCGACAGGGGGCGCTCGAGCACGACCATCGCGAAGATGCTGGTGCCGGCGCTCACGTTGCCGGTGCGCGGGGCGACGGCGTTCGTGGCGACCATGCCGGTGCCGGCATCGCCTTCCGGCGGGCAGAACGGGATGCCGGGCGCCAGGGCGCCGGTCGGGTCCAGGAGCGCGGCCCCTGCCGCCGTCAGCTCCCCTGCGGCAGCGCCCGCGGGCAGGACCTCGGGCAGCAGGTCGGTGAGCGGCGCGGCGAGCGGCGAGCCGGCGGCCTGCGCATCGAAGGCCGCCGCCATCCCGAGGTCGTAGCCGCCGGTCGCGGTGTCGATCGGGAACATCCCCGACGCGTCCCCCACACCGAGGACCCGGCGGCCGGTGAGCTGCCAGTGGACGTACCCGGCGAGCGTCGTCACGAAGCGGATGTCCGCGACGTGGGGCTCGTCATCGAGCACGGCCTGCCGCAGGTGCGCGACCGACCAGCGCAGCGGGATGTTGACGCCGAACAGCTCCGAGAGCTCAGCGGCGGCATCCCCCGTGTTCGTGTTCCGCCAGGTGCGGAACGGGACCAGCAGCGCGTCGTCGGCGTCGAACGCGAGATAGCCGTGCATCATCGCCGAGACGCCGATGCTGCCGACCGTTGCGGGCCGCACCCCCCACCTGTCGTGGGCGTCGGCGACGAGGTTGGCGTACGCGTCCTGCAGACCCGCCCACACCTGGGCGAGGGGGTAGGTCCACAGGCGGTTTTCGAAGCTGTTCTCCCACTCGTGGGAGCCGACGGCGAGTACGGTCGCCGGGTCGGCGGCGTCGACGAGGCAGGCCTTGATGCGGGTCGACCCGAACTCGATGCCGAGGGCGGTGCGTCCGTCGCGGATCGCCTCGACGCTCACGTCGCGGGCTCCTCGTCGCGGCGCGAGTCGGTGGACTGGCCGTACACGTTCTGGTAGCGGGCGTACAGCGCGTCGATCTTCTCCTGCGGGATCGGGATCAGCGGGCCCGCTTCACGCGCGATGTGCACCGAGCGCGCGGCGTCCTCACACATGACCGCCGCCTTGACGGCATCCTTCGCGTTCACGCCGATCGTGAACGGCCCGTGGTTCTGCATGAGCACGGCGCGAGAGCGGTGGCCGCGCAGCGTATCGACGATCCCCCGGCCGATCGAGTCGTCGCCGATGACGGCGAACGGCCCGACGGGGATGGGCCCGCCGAACTCGTCGGCCATGCCGGTGATGACGCAGGGGATCTCCTCGCCGCGCGCGGCCCACGCGACGGCATACGTGGAGTGGGTGTGCACCACGCCGCCGACCTCGGGCATGTGCCGGTACACGTAGGCGTGGGCTGCGGTGTCGCTCGACGGGCTGCGGTCGCTGCCGTCGGTGCCCGGGATCACGGCGCCGTCGAGGTCGCACAGGATCATGTTCTCGGGCGCCAGGTCGTCGTACGAGACGCCCGAGGGCTTGATGACGAACAGGTCGGCGCCGGGCACGCGGCCCGACACGTTGCCGCCGGTCCAGACGACGAGTCCGTAGCGCACGAGCTCGCCGTGCAGTCGGGCGACGTCGTCGCGCACCTGTGCGATCGCGGCCTCGATGTCGGGGCTGAAGGGCGGGGTGGTCGTCACGGGTCCTCCGTCGGGCGTCGTGGGGATGCGCGGTGCGGCATCCCGAGACATGTTACCGGTAACATTCTCGTCGCGCCACCGTCCCGAGGCACGAATCTCGGATGCCGGGCGCGACACGCCGCGCGTGTCCCTGCGCGATGCGGCGTGCCGCGCCGGCATCCGTGATCCGTGCCATGCCCCCGACGGCGACATCACCGGCGACGGGCCTACGGGTTCGGGTTCGTGGCCTTGCCGTCGAGCCACAGCGTGTCGGTCGCATCGGCGTGCGAGCCGCCGCTGCCGACGTGCTTCGCGCTGATCTGCGGACCCTTGGTGATCACGTGCACCATCGCCATCGCGTGCCCGCGGCCGAGGCCGTATTCCTCGGCGAGCCACGCGACGATCGGCGCCGCCTTCGTCGAGGCGTCGAACCCCTTCGCGTGCGCGAGGTCGACGAGCTGGCGCGGCGTCAGCCCGGTCTTGGTCTCGACGGCGTCAAGGTAGGCCTGGAACGAGGGGGTGTCTCCTTCAGGGGTGCGATTCGACGAGGGTCAGCGGATGTCGCGGGTCGACGCGCGGCGCACCAGCACCGGCGGCTCGGGCTGAGCCCCGACCGGCAGGCCCAGGACCGCCGCGAGCGCGCGTCGCGCCTCACCGGCCATGTCGAGACGGACGGTCGTCAGCGCCGGACGGTAGAACGCGGCATCCGGGTTGTCGTCGAAGCCGGTGATGCTGACCTCGCCCGGCACGTCGATCCCCCGCGCCCGCAGGCCCGCGATCAGGCCGAGGGCCATCTGGTCGTTCGCGACGGCGACGGCGGTCACGCCCGCCCGAACGGCGTCGGCGATCTCGGGCGCGGCCTCGGCACCGGATGCCGCCGACCAGTCGCCGACCCATCGCGGCCCGCTCTCGCCGACGACCTCGGCCAGCGCCCGGGCAGCACCCCGCTCACGCGCCGTCGCCTCGAGCCACGCGTCGGGGCCGGCGAGACGCCCCACGCGGCGATGGCCGAGCTCGGCGAGATGTCCGACAGCGAGAGCCGCCCCTGCCTCCTGCGCGCGTGCACCCTCCCCCGCGTGCAGGGCGGCGACCGGTGTGCCGGGCACGGCCTCGACGAGAACCTCGAGCGTGGGGGCGTGCGGCGCGAGCACGAGCAGACCGTCCACCCCCTGCGCGAGCAGCCGCTGCGCGGCGTCGACGACCGACCCCGCGTCCGCGGCATCCGCGTACGCCGTCGCCATCCACCGGCCGGCGGCGCGGGCGGCCGCCTCGAGCGCCGCGATCCCCCCTCCCGGGCCGAACAGGGCGGCATCCGAGGCGATCACCCCCACGGTGCGGGTGGTGGCCGTACCCAGCGCGCGGGCGGCGTTGTTGACGCGGTAGTCGAGCGCCGCCATCGCCTCCTGCACGCGGGCGCGTGTGGATGCGCGGATGCTGGGGTGGTCGTTGATGACCCGCGACACGGTCTGGGTCGAGACGCCCGCCAGCTGGGCGACGTCGCGGACGCCGACCCGGCGCGGCGACGACGGAGGACTCATGGTGAGACAGAGTATCCGGCCTTGCCGCCGCGGCTACAGTGAGGGGCATGTCCGACCCCGACTCCACACCCCGGCGCCCGGTCGTGCTGACGATCGCGCTGGTGCTCGCCTACCTGAGCGCGCTGGTCGACGTCGGCGTGGGCATCCTCGTGTTCCTCGCGCGCTACGACGTTCCCGACGAGTCGGTCCTCGGCATCTCGCTGCTGGGCGCGGCCACGATCCTGCTCGGCCTGCTGCAGCTCGCCGTGACCGCGGGGGTCGGCCGCGGCAGCCACCTGTCTCGCGTGCTGCTCACCGTGTTCATCGGGGTGCTGTTCGTCCTCGACGGCGCGACGGTCACGTCGGAGCTTCTGGATGGCGCCGGATGGGACGGGGTCGGCACGGTCGACGTCCTGGTCGAGCTGTACATCCTCGTCGTGCTGTGGGTGCCGCCGGGGTCTCGCTTCTTCCGGGCAGCGGCGGCCCAGCGCCAGAAGAGCTCTGTGGCCTGAGGGAGATCAGCCGGCGAGCTGCCGTGCCACGTAGCGCCGATGGAAGAAGCGCACGCCCTCGATCGCGAGAATCGTGAGCACCGTCGTGATGGCGATGAGATAGGCGGCATCGCGGCCCGGGTCGACGAGCACGAAGAACTCGGTCGCCAGCGGCACGGTGAACACGACGACCAGGGCGATGAACATCGCTCCGATCACGAGCACCTTGTACCGATTGAGCGGGCGTGACAGGACGGCGAGGATCCAGATCCCGACCACCGCGAGGATGATCGTCGCGCCGGTCCGCAGCGCATCCTCGGGAACCTCCAGCGCCTGCGCGCCGCGGGTGTACAGCGTCAGCGAGACGGCGACGATGATGCCGGCCGGGATCGCGAAGCTGAGCGAGCGCTTCAGGAACCCCGGCACGTAACGCTGGGCGTTGGGCATGAGTGCGAGGAAGAACGCGGGGATGCCGATGGTCAGCCCGTCGGTGATCGACAGCTGTCGCGGCAGAAAGGGGAACTCCATGACGAGCACCCCGAACAGGATCGCCAAGCCCGTGGCGTAGACCGTCTTGTTCAGGAACAGCATCGAGACGCGCTCGATGTTCGCGATGACCTGGCGGCCCTCGGCCACGACATCCGGCAGGTGCGAGAACTGCCCGTCGAGCAGCACGAGCCGCGAGACCGCCTTGGTCGCCGCGGCGCCGGAGTTCATCGCGATCCCGATGTCGGCGGTCTTGATCGCGAGTGCGTCGTTGACGCCGTCGCCGGTCATCGCGACGGTGTGCCCGCGGCTCTGCAGCGCGGTGACCATGTTCTTCTTCTGCTCCGGGGTTACCCGGCCGAACACCTGGTGCTGTTCGAGCACGTCGGCCATCAGCTCCTGCTCGGCGGGAAGACCGCGCGCATCGAACCCGTCGGCGACGACGAGGCCGACCTCGCGCGCGATGGCGGCCACGGTGCGCGGGTTGTCACCCGAGATGATGCGGATGCCGACCCCCTGCTCGCGGAAGTAGGCGAGCGTCTTCGCCGCGTCCGGTCGCACCCGCTCGCGGAAGGTGACGACGAGGGCGGGCACCAGGCCCTCGGGCAGTCGCTCCTGTGCGACATCCTCGTCCGAGAGGATCCCGGGCGCGTGGCCGAGAACGAGCGTGCGACGCCCCGCCGAGGCCTTCTCGGTGACCGCGGCACCGAGCTCTGTGGATGCATCGGTCGCCGTGTCGCCGAAGACCATCTCGGGGGCTCCCAGCACCCACGTCCCCGTGTTCGGGAACGAGACGGCGCTCCACTTGCGCGCCGACGAGAAGCCGATGGATGCGGCGGGTTCGACCGGCGCCGCCACCGGGAACGGCTCGCGCAGGCACTGCGCGGTGGCGTTCGCGTCGGGCGCCGCGCCGTACCAGGCGAGAACGTCGCGCCAGCCTTCGGCGGCGCCGTCCAGTTCCTGTGCGGCATCGAAGGCGATCTCACCCGCCGTGAGCGTGCCGGTCTTGTCGAGGCAGATGACGTCGACCCGCGCGAGCCCTTCGACCGCGGGCAGCTCGTTGACGAGCACCTTGCGAGAGGCGAGCTTCGCGGCGCCGACCGCGAACGCGATGGAGGTCATGAGCACCAGGCCGAGCGGAATCATGGCGGTCAGGGCGGCCACGGTGTTCACGACCGCCTGCTCCCAGCCGCCGTTCTGCCAGGCCTCAGCCCAGCCGCCCGCGACCATCATCTGGGCGTTGAGGACGAGCAGGCCCACCGGGCCGATGAGCCAGCCCACCCAGGTCAGGACCTTGTCGACCGAGGAGCGCAGCTCTGAGGCGATGAGCGAGAAGCGTTTCGCCTCCCCCGCGAAGCGGTTGGCGTACGAGTCGGCACCGACCCGGTTCACCTGCACCGCGCCTTCGCCGGCGACGACGATCGAGCCCGACAGCACCTCGTCGCCCGGGCGCTTGTCGACCGCGTCCGACTCGCCGGTGAGCATCGACTCGTCGACCTGCAGCCCCCGCGTCGAGACCACGGCGCCGTCGGCCGCGATCTGGTCGCCCGCGCGGAGCACGAGGATGTCGTCGAGCACGACATCGGGCGGGGCGATCTCCGCCTCGGCGCCGTCGCGGCGCACCCGGGCGTGCGGGGCGTTGAGCAGGGCGAGCCGGTCGAGCGCGGCCTTGGCGCGGAACTCCTGGTAGCAGCCGATGACGGCGTTGCCCAGCGCCGCGAGCCCGAACAGGGCGTCCTGCCAGCGACCGACCAGCAGCAGGATGAGGAAGCAGGCGCCGACGATGCCGTTGAAGAGGGTGAAGACGTTCGCGCGGACGATGCTCCACGCACTGCGGCTGGTGTCGGCGGTGAACGCGTTGGTGCGTCCGGCGGCGACGCGCTCGGCGACGTCCGCCGCGCTCAGCCCGATGGCGGGGTCGACGGATGCCGCGGGGGCACCTCGCCGGGTGCTTCGCGGTCGGCGGTGGTGTCGTCGGCAGGCGGCGGCGCGGCATCCATGCGTTCACCGTACTGGCGACGCCGCGCCGTCGGCGTCGTGTGCGGGCGCGGTCGCTAGGCGGGATGCGAGATCTCGCAGTCGCTGCCGGGCGCGAGGATCGCCTCGTGTCCGTCGTCGTAGCGGACCACGAGCAGCGGGTCGAGGTCGGTGCCCCGCACCTCGAGCACCTCGCCTTCGCGCTCGACTGCGCCGACAGTGCGGCCGTGGATCCTGATCCGGTCTCCGATCTGGGCGTGCATCATCGAACACCTCCTGGCGGCAGAATACGCCGCGCTCAGCGCACGCGGTAGGCGTCGTACACGACGGTGTCCGCCGCCCGACCGACCGCGCGTCGATGCGACCCGATACCCTGACCGCGAGAGCCCCGCGCGGCGAGAGGAGCCACATGAACGGTGTCATCGGCGACATCCTGCCCGTCGCCCTCGGGGTCGCGATCAGCCCGATCCCGATCATCGCGGCGATCCTGATGCTCCTCTCGCCGAAGGCGAAGGTCACCAGCATCGGGTTCCTGCTCGGATGGATCGTGGGCATCGTGCTCGCCTCGACGATCTTCACGCTGCTGGCATCCGTGCTGCCCGGCTCGTCCGACGATGCGTCGTCGCCGCTGAAGGGCATCATTCACATCGTGCTGGGAGCCCTCCTCCTGGTGCTGGCCCTGCGCAACTGGCGCAAGCGTCCACGGCCGGGCGAAGAGCCCGAGATGCCGAAATGGATGCACGCGATCGACAGCATGTCGTTCTTCGGCGCGGCAGGCCTCGGGGTGCTCCTGTCCGGCGTCAACCCCAAGAACCTGCTGCTGGCGGCCAGCGCCGGGATCACGATCGGGCTCGCCGGCCTCGACACCGGCGCCACGATCGCGGCGATCGCGGTGTTCACGGTGATCGCCGCGTGCACCGTCGCGATCCCGGTGATCGGCTACCTGTTCGCGGCCGACCGGCTGCGCGGCCCCCTCGACGCCCTGCGCGGCTGGCTCGCGCGCGAGAACGCGCTCATCATGGCCCTGCTGCTGCTGGTGCTGGGCGTCGTCGTCCTCGGCAAGGGCATCGGCAGCTTCTAGGAACACCGAAGCGCGACTTCTCGTGCGCACGGTCGTCGCCGGCGTCGAGGTGCACACCGCGGCGCCCCTTCCCGCGTGATGCCGTTCACGGCAGAATCTGACCGAACCCGAGGAGGACCAATGGCCTGGCGCATGCCCGCCGAGACCGCACCGCACGACCGCACCTGGATGGCCTTTCCTCGGGAGGGGCTGACGCTGGGCGAGAGTCCGGCCGAGCGCGAAGAGTGCTACGCGGCGTGGGCCGCGGTCGCGCACGCGGTCGCGCAGTTCGAGCCCGTGACGATGGTCGTCGATCCCAGCGAACGCGCGCGGGCGCACCGCGTCCTCGGCGACGGGATCGAGATCCTCGAGGCTCCGCTCGACGAGTTCTGGATGCGCGACTTCGGGCCGACCTTCGTCGTCGACGACGCGCGGCCCGGGGTGCTCGGCGCCGTCGACTGGGTCTTCAACGGGTGGGGTGCACCGGAGTGGGCCCAGTGGCGCCTCTCGGCCGAGATCGCCCGGTTCACCGCCGACGCGGTGGGAGCCGAGCTGATCAGCTCGGTGCTCGTCAACGAGGGCGGCGGCATCCATGTCGACGGCGAGGGGACCGTGCTGCTCACCGACACGGTGCAGCTGGACCCGCGCCGCAACCCCTATGCCGATCGCGCCCGCGTCGACGCAGAGATGGCTCGCACGCTCGGAGCGACCACCGCGATCTGGCTTCCGCGCGGACTCACGCGCGACTACGACGCGTTCGGCACCAACGGTCACGTCGACATCGTCGCCACGATCTGCGCGCCCGGTCGCGTGCTTCTGCACGACCAGCGCGACGCCTCCCACCCCGACCACGCCGTCACCGCCGAGATCCGCTCGGTGCTCGCAGACGCGCGGGATGCCGCGGGCCGCGCGTTCGAGATCATCGACCTGCCGGCACCGGCGACCCTGCGCGACGGCGAAGGCTTCGTCGACTGGAGCTACGTCAACCACCTCGTCGTGAACGGCGGCGTCATCGCCTGCGGGTTCGGCGAGGAGCGCGCGGACGCCGCCGCGCGCGACGTCCTCGCCGCGGCCTACCCGGGCCGCGAGGTCGTGACCGTCGACGCGCGTCCGATCTTCGCGCGCGGCGGCGGCATCCACTGCATCACCCAGCAGCAGCCGGCGGTGACCGCGTGATCGACGTCGTCGAGGCGAGCATCGCCGACCTTCGGAGCGCCCTCGAGCACGGCGAGGCGACCGCCGTCGAGCTCGTGCGCGCCTATCAGATGCGCATCGCGGCATACGATGCGGCCGGTACGACGACTGCGCTCCGGGCCGTGGTCGTGCACAACCCCGACGCCCTCGCCGAGGCCGAGGCCTCGGACGCGCGGCGGGCGCGCGGCGAGGTGCGGGGACCGCTGGAGGGCATCCCCTATACGGCGAAGGACTCGTATCTGGTGCGCGGTCTGACCGCCGCCGCCGGCAGCCCCGCCTTCGCCGACCTCATCGCGCAGCACGATGCCTTCACGATCGAGCGGCTGCGCGCGGGCGGCGCGATCTGCCTGGGCCTCACGAACATGCCGCCCATGGCCAACGGCGGAATGCAGCGCGGTCTGTACGGTCGCGCCGAGAGCCCGTACCGCGCGGAATGGCTCACTGCCCCGTTCGCATCCGGGTCCTCGAACGGATCCGGCACCGCGACCGCCGCGAGTTTCGCCGCCTTCGGCCTCGGCGAGGAGACGTGGTCGAGCGGCCGCGGACCCGCCTCGCACAACGGACTCTGCGCGTACACGCCCTCGCGGGGCGTCATCTCGACACGCGGCAACTGGCCGCTCGTGCCGACGATGGACGTCGTCGTGCCGCACACGCGCACGATGGCCGACCTGCTCGAGGTGCTCGACGTGGTGGTCGCCGATGATCCCGAGACTCGTGGCGACTTCTGGCGCGCACAGCCGTGGGTGCCCCTGCCGACGGCGTCCGACGTGCGCCCCGCCTCGTATGCGTCGCTCGGCATGCGCGGGGTGGACGACGCGGCGGCGGTGCTCTCCGGTGTTCGGCTCGGCATCCCGCGCATGTACATCGGCGCCGATGACGCCGCCGGCACCGCGCCCGATCCGGGGATCGGCGGCCCGACGGGGCAGCGGATCGAGCCTCGCCCGTCGGTCCTCGTCCAATGGGAGGCCGCCCGTCGCGATCTCGAGGCCGCCGGGGCGGAGGTGGTCGAGGTGGACTTCCCCGTCGTGTCGAACTACGAGGGAGACCGCCCGGGCGCGCCGACGATCGCGACGCGAGGGCTCGTGACCGCCGCCTACCTGAAGCGCGAGATCGTCGATCTGTCGGCCTGGGCCTGGGAGGACTTCCTCTCGGCCAACGGCGATCCGGCGCTGCGGTCGCTGGCGGGCGTCGATGGGGCGACGATCTTCCCGCACCCCGATGGTGCGCTGCCCGACCGGTACACCGGCTTCGACGACGACATCGCCGAGTACCCCGCCTGGGTGCGCGCGCACCCCGAGGTCACCTCGTTCCTCGACATCCCCGAACTCGCGTCGGGGGTGCGCGGACTCGAGCAGACCCGCCACGAGGACCTCGAGCGCTGGATGGACGCACACCAGCTGGATGCTGTCGTGTTCCCCGCCGTCGCCGATGTCGGCGCCGCCGACATGGATGTCAACCCCGAAGCCGCCGCGGCCGGGTGGCGCAACGGCGCCTGGATCGCCAACGGCAACCTCGCCATCCGTCATCTCGGGATCCCGACCGTGACCGTCCCGATGGGGCTGATGGCCGACATCGGGATGCCGGTCGGCCTCACCTTCGCCGGGCGCGCCTATGACGACACCGCGCTGCTGCGCCTCGCGGCTGCGTTCGAGGCGACGGGCGATCGCCGCGTCGAGCCGCCGCGCACGCCGCGGCTGTAGCGGGGTGCGCGGCAGGCCGGTCAGCGGACGAGCGCGAATCCGGCGTTCCAGCCGACCTTCTCGCCGACCGCCAGGGTGAGCTGCAGGAAGCCGAGGGCCTCGAGCTCGTGCGCGCGAGAGAGCGCACCGGCGTCGACACCGACCAGACCGCCGGCCTCGACCGCGCCGATCAGCGCCGCCTTGGCGTCGGCGTCGTCTCCCGCCACGAGCACGGTCGTCGGCGCCGCACCCACGGTGCCCGCCGCCAGCGTGGCGGCGAAGGTGGTGTTGAACGCCTTGAGGACCCGCGCCTCGGGGAGCGCCGCCTGGAGCTCGGCCGCGGCGGAGCTGTCGGCCGGGACGACGAGCGCGTCGAAGGTCGCGAAGTCGAGCGGGTTGGTGATGTCGACGACCGTCTTGCCGGCGAGCTGTGCGCCGTAGGCGGACGTGATCTGCGCCAGCGCCGGGTACGGCACCGCGAGGATGACGATGTCGCCGGTGACCTCGGCGGCCGTGTCCGCGCTGTCGAGGTACTGCACCGACGAGCCGCCGGCGGCGAGCACACCGCCGATCGCCTGACCCATGTTCCCCTTGCCGAAGATGGTGATCGCTGCCATGAGAGCTCCTTGTCGTCGTAGTGGCATCAGTTGCTTGTAGAGACAACTAATGAGGGGAACTCACTTGTGGCGACAACTATTCCCGTACGCTCGGAGAATGTCCGCCGATCGCTTCTTCACCGACGACGAGCGCCGCACGTGGGTGGGTCTTGCCGCGGTGCTGGAGCTGCTCCCCCGCGAGCTCGACGCGCAGCTGCTGGGCGACAGCGACCTCACCCACTTCGACTACTTCACGCTCTCGATGCTCTCGACCTCGCCCGAGCGCGCTGTGCAGATGAGCACCCTGGCCTCGATGACGAACGCGACCCTGCCCCGCCTGTCTCACGTCATCTCACGCCTCGAGAAGCGTGATCTCGTCCGCCGGGAGAAGAGCGCCGCCGACGCGCGAGCGACGATGGCCGTGATCACCGCCGAGGGTCGGCGCACGGTGCTGCGCGCGACACCCGGGCACGTCGCGTTCGTGCGCGACCGGGTACTCGACGCGCTCTCGGCCGAGCAGCGGGGTCACCTGCAGGAGATCACTGCGGCGATCCTCTCGCGCATCGACCCCGACGGCCGGATGCTGGCGACCCACCGAGACTCGGGGGCGTCGTAGCGGCCATCTCGCCACCCGGCGTGATTGCCACCGGATTCGGAGGATGCCCGCCCCGCACCGCGGAAACACGCGGGAACCTCGCATCCCTGACGTCGCGGATGCGCCGACACGATGCACCCTTCTCAGCCGAATTTCAGCTTTCGACCAGGCAGAAACGGCAGACTCCGGGACTTGTGCGCCTGTGTTCGGGCGCCGCCCGCAGCCGTCCGGTGTGCGGACCCCGATAGGAATCAGCCGAATCAGTATGCCTTCGACTCCCCTCGCTCCCTCCACTCGACGCGCCCGTCGCGCCGCGCAGTCGCACCGCACCCGCCGTCGCGCGCTGGCCCCGCTGGCCATCGGCGCGACCGCTCTCGGCATCCTCTCGCTCGCCGGCTTCAGCAGCGCGACACCCAGCCTGGAGGCGCAGGCGCAGCCCGAGGTCGCGCCCGTGTACCTGCCGGTCGCCGTCGTCACGCCGATCAGCGACGACAGCGCGCAGGCCGAGGCGCTGGACGAGGATGTCGAGGCCGCTGTCGCTGCCGCCGGCGAGGCTCTCGACGCCGCGACGTCCATCGAAGACGACATCGCGAAGGCCGACGACGACCTCGACCTGGGCGATGCACCCGAGTCGGTCGACACCGACGAGCTCGAAGATCTCGTCGAGCGTGTCGACGCGGCCAGCGAGGTCGACCACTTCCTTCTCGACCTCACCGGCGAGACCCACGCCGCCGCGAAGGCTGTCCAGGCCGAGGCGAAGGACCTGCGCGAGAACCTCAAGGAGGCCAAGGCCAAGAAGAAGGCCGAAGAGGAGGCCGCGCGCAAGAAGGCCGAGGAAGAGGCCCGCAAGAAGGCCGAAGCAGAGGCCGCCGCTGCCGCCGCCGCGCAGGCGTCCAACTCGTCGTCCTCGAACTCGTCGTCCGCGCCGGCGCCGGCACCTGCCGTTTCGGTCAGCCCGGGCAGCGCACAGGCCATCGCGTACGACATGGTCCGTGCGCGCGGCTGGGGCGACGCCGAGTTCAACTGCCTCGTGGCGCTTTGGAACAAGGAATCGGGCTGGCGCGTGAACGCCATGAACCCGTACAGCGGCGCCTACGGCATCCCGCAGGCTCTTCCCGGCAACAAGATGGCGTCCGCGGGCGCCGACTGGCAGACCAGCGCCTCTACACAGATCACCTGGGGCCTGGGCTACATCCAGGGTCGGTACGGCACCCCGTGCGGCGCGTGGGGCCACTCGCAGTCCGTCGGCTGGTACTGATCGCGGCAGGCCGACACCGCGAGTGACGCGTTAGACCACGTTCACGAGCACGACGAACACGATCGTTCCCGCGATCACGCTCAACA
>JAUHYM010000219.1 GCA_030426515.1 Actinomycetes bacterium
CGCTCACCGGCGGAATCGCCTCGGGAAAGTCGACCATTGCGGCGGTTCTCGCCGATCACGGAGCGGTGATCGTCGATGCCGACCAGATCGTGCGGGATGTGCAGCGGCCCGGCAGCCCGGTGCTCGATGCGATCGCCGCGCAGTTCGGAGACCGCATGATCCTCGCAGACGACAGCCTCGACCGCGCGGCGCTCGCGCAGGCGGTGTTCGGCGACCCAGAGAAGGTGGCGCAGCTCAACGCGATCGTCCACCCGGCCGTCCGTCGGGCATCGGCCGAGCGATTCGCGAGCGCGTTCTCCGCCGACCCCGAAGCGGTCGTGGTGTACGACGTGCCTCTGCTGGTCGAGGCCCGCCCCGACGACCCGTGGGACCTGATCGTCGTGGCCCACGCCCCTGCCGCCGACCGACTCGCGCGGCTGGTCGCACACCGCGGGATGTCGGCAGAGGAGGCTCGCGCGAGGATCGCCTCGCAGGCCAGCGACGAGGAGCGGCTGGCCGTGGCGGACGTGGTCATCGACACGGCGGGGACGCTGGAGCGCACGCGTGAGCAGGCCGCCGAGCTCTTCCGTGATCTACCGCAACTCGTGGCCGCACGATCGGATCGCGGGTAACCTGGGATCACGATCGCGGAGGTGCGAGATGGGGCTGTTCACACGGTGGCGCAAGCGCCGGGACCCGTACACGGCCGCGAGCGAGGAAGAGCAGATCGCACGCTACCTCTATCTGCTGCGCACACTGCCTCCCTCCGTTCTCGAGAGTGCGCACGCCGCGGCGTTCCGCGACGTGCCGGCCGAGAAGAGGCGTGAGATGTGGGAGCGACTGCGCCCCTTCATGTCCGAGCAGGAGCGCTCCTCTGCCGTCGACGACGACCCGGTGGTGCTCGCGAGGCTCATGCGCCGCGTGCAGGAGCGTCGGGTGCAGGACGCGTCGGGTCGCGCATCCGTGGCGACAGCGACGGAAGGCGGATCCGAGGCCGAGTTCACGCCCGATCCCCGACGCATTCTCCTGTCGACCGGGGTGATGCTCGTGATTGCGAACCAGGTGATGCTGAGCGCCGCCGTCCACTCGTACTTCACCGTCGGCGCCGGTTCGCTCATGATCGACTCCGAGCCGGGGTGGGTCGGAGAGATGGTCGACCCGGGCTCTGTCTTCGCCGGCGACGGCGGTCTCGGCGCCGGAGGCCTCGGCGACGGGGGCGGGATGATGGATGTCGGCGGCTTCGGCGGGTTCGACGGCGGAGGCATGGGCGGGTTCTGATCTCGTTCCGCGGCGGCGATCGTCGCGGTGTCGACACGCACTCGATACAGCGCGTTCACACCGCTCGCCTAGGCTCGCCGCGAGTGCCGCGGGCGCCGTCCGTGGCGGAGCGAGGCAGGGTGAGAGCGATGCACCGCAGCGATCCGGGCGTGTTCGACGACCAGGAGTGGGACGACTTCGCCACCGGCGACTTCGAGTCGGGCGAAGACGACGACAGCTGAGCCGATGTCGGTGGGGACGCCTACGCTGGAACGGTGCAGACCACACGATCGGTGCGGCCCTTCGAGGTCGTGAGCGAATACGCCCCCAGCGGCGATCAGCCCCAGGCGATCGCCGAGCTCGCCGCGCGCATCAATGCCGGTGAGACGGACGTCGTCCTGCTCGGCGCCACCGGCACGGGGAAGTCCGCAACGACCGCCTGGCTGGTCGAAGCGGTCCAGCGCCCCACCCTCGTGCTCGCGCACAACAAAACGCTCGCCGCGCAGCTGGCCAACGAGTTCCGCGAGCTGATGCCGCACAACGCCGTCGAGTACTTCGTCAGCTACTACGACTACTACCAGCCCGAGGCCTATGTGCCGCAGACGGACACCTTCATCGAGAAGGACAGCTCGATCAACGCCGAGGTCGAGCGGCTGAGGCACTCGACGACGAACTCTCTCCTCAGCCGCCGCGACGTCGTCGTCGTGTCGACCGTCAGCTGCATCTATGGCCTGGGCGCCCCCGAGGAGTACCTGCGCGCGATGGTCGCGCTCCAGGTGGGGGAGAGGTACGACCGCGACGCGCTCATCCGCCGGTTCATCTCGATGCAGTACAACCGCAACGACGTGGACTTCTCGCGGGGAAACTTCCGCGTGCGCGGCGACACGATCGAGATCATCCCGGTGTACGAGGAGTACGCCATCAGGATCGAGCTGTTCGGCGACGAGATCGAGGCGCTGTACCGCCTGCATCCTCTGACGGGCGACGTCCTGGACCGACTCGAGTCCGTGCCGATCTTCCCCGCATCCCACTACGTCGCCGGCACCGACGTGATGCAGCGCGCGATCGGGACGATCGAAACCGAACTGGCCGAGCGACTGGGCGAGCTCGAGCCCGCCGGGAAGCTGCTCGAGGCCCAGCGGCTCCGCATGCGGACCACCTTCGACCTGGAGATGATGCAGCAGCTCGGGTTCTGCTCCGGCATCGAGAACTACTCACGCCATCTCGATGGACGCGATCCCGGCGAGCCACCGCACACGCTGCTGGACTTCTTCCCCGACGACTTCCTGCTGGTGATCGACGAGTCTCACGTCACGGTTCCGCAGATCGGGGCGATGTACGAGGGGGATGCATCTCGCAAGCGCACGCTCGTCGACCACGGGTTCCGCCTCCCGAGCGCGCTGGACAACCGCCCGCTGCGCTGGGACGAGTTCAAGAACCGCATCGGGCAGACCGTCTACCTCTCGGCCACGCCGGGACGTTATGAGATGGGCATCGCCGACGGCGTGGTCGAGCAGATCATCCGACCGACGGGCCTCATCGACCCCGAGATCATCGTCAAGCCGTCGAAGGGCCAGATCGACGACCTGCTCGAAGAGATCCGGGTGCGTGCCGAGCGCGACGAACGGGTGCTGGTGACCACGCTCACCAAGAAGATGGCCGAAGAGCTCACCGACTTCCTCGGCGAACACGGGGTGCGCGTCCGCTACCTGCATTCGGACGTCGACACGCTGCGGCGTGTGGAGCTGCTCACCGAGCTTCGCGCGGGCGTGTACGACGTGCTCGTCGGCATCAACCTGCTGCGTGAAGGGCTCGACCTGCCGGAGGTCTCGCTGGTGTCGATCCTCGACGCCGACAAGGAGGGCTTCCTGCGCTCGGGCACGTCCCTGATTCAGACCATCGGCCGCGCGGCGCGGAACGTGTCCGGGCAGGTGCACATGTACGCCGACACGATCACCGACTCGATGCAGAACGCGATCGACGAGACGAATCGCCGTCGCGAGCGCCAGATCGCGTACAACCTCGAGAACGGCATCGACCCCCAGCCCCTGCGCAAGCGCATCGCCGACATCACCGAGGTGCTGGCGCGAGAAGGCGCGGACACCAAGGACCTCCTCTCCAAGCGCGATGCGGCATCCGCGAAGAGCGGAAAGGGGAAGTCCCCGACACCGCGCCTGCGCCGTGAGGGCATCGCGGCGGAGGGCGCCGCGCAGCTCGAGGCGACGATCGGAGACCTCTCCGATCAGATGCTCTCGGCGGCTGCGGAGCTGAAATTCGAGCTGGCGGCGCGTCTGCGCGACGAAGTGCAGGATCTCAAGCGCGAGCTGAGGGCGATGGAGCG
>JAUHYM010000030.1 GCA_030426515.1 Actinomycetes bacterium
ACGGCAAGGCCGTGGTCGTCGAGAGCGACCCGGAGTCGCGCGACGAGCCGCTGCGCGAGTCGCTGCGGCTGCGTCCGCACATCCTGCGTCGGCTCGGCTGGCACTACGTGCGCGTGCACGCGTTCGATCTGTACAGCGACCCCGCGGCGGTCGCGGTGAAGATCGCCGGGATGCTGGGGATCGCCGCCGAGGGGCCCACCGCCGACATCGACACCGAGCCGATCGTCTCCGACGGGTGAACGACGAGCAGCCGCGTCAGCGGATCGAGCGCTCGCGCCGGTCACGACGCGCGCGACTCACCCCCGCCCCCGGCACCCATGCCGAGCCCGGCCCTGAGGGCGATCAGGAGCGGACGGACGCGAGTGCCGAGACCGGGCCGAACGACGAGCGTCTGCGACGGGACGTCCCGCCCCACTATTGAGCCAGAGTCCCCCGCGCGTCAGGCCTGGGGGCCTGCGCCCTGGGTCTTCAGGATGTCCCGGATCTGGAGCAGCAGCTCGGCCTCGGTCGGAATCGCCTCGGGCTCTTCGGTGATCTCCTGCTTCGCGGCCGCGCGCTCCTTGGCCTTGTTCATCGGAACGACGAAGACGAAGTAGAGCACCGCGGCGACGGCGAGGAAGTTGATGGCGGCGCCCAGAATCGCGCCGAGCATGAACACGCTGGTGCCCCCGGTGAGCGTCGGCACCTCGATCATGAACGCCTCGCTGAGGTCGCCCACCTGGAAGATGACGCCGATCAGCGGGTTGATGAACCCGTCGACGATCACCGTGACGATCGCGGTGAACGCGGCGCCGATGACCACGGCGACCGCCAGGTCGATGACGTTGCCGCGGAGGATGAATTCCTTGAAGCCCTTGATCACGATGCTCTTCTCTCGGTATCGCCGGCTTCAGCCGGTCACGAACCCGACGGTGCGGGCGAGGACGTCGCCTCGGACTTCGATGATGGCGAAGACGACGAGGAATCGCCACTCGCGGCCTTCGTGTCGCCGCCTGCCCCGCCGCTGCTCTTCCTGTCGCCGGCGCGGGAGTCGGTGCGGTAGAAGCCCGACCCGTTGAAGGTGACCCCGATCGAGCCGTACTCCTTGCGCAGACGTCCCTCGCACGCCGGGCAGGAGGTCAGCGCGGGGTCGCTGAAGGACTGGACCGCATCGAAGCGGTGGCCGCATTCGGTGCAGGCGTAGGCATAGGTGGGCATGGCGGTCTTTCGGCTCAAAGGGGGAGGGGGAGGGTGCGCGTCGGAGTGACGACTCCGGTCACCGGCTGATCGTGCAGGTCGCTGGGCAGGTCGTCGACCAGCTCGGTGTCGAAGACGACCGCGTAGATCGGCGGGCAGCGGCTCATCGAGCCGATCGTCTTGTCGAAGAATCCGCGTCCCCAGCCCAGCCGGGTGCCGTGGCGGTCGACCGCCGCCGCCGGGATCAGCATCAGGTCTGCCTCATCGACCGCGATCGGCCCGAGCAGCTCTCCCACCGGCTCGGGCAGCCCCAGCAGGCCGTCCGCGATCTGGACGTCGTTGGTCGCGACAGCCCAGTCGAGCAGACCGTCGGTGCGTGTGATGGGCAGCAGCACCCGGATGCCTCGGCGCACGGCGTCGGCGACGAACGCGCGGGTCCCCGGTTCGTAGGGGGTGGACAGGTAGCAGGAGATCGTGCGCGCGCCCTCGCGCTCCACGAGGGCATTGAGCTGCGCGGTCAGTCCCTCGGCGGCGTGGTCGCGCTGGCGGTCGGAGAGCAGCTGGCGTCGCTCGCGGATGTCGGCGCGCGCGGCGCGCTTCTCGCTGTCGACATCCCGATGCATGCCTCGATTCTAGGCGGCGCGTGCCGAAGTGCCGTTCGGCGGTGTCGGGCGGGGACGGTAGGCTGACGATCATGCCGGAGAACAGAATCAAGGCCGTCATTCCTGCCGCGGGACTGGGGACGCGGTTCCTGCCCGCCACCAAGGCGATGCCGAAGGAGATGCTCCCTGTCGTCGACAAGCCCGCGATCCAGTACGTGGTCGAAGAGGCGACGGACGCCGGCATCCGCGACGTGCTGATCATCATCGGCCGCAACAAGAACAACCTGTCGAACCACTTCGACTCGGTTCCCGAGCTCGAAGAGAAGCTGCGCGCGAAGGGCGATGCCGACAAGCTCGCCCGGGTGCAGAAGTCGAGCGACCTCGCCGACATCCACTTCGTCCGGCAAGGCGAGCCGAAGGGCCTCGGGCACGCTGTGCTGCGCGCACGCGCCCACGTCGGCGACTCGCCGTTCGCGGTCATGCTCGGCGACGACCTGATCGACGAGCGCGATCCGCTGCTGACCAAGATGATCGACGAGCACGAGAGCCGCCAGGCGACCGTGATCGCCCTCATGGAGGTCGACCCCGATCACATCCACATGTACGGCGTCGCCACTGTCGAGCCGACCGGCGACGACGATGTCGTGAAGGTGACGGGTCTGGTCGAGAAGCCGTCGAAGGAGGACGCTCCCTCGAACCTGGCGATCATCGGCCGGTACGTGCTGTCCCCCGACGTCTTCGAGATCCTCGAGCGGACGGAGCCCGGCAAGGGCGGCGAGATCCAGCTCACCGACGCCCTCGAGGAGCTCGCGGCCGCCGACGACGCACGCGGCGGCGTCTACGGCGTCGTGTTCCGCGGCCGCCGTTACGACACCGGAGATAGGGTCGACTACATCAAGGCCATCGTGCAGCTCGCATCCGACCGAGACGACCTCGGCGCCGAGCTGCGACCGTGGCTGAAGGATTTCGCGGCCGACCTCTGAGGCCGCCCGCTCGAGGGGAGATCGCGTGGACCTCAGCGCTCCCCGTCACCATGGCCCGG
The DNA here is from genome assembly GCA_030426515.1 of Actinomycetes bacterium. GTDB lineage: Bacteria > Actinomycetota > Actinomycetes > Actinomycetales > Microbacteriaceae > Microbacterium. The sequence continues at coordinate 2,821 of JAUHYM010000030.1, forward strand.
TGTCGATCCGGCTGGTCCGCCAGCGTGACGCGAAGGTGCTCCAGAACGAGCTCCTCTCCAACCGCACGTGGTTGCGCCCGTGGGAGGCGACGAGCCCTGACGGGCCCGTCTCGTTCGACATGCGCGCCGGCATCCGGCGACTGCTCCAGCAGTATCGCGACGGCGCCGGCGTGCCGCTGGTCATGGAGTACGGCGCGGAGGTCACCGGTCAGCTGAACGTGTGGGGGATCGCGCGCGGGTCGCTCTCGTCGGCGACCATTGGCTACTGGGTCAGCGAGCGGTTCGCCGGACGCGGCATCACCCCCACAGCCGTCGCCCTGGCCACCGACCTGTGCTTCACCGAGCTCCGCCTGCACCGGATGGAGATCTGCATCCGGCCCGAGAATCGGGCCAGCCTGCGCGTGGTCGAGAAGCTCGGCTTCCGATACGAGGGGCTCCGTCGTCGGTACATCCACATCGACGGAGACTGGCGCGACCACTACGCGTTCGCGCTGGTCGCCGAGGAGGTCCCGGAGGGTGTCCTCGCGCGGTGGCTCGCCGGGCGTGCGCCCGAGTCGGCCGCGGCGGTGCCGCCGGGCGACCGACTGCCGGCCTGAGCGTCGGCTCCGCGCGCGACACGCGCCCGCATGCGCGGGCATGGGGTCCCGCGTCGCCTACCGTGGACGCCATGGGCGGGCAGATGCTGGGCGGGGGCGTGATCGTCGCCGTCGCCGTCGCGCTGTGGCTCGTCTATCTGCTCCCCTCCTGGCACAGCCGGCATCAGTACGCGGCGAGCGAGCGCAACGCCTTGCGCCTGAGCCAAGCCCTGCGCGTCCTCGCAGAGACCAGCGAGACTCCGGACGAGGTGCGTCTCGAACTCAACGCACGGACGGCGCGCGCACAGCGACGGCTCGCTCAGCAGGCCCTCACGGAGCGCGAGCGCGCCGATGCGGAGTCCGCTCGGGTGGAGCTGGCAGCTGCCCGCGCGCTTCCGGCGGCCCGCCGTGCCCGTGCGCGGCGTCGTGCACGCGTGATCGTCGGAGTGGTGGGCATCGCCGCACTGGCGACCACGGCCTGGGGTGTGTGGCTGACCGTGCAGACGGGCACGCAGGTGCTGCTGTGGGCCGGCGCGGTCGGAACCGTGCTGTGCGGCGTCCTGCTCCACCGCATGGCGCGTGTGCGCGCCAAGGCGGTCGCGAGGGTCGAGATCGTCGTGGATGTGCCCGTCGCCCGCCGCACCGAGCCCGAGATCGCCGACGTGTCGCTCGAGGACGAGCGCCAGTGGACGCCGCGACGGCTTCCGGCGCCGCTGTCGACCACCGCCGGTTCGCGGGCGGCCACCGCTCTCGACACCGAGGACGCGCGGCGTGCCCTGCACGACGCCTCCCGCGCTGAGCAGCTGCGCGAGCGCGCGGCGCGGCTGCGCCCCGCACCCCCCGACATCGCGGCGGCGCGACAGGCGAAGGCCCCCGACCCCAACGACGACGCATCGATCGAAGCGCATGTGCGGCGTCTCCTGGCCGACCGCGCCGCCGGCTGACGTGGTCTTCTACGAGCCCGCTGAGCGGGATCGCGGGCTCCTGCCGCACGACCCCTTCAAGGCGATCATCGCCCCGCGCCCGATCGGCTGGATCTCGACGGCGGATGCGGACGGGCGCCACAATCTCGCGCCGTACAGCTTCTTCAACGCGATCTCCGATGCGCCGCCGATCCTGATGTTCTCCAGCGCCGGGATGAAGGACTCCGCCGCGATCGCGATCGCCTCGGGGGATTTCGTGTGGAACCTCGTGACGTGGTCTCTGCATGAGGCGATGAACGAGACCTCGAAGGCCCTTCCGCGCGGCCGATCCGAATTCGACCTTGCGGGTCTGACGCCGGTCCGCGGCGAGCGGGTCCGCGCCCCTCGCGTGGCCGAGACCCCCGTGGCGCTGGAGTGCGTCGTCACGCAGACGCTCACTCTGCGCGATCGATCTGGCGACGAGATAGACCGACACGTCGTGTGCGGCGAGGTCGTCGGCGTGCATCTGGACGAGTCGTTCGTCCTGCCTGATGGAAGGGTCGACACGGCCGGACTCTTGCCGGTGTCGCGTGGCGGCTACCTCGACGAGTATGCGGTCCTGCGTGAGGTGTTCCCTATGCCGCGCCCTGAGTGAGGGCGCCGGCGATGAGGGCCAGGCGTGGCGGCCGTGGTAATGTATCGGAGGTTCACGGGCCTGTGGCGCAGTTGGTAGCGCGCTTCGTTCGCAATGAAGAGGTCAGGGGTTCGAATCCCCTCAGGTCCACCATCCGCCCCCGGCATCTCGCCGGGGGCGCTGGCATTTCCCGGTGGGCTGAGGCCGCGTCTACGGTCGTCAGTCAGTGCAGCGTGGCGGCGAACGCGCGGATGTCCTCGACCAGCAGCGCCGGCTCCTCCAGCGCGGGGAAATGCCCGCCGCGGGGCATGTCCGTCCACCGCACGATCCGGTAGTGCGGTTCGGCCCACCGGCGCTGCGCCCGGTTCAGGTCGGCGGGGAAGGCGGCGACCGCGGTCGGGACCTCGGGCGGCGCGTGGACGCGGCCTTCGGGATCGCGGCGCGACTGCGCGTACAGCATGGCCGCCGAGGTGACCGCCGGTGGCGCCCAGTAGAACATGAGGTTCGCCAGCAGGTCGTCGACGTCGAAGGCGGCCAGGCCGCGCTCGCTCCAGACCTGGAACTTCTCGAGCACCCAGGCCGCCAGACCCGCCGGCGAGTCGGTCTGCGCCACGCCGAGGGTCTGGGGGCGGGTGGACTGGATCGCGGCGTATCCGCGCTCGGTGGCATCCACCGCATCCCAGTGCGCGAGCGCCGCACGTTCGGCATCCGTCGCGTCCTCCGCCCACGACGCGTCCCGGTGGGCGCCCAGCAGCGGCATCGTCGTGTGCAGGCCGACCACCGCCTCGGGGTGCAGGTGCGCCAGGCGAGAGCCGATGATCGCCCCCCAGTCGCCGCCGTGCACGAGGTAGCGGCCGACCCCGAGGCCCTCGGTCATCAGCGTGTGGAACGCCTCGGCGGTGTGCGTGACGTCCCACCCGCTCTCGCGCGGGACGCCGCCGAACCCGAAGCCGGGCAGCGAGGGCATCACCAGGTCGAAGGCCGGCGTCCCCTGAGTGAGCGGGGCGATGATCCTGCGGAACTCGACGACCGAGCTCGGCCACCCGTGGATGAGCAGCAGGGGTGTCGCGGGGGAGTCCGCGCGGGCACGGAACACATGCAGATCGAGCCCATCGACCTCGACGAGCACGGGGGACAGCGCGTTCAGGCGGTCCTCGTGCCGGCGCCAGTCGAAGCCGTCCGCCCAGCGCCGGCACACCTCGCGCACGGTGGCCAGGTCGGCCCCGAACTCCCACGGCGTGCCGGGCGCCGGGGCCGGCCATCGGGTGGCATTCAGTCGGGCCCGCAGGTCCTCCAGCACGTCGTCGGAGACGTGGATCGGCGCGGGACGGGGTCGCATGGTCGGCGTGTCAGTGGGTGAGCGCCGGCGCGCCGCGCAGTCGAGAGGCCGCGAGGCGCTCGGCCGCGGCCAGAGGGGTGATGCCGGTGACGGCGGCCTCGTCGAAGACCCGGCGCACCGTGTCGCCGATTCCCGCGACACGGTCCATGATCTGCGCGCGCGTGCCGCGATGCTTGGCCTCGAGGTCGAGGTAGATGACGCCGCCGGCGTTCACGACGAAGTCGGGCGCGTAGAGGATGCCGCGCGCGGCGAGGCGGTCCGCGCCGTCACGGTCGGCGAGCGGGTTGTTCGCAGGGCCGCACACCGCGGCGGCATCCAGCGTGTCGATGATGCCGTCGGTGAGCAGCCCGCCCACGCCGGCGGGAACGAACACGTCCGCGGCCACACGGTGCTCCGTGCCGGGCTCGACCCAGGTCGCCCCGAGCTCGCCCGCCAGGTGCCGCGCGGCGGGGTTGACGTCGGTCACGGTGAGGGTGGCGCCGTCGGCGGCCAGTCGCACGGCCAGCCGGCTCCCGACCTGGCCCAGACCCGAGATGGTGATGCGCCGCCCCGCGGGCTCGGCAGAGCCGGTGACCCGCTCCAGACACGCGCGGATCGACTCGTAGACCCCCAGGCTGGTGGGGCCGGCCGGCTCTCCCGAGCCGCCGACCGCGTCCGGAAGTCCGACCACGTGCGCGGTGCGCTCGCTGACCGTGAGCATGTCGTCGGTGGTCGACCCGACGTCTTCGGCGGTGCGATACGCTCCCGCGAACGACTCGACCGCGTCGCCGAGGTCGAGGAACGCCGCGCGGCGCCGGTCGTCGTCGAGGGTGTCACCGGGGGCGAGGCGGATCACCGCCTTGCCGCCGCCGGCGTCCAGCCCCGCTGCGGCGTTCTTCAGCGTCATCGCCGCCGAGAGGCGCAGCACGTCTCCCAGCGCATCGCTCCAGGTGTCGTACGTCCACAGGCGCGCGCCGCCGAGCGCGGACCCGAGGGTCGAGGAGTGCAGCGCGACGGCGATCAGCAGGCCGCTGCGCGGGCCCGTGATCACCTCCACGCGTTCGTGGGTGTAATCGGGCAGGGGCAGGGTGTGCGTCATCGCTGTTCCTTCGTCGGCCGGCCTTGTGGGCTGTGCGCTGCGGTGCCCGCGGCGTTGCGGGGACCACCTTCCATTGTGCCTGCTCCCGCCGCCGCCGGCACCCCACCACGCGCGTCGGCGGCGACGGCAGGCCCACCCAGGGCGCGCAGAGCGTAGAGGATGGTCGCCAGGTCCACGACCTCCTGCACCAGCGCGCCCGCGACAGCGGGGATGAGCCCCGTCATCGCGACGAGCATGAGTCCGACGCTCAGCCCGATCCCGATCCAGATCGCGGTGAGCGCGACGCGCAGCGTGTGACGGCTGATCGCGATCGCGTCCACGACGCGCGAGAGCGAGTCCTGCAGGATGACCGCGGACGCCGCGTCGCCGGCCGCCGTCGACCCGCGCGCGCCCATCGCGATCCCCACGTCGGCGGCGGCGAGGACGGGGGCGTCGTTGACGCCGTCGCCCACCATCACGACCGGGCGCGGCTGCAGCTCCGCGGCCAGGCGGACCTTGTCCGGCGGCAGGAGCTCGGCGTGGACCTCATCGATGCCCACGGATGCCGCCACGGAGTACGCGGTGGCGTCCGCATCACCGGTGAGCATGACGGTGCGCTCGATCCCGTTGTCGCGCAGCCACGTCACCACGGCGGCGGACTCGGGGCGAGGGTCGTCGGCGAGGACCAGTGCGCCGGCGAACCGGCCGTCGATGGCCACATAGGCCGCGGCCTCGCCGGGCGCCAACGGCGTCGCTGCGGCGTCCGCGGCGAGCCCCTCGACGAACGACAGCTTCCCGACGGCCACGTCATGACCATCGATCGTGGCCCGAACACCCGCGGTCGCGACCTCCTCCGCGGTGGATGCCGGCCGCAGCGGGAGTCCACGCTCGGTCGCGGCGCGCCCGATGCCCTCGGCGAACACGTGCGTGGAGTACTCCTCCGCCGATGCGGCGAGCGTCAGCAGCTCGTCGACGTCGGCGTCCGCCGCGCGGATCTGTGTGAGCACCGGGCGGCCGCGGGTGAGCGTGCCCGTCTTGTCGAACGCCGCCGAGCGGGCGCGCGCGAGCTGCTCGATGACCGATCCGCCTTTGAGGATCACGCCGGTCTTCGCTGCGCGGGAGAGGCCGCCGAGGAACGCCACGGGGGCGGCGATGAGCAGCGGGCACGGTGTCGCCAGCACGAGGACCTCGGCGAATCGCGTCGGGTCCCCGCTGATGCCCCACGCCGCCCCCGCCAGCACGAGGGACACTGCGGTGAACGGCACCGCGAAGCGGTCCGCGAGGCGCACCACCGGGGCTCGGGAGTCTTCGGCGTCGCGCACGAGCGCGATGATCTGCTGGTACTGGCTGTCGGCGGCGGTGCGCACGGTCCGCAGCCGGACGGCGCTCGAGCCGTTCACCGACCCCGACATGATCTCGTCGCCGCGCCTGCGCGTCGCCGGCATGCTCTCTCCCGTCACGGACGACTCATCGAAGCTGCCCTCGTCCGAGAGAAGCACGCCGTCGACGGGGACGACCTCGGCCGGGCGGACGAGGAGGGTCTCGTCGGCGTTCACCGCGTCGACCGGCACGTCGGTCACCGTGCCGTCGCTCTGCTCGCGATGCGCCGTGCGCGGCGAACGGTCCAGCAGCGCCGACAGCTCTCGGCGCGCCCGCCGCCCGGCGAAGTCCTCGAGCGCTTCGCCGCCCGCCAGCATCAGGACGATGATCAGGGAGGCGATGCACTCCGACACCGCGAGAGTCGCGGCCATCGCGACCACCGCGAGGATGTCGAGGCCGACGTGCCCGCGGAGGACCTCGCGCACCATGCCCACCAGCGTCCACGCGATGACCAGCGCGACATAGACGGTCGCGATCACCTGACCTGCGGGTCCCGCGCCGCTCCCGTCGAGGACCATCACCACCGCGCCAACGAGGATCGTCGTGGGGATGAGCGGGTAGCGCGTGGTTGCGCGCAGCAGGGGACGCATGCCCCCAGCATCCTCTCGGCGCGCGCCGCGCACCACCGCCGAAAGTCCCGGTGGCACGGATAGGCTTGCGCGGTGACCGCGCACCTTCCTGCCCGCAGCCGCCTCGTCCACGATCGGCTCCGTGAGGCCGGCATCCCGGGCGAGATCGTCGTGCTGCCCGATGCCGCCTCCACCGCCGCGCTCGCCGCCGCGGCTCTCGGCGTCGAGGTCGGCGCGATCGCGAACAGCCTCGTCTTCTTCTCGGACGGCGAACCGCTCCTGGTGATGACCAGCGGCGCCCATCGTGTAGACACCGTCGCGCTCGCACAGCGGCTCGGGCGCGACCGCATCCGCCGCGCCACGCCCGATCAGGTACGCGCGGCGACCGGCCAGGCCATCGGCGGAGTGGCACCGACCGGGCACCCCTCGCCGCTGACGACGATCGTCGACGAGGATCTGGCTTCCTACCCCGAGATCTGGGCGGCCGGGGGGACCCCGCATACCGTCTTCCCGCTCACCTTCGACCAGCTCGTGCAGCTGACGGGCGGCCAGGTCTGCGCGGTCGACTGAGCCGGTCGCGTGGGCCGGTCAGCGGGGAGTGTCGAAGCTCCAGGCGGACGGCTCGATCGCATCGACGACCGACCAGTCGTCCTCGTCCCAGTGGAACACCGCGACCGCGCAGGTGGGCATGTGCTCGATCTGTCCCGACAGGGCCCCGGCCAGCACGCTCATTCCCGGGTCGTGGGCGACGACCATGACGGCGTCCGCGCCCGACTCGGCCGCCGCCCGCAGCAGCATGGTCGCCGGCGCCCCGTACAGGTCCTCCCGCAGCACCGGCTCGATGCCCAGTGCCTCGCCGAACGCCGCGGCTGTCGTGCGTGCACGGAGCGCCGTGCTCGACAGGATCATCTCCAGCCCGATCCCGGTGTCGGCCAGCTGCCGCGCCATCCGGGGCGCGTCGCGCTCGCCGCGAGCGTTGAGCGGACGATCATGGTCGTCCAGGCGTGGGTCGCCCCAGTCGGACTTGGCGTGACGGACGAGGACGAGGGTCTTCATGATCCTCCTGTGTCGGGGTCGGGGGCAGCGATGTACGTCCAGGCGCTCGCCCCGGACGCGAGCGTGACCTCGATGCGGTAGAAGCCGGGGGAGAGCGCATCGTCGACCGCGTCGAGCTCGCGCTCGTCGACCCAGAGGATCTGTCCGATCGCCTTGTCGCGCAGGTCACCGGTCCGGCGCACGATCCGGTGGGTGGTCTCGCCGGTCGCCGCCACGATGTGGGGGTGGCGGATGTCGACGTAGTCGACGGTGTAGCCGGGAAGCGCGTCGTCGGCACCGGGGACGAGCCTGCCCAGCAGGTCGAGCTGGGTCTGCGGATCCCGCAGGCCGCCGCCGCTGAAGACGGCCACCATCCCCTCGCGCTGGGTCACGCGCCCAGGCTACGCCCTCAGCCCAGCAGAGCGTGAGCGATCGTGTAGATGACCAGTCCCGCGAGCGCGCCGACGATGGTGCCGTTGAGGCGGATGTACTGCAGGTCGCGGCCGACCAGCAGCTCGATCTTCTGCGACGTCTCTTCCGCGTCCCATCGCTCGACGGTCTCGGTGACGACACCGGCGAGGTCATGGCCGTAGCGGTCGACCGCGAAGGTGACGGTGTCCGCGATCCAGGCGTTGAGTCTGCCGCGCAGATCGTCGTCCGTGCGCAGACGGGCGCCGACATCCAGGATCGTCGCGTGCGCGGTGGCGCGCAGCCCGCTGTCGGGGTCGGCGAGGGCGCCCAGGAGCCCGCGCTTCGCGGCATCCCACGCCTGCCCCGCCAGGTCGCGCACACGCGGACTGTCGAACACCGCGTGCTTGGCGTCCTCGAAGCGGCCGATCGTCGCCGGGTCGTGCTGCATGCCGTCGGCGAGACGCGCGAGATAGCGGTCGAGCGCGCGCCGCGCCGGATGCTGCGGGTCCGCCTGCACCGCCGACAGGAACCGCACCGCCTCGCGATGCACGGCGTCGTCGACGAGACGCTGCGCGGTGCGCGGCACCCATGAGGGGAGTCGGCGCGAGACGAGGCCGTCGAACGAGGCGGCGTTGGCATGCAGCCACGACAGCAGCGAGTCGACGGCGAGGTCGACTGCCCCCCGGTGCGCGTCGGCGTCGAGAACCCGCTCCAGCCAGGCACCGGCGGGAGGACCCCACTCCGGCGCGAGCAGGTGCTCGCGCGCGAGCTCGGCGACCACCTCCTGCACGTCGTCGTCGGTGAGGGCACGCAGCACCCCCGCGGCCAGCGCCGCCCCTTCCTCCACGACGCGCTCCGCGTTGCGCTTCTCGCCCAGCCACTCGCCCACGCGGGCGGCGACGTCGGCGGATTCGAGCTTCGCGCGCACGACGTCCTCGCGCAGGAACTCGGTTTCGATGAAGTCCGAGAGCGTGCGCCCGATCTCGTCCTTGCGACGGGGGATGATCGCGGTGTGGGGGATCGGCAGGCCCAGCGGCCGTCGGAACAGCGCGGTCACAGCGAACCAGTCGGCGAGAGCGCCCACCATTCCGCCCTCGGCCGCCGCGCGCACGTATCTCAGTGCCGGGACGGTCTGCTCGAAGGCGAACGCGATCGCGAACACGACGGCCATGGCCACCAGGGCGCCGAGAGCGACGCCCTTCATCACACGCAGGCCGCGCAGCCGCTCACGATCGGCGGCGGAGAGCTGAGCCGTCGGTGTGCGCGCCATGACGACATCCTTCCACGGGCACGCCCGCGTATTCTGGCGTCGTGATCGAAGACATCAAGAAGCGGGCGCTGCACCGCACCGCCATCCTCGAGGGCCAGGTGCGCGGACTCGCGAAGATGATCGAGGCCGAGGACTACTGCATGGACATCATCGGCCAGTCGCGTGCGATCCAGAAGGCGCTCGAGTCCCTCGACCGGCTGCTGCTCGAGAACCACCTCCGCACGCACGTGACCCACATGTTCGAGTCGGGCGGAGACGATCGCGACCAGGCGGTCGCCGAGCTGCTGAAGGCGTTCGACTTCGAACGTCGCTGACGTCGGGCCGCCGCGTCAGGGCTCGAGCGGGCCCAGCCAGGCGGACGCGGCCGTGGCGTGCGCCGACTCGGGGTCCGAGGGATGGAACAGCCCGGCCAGCACATCGCGGTAGAGGCGGCTCAGCTCGTGCGAGGCGAAGTAGCTCGATCCGCCCGCGACGAGGATCGCGTCGTCCACGACCTGCTTGGCGGTCGTGACCGCGCGGTGCTTCACACCGGACAGGAGCGAGAACCACCGCGGTCCGTGATCGACCTGTCCGTCGACGTCGGCGCACAGCGCGGCGATCTGTGGGGGGAGCGCGTCGTACGCCAGCCCCATCTCGGCGACGCGCCACCGGATGTCGGGATCCTGGTCGTACGCCTTGCCGGTCTTCTTCGACCGCCTCCGCCCGGCGGTCTCGACGGCGACGTCGATCGCGCGGCGGGCGATGCCGGTGTACACCGAAGCCAGCAGCAGCTCGAACACGCTGAAGATGCCGAACACGATCGGATCCGGCTGCGGGCCGGGAGCGACGCGCCGCACGATGCGGTCGGCGGGCGCGATCGCTCCGTGCAGCTCGGTCGTCCGCGACTGCGTTCCCCGCATCCCGACGGTGTCCCAGTCGTCCCGCGTGACCACCGCATCTGAGCGAGGGATGAACCCGTAGACGAGCTGCGGCGCGTCCGGCGACGAGACGTCGAGACCGTGAAGGCCGAGCTGCGTCCACACGGGAGCGAGCGAGGTGAAGATCTTGATGCCGGTGAAGGCATACGATCCGTCATCCTGAGGCTCTGCCGTCGTGTCGCTGCCGAACAGCACCAGGTCGTTGCCTGCCTCGCTGATGCCGAACGCGAAAACCTCGCCGTCCGCCACGCCGGTCTGCACGAACCTCAGGTCGTCGATCCCTCGGTCGGACAGGACCTTGGCCACGCCCGTCCAGACGAGGTGCATGTTGATCGCGAGTGCCGTCGCCGGCGCCGCCGTCGCCAGCCGCTGCTGGAGCGCGGCGGCCTCGGCGAGGGTGTGGCCGCCGCCGCCCAGCGCCTGGGGGACGAGCGCCGACAGGTATCCGCGTTCGCGAAGCTCCGCCAGGTCCGCCTCGGGAAACGTGTTCTCGCGATCGTGGACGACCGCGCGCTCGCGGAACCGGGCGAGCAGGTCATCGGGCAGGTACGCAGCGAGGAGATCGGCGTCGCGGGACATGTGACCATTCTCGCGCGTGCGGCGACGGCGGAGGCGAGAAGGGGATGCGGCCCGCGCGGTGAACCGCAAGGATGCCCGTATGAGTCGGTTCTCGCACCTGCTGATCCCGCAGACCCAGCGTCAGACCGCGGACGACCTGCGCACGACCCTCGACCTCGACAGCGGCGACCGCGTGGGAAAGCGCTCGGGCTTTCTCATCATGCTCATCCTGTCGGGGGTCATCGCCACCGCAGGAGTCATCGGCGACTCCACCGCGACGGTCATCGGCGCGATGATCATCGCGCCCCTGGCGACGCCCATCATGGGGATGGCGCTGGGGATCGTCGTCGGGGACCGGCATCTGCTGGCCCGTTCGTTCGGGTGGGTGGCGCTCGGCTTCGCGATCGTCGTCGTGATCGGCGCGCTGCTGTCGGCAGCCGTCCTCGACCCGAGCGCACTCAACGGCAACGCGCAGATCACCGGACGCACGTCGCCGCAGGTGCAGGAGCTCGTGGCGGCGCTGGCCACCGGCACCGCCGGTGCGTTCGCGCTGTGCCGTCGCGATCTCGGAACTGTGCTGCCGGGCGTGGCGATCGCGATCTCGCTGGTGCCGCCGCTCGGCGTCGTGGGGGTGTGCGCCGGTCAGGGCCTGTGGGATGACGCGCTGGGGGCGCTGATCCTCTTCCTGTCGAACGTGGTCTCGCTGGTGATCGCCGGCAGCATCGTCTTCACCCTCGCCGGGTACGCGGGAGAGGCGCGGGTGGGAACCCTCAGCAGCCAGCGCCGGGCGTACGCGGTCGTCGCGGTGCTGACGATCCTCATCATGATTCCGCTGATCATCAACTCGGTCCTCACGATCCTGCTCGCCCACTGGGGGAACACGATCCAGGCGGAGACCGTCGACTGGCTGCAGGACAGCGGAATCGACGGGGAGGTGCGCGGAGTGACCTGGAGCGGACTCTCCGCCACCGTCGAGGTGACGACACCCGACGGCGATATTCCGGAGGCCGCTCCGCTGCGACAGTCGCTGTCCGACCTGCCCGACACCGTGTCGATCGTGCTCGATGTGTCGGTCGCGCACGAGCACGACGTGCGCTGATCCGGCCCGGGCCGGGGAGAGCGCGGGAGAATGGACGCATGATCTCGACCGACCTCGCCCTGGCGCTGCGCGCGTCGGGTCTGCGCTGGCGGCCCGCCTCGGGAGACAGATTCCAGCTGGACGAGCCGGAGTTCGAGGCGGATGTGTTCACGGTCAGCGAGATGACCGTCGAGCCTCGCGAGTACCCCACCGGCAAGATCCTCGCCTTCAACGGGACGACCGAGTGGGCACTGGACTCGGTCGCGCTCGAGGACGCGCTGTGGCTGCCGCATGAGCATCAGCTGCGCGAGATGCTGCGCGGAACCTTCCGTGCGCTGCGGCGCCGTGAGGATACGCACGAGGTCGAGATCCTTCTGCGCGCGGGGAACTCGGGCGAACCCGAGCGGCTGGTCTTCGAGCATCCCGAGCCTGCGGACGCGTACGCGCTCGCCGTCCTCGAACTCCTGCGCAGGGCGGCGTAGCGCGCTGTCACCCGAGAGTCGTGACCGGCTCGGTGTCGGGCAGCGGCGTGGGGTCGCGGTGACGCAGGTCGGGGAACGCCCGCACGAACACGATCGCCACCAGGACGCCGCCGACGGCGAACGCGGTCGCCGCCCAGTAGGCGCCGCTGGGACCGACGCCGTCGATCAGGAAGCCCGCGATCGCCGACCCCGCGGCCGCGCCGATCAGCTGTCCGGTGCCGATCCAGCCGAAGGCCTCCGCGGTGTCGCTGAACTTCACGCTGGCGGTCGTCATCGCCGAGAGAACCGCGAATGCCGGGGCGATGCCGATCCCGGCGAGGAACAGCGTCCCGCCCAGCCACCACACGTTGAGCGAGATCATCGCGAGCGCAAGGCCCACGGCGAGGACCGCCAGCCGACGCGCCATGGCCCAACGCCCGACCGGGAGATGCCCGAAGGCGAGACCGCCGGCGAGGCTCCCCACCGCGAACACCGCGAGGACCAGCCCGGCTTCGGCTCCGCCGTGCCCGAAGGTGGCGACGACACCGGCTTCGACCGCCGCGCACGCGCCGATGAGCAGGAACCCGACGAGGGTCGCCAGCAGGATGGGAGGACGCGCGAGCACCCGACCCAGTCGGCGCCGGCTGCGGGGGATGCGGACACGGCCGACCTCAGGGGAGAGGATGAACCACGCGCCGCCGGTCAGCAGCACGACCACGATCAGAAGCAGCGCAGGCACCGTGCCCACCTGCGTGGCGACCAGGGTGATCACGACCGGAGCGAAGATCCAGATGATCTCCTGCAGGGCCGCGTCGAGGCTGAACAGCGGTGTGAGCTGACGGGCCGTGACGATCTTGGGGTAGATGGTGCGCACGGCGGGCTGAACCGGGGGCGTCGAGAGTCCGGCGAGCAGTCCCAGCAGCATGTACCCGGGCACCGGCATCGTCCACAGCGCGATGACCACGATCGCCGAGGCGCACACCAGCGTCGTGAGGGTCAGCACGGTTCGCATGCCCCACAGCCCCATCCAGCGGCTGGTGACCGGTCCTGCCGCGCCCTGGCCGATGGAGGCCGCGGCGAGCACGAGGCCCGCGGCACCGTATGACCCGGTGACCTGTTCGACGTGGAGGAGCAGCGCGAGGCTGGTCATTCCGGTGGGGAAGCGCGCGGTCAGCTGCGCCGCGATGATCCGGCCGACGCCGGGGGTGCGCAGGAGATCCCGATAGCCCGATGATGCCGCCACCAGGCAACACTACTGTTCGCGGGGCGGGTCGAGTCACGGCCCGCCCGCGAACGCTCAGGCCGCGGCGTCCAGGCCGCGCGCTTTCAGCAGCTCACGCTGATTCGGATTGACCGATGGGCGGAAGGGGACGTCCACGATCTCGGCGAGGATCGGCATCCCGGGCGACTCGGCGTACTGCTCCGGGAGATGGATCCAGTACTGCTCGCCGAGGCCCGTGCGGGTGACGGGGACGTGGGCGAGCGCCACGTTCGTCTCGAGCTCTGGCGAGTACCACGGCGAGGTGACGTAGCCGACGGCGTCGGAGTGCTCCTCGTCGCTGATGAGCCAGAAGTCCGGGGCGTAGTCGTCGATCGCTGCGCCGCCGAAGCGCAGCCCCACCAGCTGCGTGCGGTACGGAGGGTCGCCCGCGGCGATCCGCCGCCGAGCCTCCTCCAGCGCGGCCTTGCCGATGTAGTCCGCCTCCTTCTGTCGCGGTACCTGGTAGCCGAGGTTGACCTGGAACGGCAGCGTCTCGTGGTCCATGTCCTGACCCCACGACAGGATGCCGGCGGCGATGCGGCGGTGATGCGCCGGCGCGACGACGCGCAGGCTGTGTGCGGACCCCACGCGCAGGATCTCGTACCACATGTCCTCCGCGTACTTCGTCGCGTCGTACAGGTAGATCTCGTAGCCCTTCTCGCCGGTGAACCCGGTCTGCGAGATGATGACGTCTCGCCCCGCGACCTGCGCGGCGTACAGACCGTAGCTGGGGATGTCCGCCGCATCGCGACCGACCAGATCGGTGATGAGGTCGTACGACTTCGGCCCCTGGATCTGGACCGGGGAGACATCGATCTCGGCGATCTCCACGTCGAAGCGCTTGCCGATGTTCACCCCCTGCAGCCAGAGCAGCAGATCGCTGTCGGAGATCGAGAACCAGAACTCGTCCGCCGCGATCCGCAGCAGCACCGGGTCGTTGAGGATCCCGCCCTTCTCGTTCGTCAGGATGACGTATCGGGCGCGCATGACGGGGATCTTCGTTGCATCGCGCGTGATGACGAAATCCACGAACGCCTCCGCGTCGGGGCCCTTCACCTGGATCTGGCGCTCGACCGCGACGTTCCACAGCGTGACGTCGTTCACCAGCGACTGGTACTCGACCGACATGCCGCCTTCCTCGCGGGAGACGTACCCGCGCGGGTGGTACATGCGGTTGTAGATCGAGGCGCGCCAGCATCCCGCCTGCACGGAGAGCTGCCAGTACGGCGATTTGCGCACACGGGTGTCGATCAGCATCTCGACCGGCGTCGGTCCCGATTGCCGGAGATTGACGGGGACTTTCCGGTCCGATTGGTCGACCGTGGGGATGTTGTAGCTCACGGGATGCCTCCTGTTCTATATCGTGGAACATCAGTCCCATAGTGTGAACGAAGTGAGCATAATCCCGCGGCGTATCGCCTGCCAAGAGGCGAGCGCGTGTTTCAGAGAGGCGCGTGGGTGCGCGACGTGCGCATGCGTACAGAACGGGCGCCGTGTCGCAGCCGACGCGGGCTCAGGCGTGCTGTGCGCGGAGCGTGCGTGAGAGCTCGGCGGCGTGGCTCACGAGCAGGGCGCCGAGCCGGTCGTGCTCGGTGAGACGCACGGCGGGTCCGGAGATTCCGAGTGCGGCGACGACCCGGCCGTCGGGGTCGTGGATCGGCACGGCGACCGCGTCGAGGCCGTCTTCGAGCTCTCCGCGGGCGACGGCGTAGCCGGCGCGTCGCACCTCGTCCAGCACGACCCGGAACGCCGCGAGATCGGTCACCGTGCGCGGTGTCCGACGTTCGAGGGGTCCTGCGGGGAGCGGGATCGCGTCGAACGCGTACATCACCTTGCCCAGCGCGGAGCAGTGAGGCGGCACGTCGACGTCGATCCAGTTCGTTGCGCCGAGCACGAAGCTCGCGCTGACCTGGGCGACCTGCAGGACGCGGTTGCCGCTCGGGACGGCGAGGTTGACGGTCTCGCCCGTTGCCTCCCCGATGGCCTCCAGCGTCGGTCGGGATGCGATCACCAGCGACTCGATGTGCCCGAACCTGGACGCGTACGTGTGGAACAGCGGCCCGCCCCGGTACGCTCCGTCGATGCTGCGCTCGAGCAATCCGTTCCGCTCGAGCGCCCCGAGAAGTCGCGACACGGTGGATCGGGGAAGGTCAACGCTCGCCGCGACCTCCGTGAAGGAGACGGGCTGCTCGGACCGGACCACGAGCGAGAGCAGCGCCGCGGCACGATCGATCGCCTGCGTGCCCTGTGTCATCCCTCACCCCTTGCGCGGACCCCGAATGGTGCGCACCACCTTACGGGGGCGGGCTCTGCGGCCACCGGATCGGTGCCCGCGACACGCCCGCGACGCGCCGAGAGCCCTCATCCACAACCTGGGGAATGTCAGAGGGTGCGCGTAGCGTCGCAACTGTGGAGAACTGGCCGGCGAGAGCGGCGACTTCCGCGGTTTTTCCGCTCTCTGGGCGGGTGCTCCCGCTGTGGATGGATCCGTGGAGAACCTGTGATGAACCGGTGGACAACCGTGGAAAACTACACGGATGTAACTACTACCCCTTGTGGTGCTATCCAATGTCCGTCCCCATATGTAGTATTGGACTCCCGGTCGGGGGATCTGCCGGGAATCAGACGAAATCGAGGGGAACGAAGATCGACATGGCGATCACGGTCTACACCAAGCCGTCCTGCGTGCAGTGCAACGCGACCTACCGCGCACTGGACTCCAAGGGCATCGAATACGAGATCCACGACCTGTCGGAGGACCCGGCGGCGCTCGAGCAGGTGAAGTCGCTCGGCTACCTGCAGGCTCCGGTCGTCATCACCGACGAGGATCACTGGTCGGGCTTCCGTCCCGACAAGATCGACGAGCTCGCCGCGCGCCTGGTCTGATCGATGGCAACCGCGACCGCCCCGGCGAGCAGCGCGGTTGCCCCCTCATCGGTGACCGCCCCGCTG
>JAUHYM010000220.1 GCA_030426515.1 Actinomycetes bacterium
TGTGTCTGAGACGTTCGCGGGCTTCGCGGACCCGAACGTGGTTCTCATCGCCGCACTGTTCGTCGTGGGTGCGGGACTCACCCGCACCGGCGTGACGTACCGGCTGGGGGACTGGCTCGCGCGCACCACCGGGGCGAGCGCGGCGCGGGTGATCGTGCTGCTCATGCTGTGTGTCGCGCTGATGGGCGCGGTCATGAGCTCGACCGGAGTCGTCTCGATCTTCATTCCTGTGGCGCTGAGTGTGGCCGCGCGCACCGGCGTCTCGAGACGCCAGCTCCTCATGCCGCTGAGCTTCGCGGGGCTGATCAGCGGCACGCTGACCCTCATCGCCACGACGCCGAACCTGGTCGTGGATGCCGAGCTGATCCGCAGCGGCTACGACGGGCTCGGGTTCTTCGCCCCAACACCGTTCGGTCTTGTCATCCTGGTCCTCGCGATCGGGTACATGCTGGTCGCCCGCCGCTGGCTCGGCGACGACGAAGCAGGCGGCGGCGATCCTCGCCGCAGCTTCGGCACGCTGCTCTCCGAGTACAAGGTGGATGCCCGGACACACCGGTATCGGGTCGGGGCGGACTCGTCTCTGATCGGGCGTCGGCTGGCCGATCTCGACCTCGGGCCCGGGCAGCTCGCCGGCGCCCTCATGCTCGAGCAGAAGCGGCTCCTGCGTCACTCGGTGATAACCTCCGCCGATGACGCGCAGGTCCGTGCCGGCGACACGGTGATCGTCGACGTCGCGCTCGACGCCGAGCGGTGCGCGGCGCTGCACCTCGCCGCGCTGCCCTCGACCGACGAGAACCTGTTCGCGACCCATTCCCGCCAGCTCGGCATGGCCGAGGTCATGATTCCGCCCGAATCGTACGCCCGCGGGCGCAGCGTCGTGAACCTGCGGTTCGCCGAGCGGTACGAGCTGGTCGTGCTGGGCATCCGGCACAAGGGCGAGGCGGCAGGACCCGTGTTCCCCTCGATCCGTCTCGCCACCGGAGACACGCTGCTCGTGTCGGGCGGATGGGCGGCGATCACGCGGCTGCGCACCAGCCCCGACGGCTATGTGCTGCTCGACCTGCCCTCCGAGGTCGATGAGGTGGCCCCCGCGGCGAACCAGGCGCCGTACGCGATCGCGAGTGTGCTGGTCATGGTGGTGCTGATGGTCAGCGGGGTGGTGCCGAACGCGATCGCGGCGCTCATCGCGTGCCTGATGATGGGGGTGACCCGCTGCATCGACATGACCAGCGCGTATCGTGCGATCCACTGGCCGACGATTCTGCTGATCGTCGGGATGCTGCCGTTCGCGCTTGCGCTGGAGCGCACCGGTGGTGTGGACCTGATCGTCGACGGTCTGCTGGCCGCGGTAGGGGATGCCGGGCCCCGTGTGCTTCTGGGCGCGCTGTTCGTGCTCACCGCGGTGATCGGTCTGTTCGTGTCGAACACGGCGACCGCGGTGCTCATGGCCCCGATCGCGATCAGCGCTGCGCTCGAGATCGGCGCCTCGCCGGCCCCGTTCGCGATGGTGATCGCGCTTGCCGCGTCGTGCGCGTTCATGACCCCGGTGTCGTCGCCGGTGAACACCCTCGTGGTCGAGCCGGGCGGCTACCGCTTCGGCGACTTCATCAGGCTCGGCGTGCCGTTCACTCTCATCGTTCTGGTGGTCACGGTGCTGCTGGTGCCGGTGATCCTCCCGCTGTAGGCCGCGGCGACGTGTCGCGCGTCAGTGCTGCCGGATGATCGTGAGCATCATCTTCGAGGGCTCGAGCGCGCGCACCGCGTGCGGGGTCCTGGCGGGCAGGTGCAGCAGCCGGCCCGGCACGATCTCGACCGTCTCGTCTTCGGCGGAGAACGCGAGGCGGCCGGCCAGGCCCTGCACCAGGATGGGGCCGGGAGCGGTGTGCTCGGTCAGTTCTGCGCCGGTGTCGAACGCGAACATGACGACCCGGGCGCCGTCCTCGGCGAGCGCGAGCTTTGATGTGCGCACGCCCGCCTCGATCTCGACCAGATCCTGCAGGTTCTCCACGACGGTGATGGCCATGCCCCCATCGTCCCTGTGGACAGGCGGCGGGGCAAGCCGTTCCGCGGCATCGCCGTCGAGATGCTGCGACGTCGCGGCTACGGCGAGTGGGTGATCGCGGTGGTGTCGTCGCTGCTGTTCGGGCTGATGCACGCGCTGAACTTCCTCGGCACCGACGACATCCTCGCGGCGACCATCTACACCGTCTACACGTTCTTCTTCGGCATCATGATGTATCTCACGCCGCGGGTGACCGGGAACCTCATCTGGCCGATGCTGCTGCACGCGAGCACCGATCCGAGCCAGCAACTCGTCTCGGCGGCGAGTGCCGCGGGCGGCGAGGCCGGACCGCTGGCGCCGCTGGCCGCACAGGCGAACATCGTCGTCATCGCCGTGGGGATCGTGCTGGTGATCTTCATCCGCGGCAGGGTGGGGCGCGAGCACTACGGGCTGGCGGCGCTCCACGCGCCCGCCGCATCCTGACCGCGGTTCACTCCGAGGGCGGGTACCACTGCGACTTCGTGGTCACCGATCCGTCGAAGTTCGTCTCCATCGTGGTGGTGGCGTTCTCGTTCGACCAGGTGCGCTTGTCGCCGTCGATGGTCGGCTCGGACCCGTACTGCTCGGTGTAGTAGTCCGCGAGGGGTTCAGCCTCGTCCGCGGGGTAGGTGTTCTTTTCGGTCGCCGATCTCGACCCGTCGCGATGGGTGGTCGCGTAGTCGTACGGGCGCTTCGAGGGGGGGATGTCGGCGGGCGGCTCCGGATAGGTGTCCCAGTCTTCCCGGGCCTCGCGCATCCGTTCCTCGTACTCGGAGCCCGGCTCGTCGTCGTCCTGCGAGCTCGGGTCGTCGCTGTCCTGTGACTCCTGGTCGCTTGCCTCGACCTCATCGCTGAACTCGTCGACATACTCCTGCGCCTCGTCGATGAAGTCGTTGAGATCGTTGAGGTCGTCGATGTCGCCGCATCCAGTGAGCGCGAGAACCCCGGCGAGAGCGAGGGCCGCGGCCGCGGGACGCCGCCGTCGGGGGAATTCGGTCTGCGTGGTCATACGCACGTCCTCTCCTCCGGTCGGGCGCCGGGAGCGATGGCCCAGATTCTTCCGAGGTGCTGCGGGCGCGTCAAGGTCCCTCGCCGGGCGCCCGCATCACACCCGCCCGTGCCTCGCGATCTGGAGGTTCGTCCTAGCCTGGGCAGATGCGCATGCTTCTCACCTCGGGCGGGGTCGCGAACGACATGATTTTCGACGCATTCGTCGACCTGATCGGACGGCCGATCGCACAATCCCGAATCGTCGTCGTGATCGACGCGATCCTCGGGTTTCCCGGTGACAGTTCGCAGCTGGTCGAAGACCTCGCGAAGCTGCGCGCGCTCGGTTGGGCGGAGTTCGATGTGGCATCCCTCTTCGCGGGACCGTCGACCCTCGTGGAATCGCGACTGCGGTCGGCGGACGTGATCCTCGGGTACGGCGGCAGCAACCTGTGGCT
>JAUHYM010000221.1 GCA_030426515.1 Actinomycetes bacterium
CGCAATCGCCATGAGCAGCTCGTCGAGTATGTGACCTCCCGCGCGGAGCGCGAAGAGGAGTCCTGGAAGGACGCGGGTCTGGTGAGCACGGCGACCGCCCGCATGACGGCGGAACAGGTGCGTGACCTGTCTGCCCGCATCATGACACTCATCGACGAGGCCGTCGACGCGTACCGGCATCAGACCGGCGAGGGCGTGCGACCCGTCACCATCGGAGCGGAGGTCTTCCCGCTCCCCGACATCGGAGGAACCTCATGACGACGCTCTCCGCCTGTCCTCAGCCGACGCCGACCGCGCTCGACCGAGCGCTGCTGCACATCGCCGACCGTCTCGAGCGGTCCGTGGCGACGCGCCTTCTGGCGCGGGGCGGCGTCGGGGCGACGCGGCGGGAGATCGCACGGCGCGATGCCGACAGCGCGCGCCGCGACGTCCTCGCCGTCGGCGCCGCCGGAATCCTGCCGTGACCGCCGACACGCCGCCGCTGGGGGCGCCGTTCGCGCGACTGTGGACTGCGGCCGCATTCAGCAATCTCGCCGACGGCATCGGACGCCTGGCCGTTCCCCTGATCGCGACGACGCTCAGCCGTGACCCGCTGGTCATCGCGGTGATCGGCGCCCTGGCGTTCGTCCCCTGGCTCCTCTTCGGGCTGCCGGCCGGGATGATCGTCGATCGCGTGGATCGGCGGTGGGTCATGGCCATCGCGAACACGCTGCGCGGCGCTGTCGCGCTGGTGCTGGCGGTGATGACGGTCACCGGCAGCCTCAGCATCTGGGCGCTGTTCGTCGCGACCCTCGTGTTCGGCATCGGCGAGACGCTGTTCG
The DNA here is from genome assembly GCA_030426515.1 of Actinomycetes bacterium. Taxonomy (GTDB): domain Bacteria; phylum Actinomycetota; class Actinomycetes; order Actinomycetales; family Microbacteriaceae; genus Microbacterium. The sequence continues at coordinate 822 of JAUHYM010000221.1, forward strand.
ACAACGCGACCAACGCGATCGTCCCCTCTATCGTGCCGCGACGCTCGCTCGACCGTGCCAACGGCTTCATGCAGGCCGCGCAGGTGACCATCGACAGCTTCGTGGCGACGCCCGTGGGAGGGATCCTGTTCGGCGTCTCGCTCGCCCTCCCGCTGTGGGTGGGCTCCGCCGGCTACGTGATTCCGATTGTGCTGGCGGTGCTGCTGCCGGTTGTCGCGGCGCGCCCGCTGCGCGACCCGGCCGATCCCGCGGTCGGGCGCGCGCGCCTCGCGCCGGCGGGGGAGGCCCTCGCGTACCTGTGGCGACACACGTACCTGCGATCGATGGTCGTGTTCACCTCGATCCTCGGCTGTGCGTTCGCCTTCGCGCAGGCTCCGACCATCCTGTACTTCATCGATGAGCTGGGCGTTGTCCCGGCCGCCGTCGGCGTCGTCACCGCCGGCGTCGGGATCGGGGCGCTGCTCGGGTCGCTCATCGCGCCCCGGCTGGTGGGCAGGTTCGGCCGGGGCGCCGTGATGTTCGTGGCCAACCTGGTCGCCGCGACAGGTCTGCTGTGCGTCTGGATGGCGCCCGAGATCGTCACCGGCATCCTCGCCTACGCCCTTATGGCGTGCGCGGTGTCGGTGTGGAACGTGCCGTGGGGTGCCTTGCGCCAGGCGATCGTCCCGCAGCGTCTGTTCGGGCGGGTCCTCGGGATCATCCGCACGGTCACCTGGGGGCTGTTCCCCTTCGCCACGCTCGCCGGCGGCTTCGTGGCGCGCGCGGACCTGCGCCTGCCCTACCTCATCGCCGGAGTGGTCACCGCGGTGGCAGCCCTCGCCTGCACGAAGCTGCTCCTGCAGGCCACGCGCGCCGCCGATCCCGAAGACCGGGCGGCACAGGTCGCGCCCGTCAGCTGACGTCGACGTCGGGGTCGCGCTGGACGACCGCCTCGCCGGTGGCGGGGTCGATGACGACCATGACGCCCGTGTCGAGCTCTGCGACGGGACGCCCCTCCAGCCAGGTCAGGGTCCACCCCGGGTGCGGACCGGTGTCGGTGAGCGCATGGAACTCGATCGACGCGATCGCGTCGCGCATCGCCTGCGGCACGGCAGCCGGCGGGGTCGATCCTGCCGTCCAGCGCGTTCCCATCTTCATCTCAGGCCTCCTCGGGGGCGAGCTCGATCTGCGAGACGGCCAGCGCGTCGCCTTCCGCGAAGGCGATCTCGGCGATGCGGCCGACCGCGCGCAGATCTCCCTCTGCCTGTCGGAGGGCGTCGAGCGCGGCGGCGGGGCCCACGATCGTCGCGGCGGCCACCGGCGTCTTCTGCGACACCTTCGCCTCGGTCTTCGCGCGCCGAATGCCGATGAGCGCCTCGCTGGCCGTGCGCAGCACGGTCGGATCGCCGCCGCTCTCATGCGACGTCGGCCATGGCGCGGTGTGCACTGAGCCGTCGTTGAACCACGACCAGGACTCCTCGGCGGCGAACACGAGCACCGGCGCGAGCAGTCGCAGCAGCGTCGACAGCGCGCTGCGCAGCGCCAGCGCCGCCGAGGCCTGACCGACGTCGGTGCGGTCGTATGCGCGCTCCTTGACCAGCTCGAGGTAGTCATCGCAGAACGTCCAGAAGAACGATTCGGTGATCTCCAGAGCCCGCGCGTGGTCGTAGGCGTCGAGGGCGGCCGTCGCGTCACGGACGACCTGGTCCAGCGTCGCGAGCATGCTCGCGTCGAGCGCGTGCGTGATCTCGGCACCCTCGGGGACCGGGAACGAGAGCACGAACTTGGCGGCGTTGAGCACCTTGATCGCGAGGCGCCGACCGATCTTGATCTGCGTCGGGTTCTGCGGGTCGAACGCGGCATCGGTGCCGAGTCGGCTGGACGCCGCCCAGTACCGGACCGCGTCCGAGCCGTGGCGGGCGAGGATGTCCGCCGGGGTGACCACGTTGCCCTTCGACTTCGACATCTTCTTGCGGTCGGGGTCGACGATGAACCCCGAGATCGCCGCGTCCGTCCAGGGCGAGCGACCGTCCTCGAGCGCACTGCGCAGCATGGTCGAGAACAGCCAGGTGCGGATGATGTCCTGTCCCTGGGGGCGCAGATCGAACGGCGCCACGAGGTTCCACAGCTCGTCGTCGCGCTGCCAGCCTCCGGCGAGCTGCGGCGTCAGAGACGACGTGGCCCAGGTGTCGAAGATGTCGCGCTCGGCATCGAACCCGCCGGCGACGCCGCGCTGCTGCTCGGTGTAGCCGGGGGGAACATCGATGGTCGGGTCGATCGGCAGCTGCCCGGCCTCGGGCACGAGCACGCGGTCGTAGTCGCGTTCGCCGTTCTCATCGAGCGCATACCAGACCGGGATCGGAACGCCGAAGAAGCGCTGTCGTGAGACGAGCCAGTCACCGGTGAGCCCGCCCACCCAGTTCTCGTAGCGCACGCGCATGAAGTCGGGGTGCCAGTTCAGCTGGGTCCCCAGGGCGATCAGGCGCTCACGCAGCTGCTCGTCGCGGGCGCCGTTGCGCAGGTACCACTGGCGGGTCGACACGATCTCGAGCGGTCTGTCGCCCTTCTCGAAGAACTTGACGGCGTGCTGGAAGGGCTTGGACACCTCGACCAGCTCGCCAGAGGCGCTCAGCA
>JAUHYM010000222.1 GCA_030426515.1 Actinomycetes bacterium
GCGGTGGAAAACTACACGGATGTAACTACTATCCCTTGTGGTGCTATCCAATGTCCGTACCCATATGTAGTATTGGTCTCCCGGTGGGGGGACTGCCGGACAGATCACCGGATGTGAGGGGAGAAACGGTTCGACATGGCGATCACGGTTTACACGAAGCCGGCCTGTGTTCAGTGCAACGCGACGTACCGCGCGCTGGATGCGAAGGGCCTCGACTACGAGATTCACGACCTTTCGGAGGACCCTGCCGCGCTCGAGCAGGTCAAGGCGCTCGGCTACCTGCAGGCGCCCGTCGTCATCACCGACGAGGACCACTGGTCGGGCTTCCGTCCCGACAAGATCGACGAACTCGCCACGCGTCTGGCGTGACCTCGGGTGATGGCAACCGAGCTGGCCGAACGCAGCGCGGTCGCCACCGAGGTCTCCGCGCCGCTGCTGGTGTACTTCTCGAGCGTCTCGGGCAACACCGCCCGGTTCGTCGAGAAGCTCGACGCCCGCAGCATCCGGATTCCGCTCCACGCGGCCGACGGGCCGCTCCGGGTGGACGAGCCCTACATCCTCGTCACCCCGACCTACGGCGGTGGCCAGGGTCGGGGTGAGGAGAAGGGCGCAGTACCCAAGCAGGTCATCCGCTTCCTCAACGACGAACGGAACCGGAGCCTGATCCGCGGGGTCATCTCCGCGGGGAACACCAACTTCGGCGAGCACTTCTGCCTCGCCGGCGACATCATCAGCCGCAAGTGCCGCGTGCCGCACTTGTACCGGCTAGAACTGTTCGGCACGCCGGAAGACGTCGATCGCGTGAGCGACGGATTGGAACGATGGTGGAAGCGGCACTGACAGACACGGACTTCAAGGCGAACCCGCGGTTCGAGGGGATGGACTACCACTCCCTCAACGCGATGCTGAACCTCTACGACGCCGACGGCAAGATCCAGTTCGGCGCCGACAAGCGGGCTGCCCGCGAGTACTTCCTGCAGCACGTCAACCAGAACACGGTGTTCTTCCACTCGCTCAAGGAGCGCCTGGACTACCTCGTCGACAAGCAGTACTACGAGCCGCAGGTGCTGCAGAAGTACCCGTTCGAGTTCATCCAGCAGCTCAACGACCGCGCGTACGGCAAGAAGTTCCGCTTCGAGACGTTCCTCGGCGCGTTCAAGTACTACACGAGCTACACGCTGAAGACCTTCGACGGCAAGCGCTACCTCGAGCGGTTCGAGGACCGCGTCGTGATGACCGCGCTCGGCCTCGCCGACGGCGACCAGGAGCTCGCGACCGCGCTCGTCGACGAGATCATCTCGGGCCGCTTCCAGCCCGCGACCCCGACGTTCCTCAACACCGGCAAGGCGCAGCGTGGCGAGCTCGTGTCGTGCTTCCTGCTGCGCATCGAAGACAACATGGAGTCGATCGCGCGCGGCATCAACTCCGCGCTGCAGCTGTCCAAGCGCGGCGGCGGCGTCGCGCTGCTGCTGTCGAACATCCGCGAGTCGGGTGCGCCGATCAAGCAGATCGAGAACCAGTCCAGCGGCATCATCCCGGTCATGAAGCTTCTCGAAGACAGCTTCAGCTACGCGAACCAGCTGGGTGCGCGCCAGGGCGCCGGTGCCGTGTACCTCAACGCGCACCACCCCGACATCCTGCGGTTCCTCGACACCAAGCGCGAGAACGCCGACGAGAAGATCCGCATCAAGACCCTGTCGCTCGGCGTCGTCATCCCCGACATCACCTTCGAGCTCGCCAAGAACGGCGAGGACATGTACCTGTTCTCGCCCTACGACGTCGAGCGCGTGTACAAGGTGCCCTTCGGCGACATCTCGGTGACCGAGAAGTACCGCGAGATGGTCGATGACCCGCGCATCAAGAAGACCAAGATCAACGCGCGTCAGTTCTTCCAGACGCTGGCCGAGATCCAGTTCGAGTCGGGCTACCCGTACATCATGTACGAAGACACCGTGAACCGCGCCAACCCCATCAAGGGGCGCATCAACATGTCGAACCTGTGCTCGGAGATCCTCCAGGTCAACACGCCGACGACCTACAACGAGGACCTGTCGTACGACCAGATCGGCAAGGACATCTCGTGCAACCTCGGGTCGATGAACATCGCGCTCGCGATGGACGGCGGTGACCTGGGCGCCACGGTCGAGACGGCGATCCGCGCGCTCACCGCGGTGAGCGACCAGAGCCACATCTCGTCGGTGCGCTCGATCGAGGACGGCAACGACCGCTCGCACGCGATCGGCCTCGGCCAGATGAACCTGCACGGCTTCCTCGCCCGCGAGCACATCCACTACGGGTCGGAAGAGGGCCTGGACTTCACGAACATCTACTTCTACACGGTGCTCTTCCACGCGCTGCGGGCCTCGAACCGCATCGCGATCGAGCGCGGTCAGACGTTCGACGGGTTCTGGGACTCGACGTACGCGTCGGGCGAGTTCTTCGACAAGTACACGGATGCCGCATGGCAGCCGCAGACCGAGAAGGTCAAGGAGCTCTTCGCCGGCATGCACGTGCCGACGCAGGAGGACTGGGCGCAGCTGAAGGCCAGCATCCAGCAGCACGGCATCTACAACCAGAACCTGCAGGCCGTGCCGCCGACCGGCTCGATCTCGTACATCAACAACTCCACGAGCTCGATCCACCCGATCGCGTCGAAGATCGAGATCCGCAAGGAAGGAAAGCTCGGCCGCGTCTACTACCCGGCGCCGTTCATGACGAACGAGAACCTCGAGTACTACGAGGACGCGTACGAGATCGGCTACGAGAAGGTCATCGACACGTACGCCGCCGCCACCCAGCACGTCGACCAGGGTCTGTCGCTCACGCTGTTCTTCAAGGACACCGTCACCACGCGCGACATCAACAAGGCCCAGATCTACGCGTGGCGCAAGGGCATCAAGACGATCTACTACATCCGCCTGCGCCAGCTGGCGCTCGAGGGCACCGACATGTCCGAGTGCGTCTCCTGCATGTTGTGATTGCCGTTTGATCAGGCTTTTTCGAGAAGAAGGAAACATGGCTGAGAAGCTGCAGCTCCTGGACCACGTCCAGGCGATCAACTGGAACCGCATCCAGGACGACAAGGACCTCGAGGTGTGGAACCGCCTCGTGAACAACTTCTGGCTGCCCGAGAAGGTGCCGCTGTCGAACGACATCCAGTCGTGGAACACGCTCACCCCCGAGGAGCAGACGCTCACGATGCGCGTGTTCACGGGGCTGACGCTCCTCGACACGATCCAGGGCACCGTGGGGGCGGTCTCGCTGATCCCCGACGCGATCACCCCGCACGAAGAGGCGGTGTACACGAACATCGCGTTCATGGAGTCGGTCCACGCCAAGAGCTACTCGTCGATCTTCTCGACGCTGTGCTCGACGAAGGAGATCGACGAGGCCTTCCGCTGGTCGGTC
>JAUHYM010000031.1 GCA_030426515.1 Actinomycetes bacterium
TGCTCCTCACCCGCCTGGGCCTGTCCGGCCCGCTGGGCCGGGGCACACAGGTGTGGCCGTGGATCTCGCTCGAGGACGAGGTGCGCGCCATCCGCCACGTGATCGACACCACGGAGCTGGAGGGCCCGGTCAATCTCGCGGGTCCCACGCGTGCGACCGCCAACGACACCGGCTTCGCGCTCGCACAGCGGATGAACCGGCCCTACCTGCTGCGCGCACCGGCGTGGGCTCTGCGCCTAGGCCTCGGGCGCAACGCCGCCGACGCCCTGCTGCTGAGTGACGCGCACGTGATCCCGCAGGCGCTCGAGAGCACGGGGTTCCGCTTCAGCCACGAGCGCGTGGAGGCTGCGATCGCCGACGCGGTGCCGGCAGCCGCGTGAGACCTCAGCGCGGCGTGCCGCGCTCCAGCCGGATGGCGGTGCGGACGGCCTCGCGCGCGCGACGTCGGTCACCGGCGCCATCGTAGGCGAGACCGAGACGGAACCATGCGCGCCAGTCCTCTGGGTGCGCCTCGACCTCGTCACGGTAGGCGGGGAACAGGGCCGCGGCCTCGTCGCGCACTGGTCGTCCACTGGTGCGCACGTCGATCTGCTCGGACGGCGTCGCGTCCTCCGCCTCGAGGCGGCCGGCGAGCTGCTCTGCACGCCACCCGAACCAGAGTTCGCGGCCCAGGGCCCAGAGCGCGACCAGCGGCAGCACGACAAGAGCTGCGCCCATCGCGATGCCCACCGGATCGCCGCTTGTCAGGAGCAGCCACGTGAACTGCGCCACGAGCGCGATGTACAGCACGAGGGCGATCGCCATGACGGCGACGCCGATGCGCGCGGTCATGCCCCGGTGGCGCGTGCGACCTGGCCCGGCACGCCACCGTCGTCGACGGGCGCGCCGCGTCCGGCCCCGGGCGTGCGGATGCCGATGTCGAGGAAGCTGTCGAGCCCGATGGTCACGCCGACGGCGTCGCGGGCAGCGTCGAGGGCGGTGCGGATGCCGGGCGCATACGCCTGCGCCGGCTCGATGGTGTCGTGCACGACGGTGAGCGACTCCCCCGGCCCCGACAGCACGACTTCCTGTCGCGCGATCACCCCGGGCCGTCGCAGCGAATGGACCGGCACGCTCGCGACCTTCTGTCCTCGGGCACGCTGATCGGCGTGCGGGGCGTCGACCGGGCCTTCGGCGTGCCGCGCTGCGGCGATCAGCTCCGCCGTCCGCACGGCGGTGCCGCTGGGCGAGTCGACCTTGGTGTCGCGGTGGGCCTCCACGATCTCGATCGAGTCGAAGAACCGTGCGGCCGCCGCCGACAGCGCCGTTCCCAGCACCGAACCGAGGGAGAAGTTCGGAATGAAGACCGCACCGGTCCCGGCGGCATCCACGAGCGGGCGGACTAGGGCGATCCGCTCGGCCGACCAGCCGGAGGTGCCGACCAGCACGTTGATGCCCTGCTCGATCGCGGCCCGGACGACATCGATGCTGACGGCGGGCGTCGAGACGTCGACGACGAGATCGGCCCCCGCGATGTCGTCGATGGACGACCGGGAGGACAGCGTGGCGCACACCTCGTAGTCGTCGAGGTCGGCGATGACGTCTGCGACGATCCCACCGAGCTTTCCCGTCCCGCCCACGAGGGCCACGCGTGTGGTCATGCACCCATCCTAGGCACCGCAACCGCGGGGACAGCCTCGGCACGGCCTTCTAGGGTGGAGTGGTGCCGACCTTCGCCGAGACCCCCGTCGACGCTCCACGTGCGCGCGACGTGCTCGACGCCTACGTGCGCGAGCGTGCGGACGGTTTCGCCGAGCAGAGCAGGGCATACGCACCGGCCTCACCAGATCCCGCGCTGTTCACACCGCCCGCCGGCGTGTTCCTCCTCGTCGTCGACGACGAGGGCGCGGACGTCGGCTGCGGCGGCATCCGGCGCCTGGCCGACGCCGCTGCGGGCCCACGGTACGAGGTGAAGCACCTGTACCTCTCCCCCGCCACCCGCGGCCGCGGCTGGGGCGCGCGGCTGCTGGCAGAGCTCGAGCAGCGCGCGCTCTCGCTGGGTGCGGGCGAGCTCGTTCTGGACACCCACCACTCGCTCGAGGCGGCCGCAGCGCTGTACCGCCGTGCCGGGTTCGTGGAGACATCGCCGTTCAACGACAACCCGAATGCGAGCCGCTGGTACGCCAAGCTCCTGACGCGACCCAGCGCCGACCACTAGACCAGCGGCACCTCGGGCAGCCCGGTGCGCAGCTCGAACGGCAGATGGGCGAGGTCGTTGTGCGAGACCACGCTCCACGGCCTGCCCTGCCGCTGCGAGAGCACCGTCAGTCCGCAGTGCGCCTGATTGAGCGTCATCCAGCGCCACTCCGGGGCCTCGAGCGCCTCGCGCACGAACCAGCCGATGACGGCATTGTGGGTGATGAGGAGGTCGTGGACGTCGCCCTGCTTGCGCACCAGGAACTCGCCGACGGCATCGCCCATCTGTGCGCGTCCGGCGTCCAGCTCCTCATCGGTGACACCTCCGAAGAACGGCTCGTACGCCGACGGGGTGTCCTCTGCCATGCCTGTGGGCACACAGTCGAACAGCAGCGACGAGGGCTGCAGGGTGATCGAGGGCATCCGGCCCGCGATGATCTGAGCGGTCTGCTCGGCCCGCTGCAGCGGGGAATGCCAGACGCCGTCGAGGGGCACACCCGAGAGCCGCTCGGCGATCAGCTCGGCCTGACGGTGCCCCCGAGGCGAGAGCGGGCCGTCCACCAGCCCGTGCTCGGCGTCCTGATGCTCGCCGTGCCTCACCAGGTAGAGGTAGTGCGTCACAGCAGCTCGTTTCGGTCGGAGAATCGGCCTCGGGCAGATTCCACCCTACGTCACGGGGTGCGTGGCGGCGCTCAGTCGGCGGCGCGCGAGAGCTCGGCCAGCTGCGACCGGCTCAGCTGCACGCCCACACCCTGGACCAGCTCGTCGACGTGCTCGGTGGCGAACGCATTGACGATCGGCGCGACGACCTGCTTCTGCGCGAGCAGCCACGCCACCGCGATGGCGGCGTCAGGCACGCCGTGCCCGTGGGCCACAGCATCCAGCGCCCGCAGCGTGCGGCTGCCGCGTCGGTTCAGGCTCGAGACGAGCTGCGCACCGCGCACGCTCAGCCCCGCGCGGGACTTGTTCCGGTGGTGACCCGACAGGAACCCGTGCTGCAGCGCATGGGACGGCGTGACGGCCACGTTCTGAGCCCCCGCGACAAGCCGGAGATCTCCCTCGAAGTCCGCGCGCCGCAGCACGTTGTACGCCACGTCGAGGACGGTGATGCGCGGATAGCCGGCCGACGAGAGGATGCGCGCCTCCACGAGCCGCTCGGCGCTGAAGCCGAACGCTCCCAGTGCCCGCACCTTGCCTGCGTCCACCAGCCATTCGGCGGTGGCGAGGACGTCGTCGAGGACGACCTCGCCGGAGGGGCCCGCGTCGAAGTAGAGGATGTCGATCGCGTCGGTGCGCAGGCGCGTGAGACTGGCCTCGACGGCGCGCACCAGGTTGACCGGCCCGAGTCCGGGGTTGTCGGGGTGCCTGCCCACCCGCGTGGCCAGCACGATCTCGTCGCGGTTGCCGCGCGAGGTGAGCCATTCGCCGATGATGTGCTCGCTGCGGCCTCCGGCGTAGCTGTCGGCCGTGTGGATCGCGTTGCCGCCTGCCTCGGTGTACCGATCGAGGATCTGATGGCTCGTCTCGAGGTCGACGTTCCAGCCGAACTCGGCTCCGCCGAGCATGAGGGGGAACACGTCGAATCCGGCATCGCCCAGTCGGGCGCGCACGCTCTGGCCGAGCGGCGCCCCCTGAACGGGGATCGGTGCCGACGGGTGCTCGGCGCGCGCGGCATCGGCACCCGAGGCGGGCGACGCGATCGTCGCACCGGCCACGGCCGTCGGAGCCGTGTGTCCCACGCCGAACAGTCGCATTGCCACCCCTGCTTCCGATCCGCCGCCTCCTGCGGCGGTCCGGTCCCTCATCTACGCTTCGATTCACGCCCCCCGGCGCATTACTACGAGGGTAGGGCAGGGCGCCGGACCGCTCGGCCGCCCACGCGACGGAACCGTGAACTTTGCATAACGCTTTGATCACGGTCGGCACAGACACCTGTGGCCGCCCCCGCGCAGGCGGAGACGGCCACAGAGGGTCGGGCGTCGGGTCAGTCCTCGGCGGAGCCGTCCTCAGCCTTCTCCTCGAGCACGGGCTCGAGCGAGAGCTTGCCGCGGTCGTCGACCTTCGTGATGCGCACGAGCAGCTTCTGGCCGACCGAGAGCACGTCCTCGACGTTCTCGACGCGCTTGCCGCCGGTGAGCTTGCGGACCTCGCTGATGTGCAGCAGACCGTCCTTGCCGGGGAGCAGCGAGACGAAGGCGCCGAACGACGCGATCTTCACCACGGTTCCCAGGAACTGCTCGCCGACCTCGGGGTTGGTCGGGTTGGCGATCGCGTTGACCTGAGCGCGAGCCGCCTCGGCCGACGGGCCGTCGACGGCGCCGATGTAGACGGTGCCGTCCTCCTCGATGGAGATGTCGGCGCCGGTCTCGTCCTGGATCGCGTTGATCGTCTTGCCCTTGGGCCCGATCAGCTCGCCGATCTTGTCGACCGGGATCTGAACGCTGATCACGCGCGGCGCGGTGGGCGCCATCTCGTCGGGCGCGTCGATCGCGGCGTTGATCACGCCGAGGATCGTCAGACGGGCGTCGCGCGCCTGCTGAAGAGCCGCGGAGAGCACCGACGACGGGATGCCGTCGAGCTTGGTGTCCAGCTGGATCGCGGTGACGAACTCGCTGGTGCCCGCGACCTTGAAGTCCATGTCGCCGAGCGCGTCCTCGGCACCCAGGATGTCGGTCAGCGCCGCGTAGCGGGTCTGCCCGTCGACCTCGTCCGAGACCAGGCCCATCGCGATGCCGGCGACCGGCGCGCGCAGCGGCACACCGGCGTTGAGCAGCGAGAGGGTCGAGGCGCAGACGGAGCCCATGGAGGTCGATCCGTTCGACCCGAGGGCCTCGGAGACCTGACGGATGGCGTACGGGAACTCCTCGCGGCTGGGCAGGACCGGCACCAGCGCACGCTCGGCGAGGAACCCGTGGCCGATCTCGCGACGCTTCGGGCTGCCGACGCGGCCGGTCTCACCGGTCGAGTAGGGCGGGAAGTTGTAGTGGTGCAGGTAGCGCTTGCTCGTCACCGGGGACAGCGAGTCGATCTGCTGCTCCATCTTGAGCATGTTCAGCGTGGTGACGCCCATGATCTGGGTCTCACCGCGCTGGAAGATCGCCGACCCGTGCACGCGCGGGATGACCTGCACCTCGGCGTCGAGCGGGCGGATGTCCGCCAGTCCACGACCGTCGATGCGCACACCCTCGGTGAGGATGCGGCCGCGCACGATCTTCTTGGTGACCGACTTGTAGGCGCCGCTGAACTCTCCGGCGGCGGCCGCCGGGAGCTCGCCGGCCTCGATCGCGGCGGTCAGTTCGCCCTTGACGCGCTCCTTGATGGCGTCATCGGCGTTCTGGCGCTCGACCTTGTCGGCGATCTGGTAGACCCCGACGAGCTCGTCGTAGGCACGGCCCGCGACGAAGTCGTACGTGGTGGCGGTGTACGGCGGGAAGACCGGGTACACGCCGGGCTCCTTGGAGGCCTTCGCGGCGACCTCGGACTGAGCGGCGACGAGCTGCTTCAGGAACGGCTTGGCTGCCTCGAGGCCCTCGGCGACGACCTGCTCGCTGGGCTTGGTGGCGCCACCCTTGATGAGGTTCCAGCTGCCCTCGGTGGCCTCAGCCTCGACCATCATGATCGCGACATCCTCGTTGCCCTCGGCGTCGGTGACGACACGACCGGCGACGACGAGGTCGAAGACCGCCTCTTCGAGCAGCTGCGCGTTGGGGAACGCGACCCACTGGTCGGCGTTGTCGCCCTGCCCGGGAACGAGCGCGAGGCGGACACCCGCGACGGGACCCGAGAACGGCAGACCCGAGATCTGCGTCGACGCCGACGCCGCGTTGATCGCCAGCGCGTCGTAGAACTCGCCCGGCGCGATCGAGAGGACCGTGATGACGACCTGCACCTCGTTGCGCAGGCCCTCGACGAACGAGGGGCGCAGCGGACGGTCGATGAGACGGCAGACGAGAATCGCCTCGGTCGAGGGACGACCCTCACGGCGGAAGAACGACCCGGGGATCTTTCCGGCGGCGTACGAGCGCTCCTCGACGTCGACGGTCAGCGGGAAGAAGTCGAAGCCCTCGCGCGGGTGCTTTCCGGCGCTGGTCGCCGACAGGAGCATCGTCTCCTCGTCGAGGTACGCGGCGACCGAGCCCTGCGCCTGCTGGGCGAGGCGTCCGGTCTCGAACCGGACGGTGCGGGTGCCGAAGCGACCGTTGTCGAGGACGGCTTCGGCGTAAGTGATTTCAGGACCTTCCAAGAGGTCTCTCCTTCTTTGTTTAGGCTCGCACCGCCCGTGTGGCGGGCGAGCATGCGAAGGAGCAGGAACAGGCAGATCTCGACGCACGACGAATCGTGTGACCGTCTGCGCTGGCCACCAGTCGAAGACCACCATGCGAGATGGGGATCCACCACAGGGGACCAGCTTCCTGCCGGCCTGCTCCGAAGAATCACGGTGACCCGTGAGATTGTGGAATTGTCGGCTGCCGCACGGGCAACCCCGGTGATCCTATCAGCGGGACCCGCGAATCCGCTGGTCGCGACCGTCGACACGCGCCGAGACGCCCGTCACGCCTCGACCGCGGAAGGCCGCGGGGATCCCGCGTCGCCGATCCGCACGTAGTCGTCGTGCTTCGCCGACACCCCATCCCCCGCGGTGCGTCCGTGCAGGCGCCGCCAGATCCACGGCAGCGCGTCCCGCCGCAGCCAGCCGGTGGGATCGAACGGATCCTCGTCGGAGTGCAGCGCCTCGTCGAGACCGCCCAGCGCCTCGGCGTCGCGCACACCGAGCACCTCAGCCGCCCGGTAGGCGACGAATCGGTGGCCGGCGGGACGCAGGTGCACCTTGTCGGCCGCCCACAGCTCCAGGTCGCCGATCGCCGGCAGCGCCTCGAGGTCGAGAAGGCGCGCCCCGGTCGCCGTCGCGATGCGGCGGAGTTCGGAGTTGTAGATCGCGAACCGGCGGGCGAAGAGCTTCGCCGCGGCGCGACGCGGAAGGAATGGCGTGACCAGGAGCACGTCGATGCCCGCGGCGCGAAGCATGCCGATCCCCGCCTCCAGTCGCCGCGCGAGGGCGACGGGATCCGCGGCGTGCCCCACGAGATCGTTCGAGCCGATGAGGACGGACACCAGGTCGGGCCGCAGCTCGAGCGCACGCGGGATCTGGACCTCCAGCACGTCCTGCACGCGTCGGCTGCGGACCGCGAGGTTCGCGTAGTGGAAGCTGCGCGGCCCGCCCTCGTGGGCCACGAGGGGAGCAAGCCGGTCCGCCCAGCCACGGTAGCTGCCCTGGGGCATCCGCGACCCGTCGCACAGCCCTTCGGTCAGCGAGTCGCCCAGCGCGATGTAGCGCGACCACTGAGTGGCGGCGGGCGCGGCAGCGTGCCGTTCGGGCCGCACCGTCGCGCGCGCGGGGAGCGCATCGTCGATCGGCCGCAGCGCTCTGGCCTCGTCGTAGTGGCCGATCAGCTGATCACCGAGGGCAGCCCACGTGCGCGTGCGCACGGACGCCCGAGCCGACGCCGCGAACGCCTGACGCTTGGCGGCGTCGCCGACGAGGTCGAGCACACGCGCGCGCAGATCGGCGAGATCCCCGGGACGGTACAGCCACCCGTCGATGCTCTGGCGCACGAGGTCGACGGGCCCGCCGACACCGGTGGCCACGACGGGGACGCCGCACGCCAGGGCCTCCTGGATCGTCTGGCCGAACGTCTCGGACTCCCCCGGGTGGACGAACACGTCGAAGCTGGCCATCGCCTCGGCGAGCTCCTGTCCGCCGAGGTGCCCGGTGAACAGCGCGTCGGGCATAGCCCGCTGAAGGTCGGCGCGGGAGGGCCCGTCGCCGACGATCACCAGGCGGATGCCGGGGACGCCGTGGAGGACGCGCAGGTCCTCGATCTGCTTCTCGGGCGCGAGGCGCCCCACGTACCCGACGACCAGCGAACCGCGGGCGTGCTGCGCACGCCACGCTTCGCTGCGTCGCTCCGGGCGGAACCGCTCGGCGTCGACACCGCGCCCCCACCGGCGCACCCGGTCGACGCCGAGGCCCGCGAGCTGGTCGGCGGCCGCGCGCGAGGGCGCGAGGGTGAGCGTCGCGCGACGGTGCAGACGCGCCGTGTGCAGCGCCGCCAGAGAGGCAGCCCGCGGGACGCCGTACCGCTGCGCGTACGAGACGATGTCGGTCTGGTAGACCGCGACCGTGGGAAGCCGCAGCGCATCAGCGGCGGCGAGCGCCTGCCACCCGAGCACGAAGGGCGATGCGAGGTGGACGACATCCGGGTCGAACTCGCGGAGCAGCCCGCCGAGCCGCGCCGCGCGGGCGAAGACGACGCGCACGTCCGGGTAGCTGGGCAGGGGCACCGACCGCAGCAGGCGCGTGTGCGCACCGTGGAGGTCGGCAGTCACCTCCCCGGCCTTGGGGGCGATGACCAGCGACTGGTGGCCCTGGTCGGCGAGGTGCTTGAGCGTATGAAGCACCGATCCCGTCACACCGTTCATGTGAGGGAGGAAGGACTCTGCAAGGACCGCGACTCTCACGCCTCCAGCGTGGGGGCACCGCGCGGACTCGGACGCGCGAAACAGCCCCACGGCTCGACTGTTCATCCGATGCACGCCGCTGCGTCACCACGTGCTCGCCGAGGGGACACCCGGTCGCCCGCCGTTCGCTCGGCGTTCACGCGCGGCTGGTAGCCCTGCAGAGTGATCGACGACGCGCTGAGCCAGCTCGCCGACAGCGTCTGGGCGCTGCCGCTGCTGTTCGCGCTCGTGATCGCCGATGCGCTGCTGGTGGTCGTGCCGGGCGAGGTCGCGGTGACGGCCTACGGCGCGCTGGCCGGCGTCATCGGCGTCGCAGCCGCGGCCGCCTTCTGCGGCGACGCCGCGTACTACGCCGTGGGGCGCACGATCGGGCTGACCCGGCGGCGCTGGACGCGCGGGCGGCGGGTGAGCGCCGCGCGCGACTGGGCACGCTCGCGCATGGACCGCAGCATCGCGGCGATCGTCTTCACCGCCCGCTTCATCCCGTTCGCGCGGCTGGCCGTGAATCTCACCGCGGGCGCATCGCGTCTGCCGGCACCGCGGTTCCTGCTGGTCTCCGCGCTGGCAGCGTCGGCATGGGCGGTGTACCAGGTGTCGATCGGCGCGGTGGTGGCGTGGCTGATGCCAGGGGCGACAGTCGCGGCGATCCTCGTCTCGATCGGCATCGCGGTCGCCGCCGGGCTGGGCGTCGACCTCCTGATGCGGGCGGGCGAGCGCCGACGCGCGGTGCGCGGCGACGGCCCCCGCGACCACTAGCCGAGCGCGAGGGTGCGGCGCGCGGCGTCTGCCAGCGCCGCACCGTAGGCCGGTCCATGGCCGACCGCGTGAACGGCGAGGGGATGCATCTGATGCACCGGGATGCGCTCGCGCCAGCCGTCATGCAGCGGCGCCATCTCCCGGTAGGCGCCGACGATCTCGGTCAGGTGCGGGCACCCGAACAGGTCGAGCATGGCGAGATCGCTCTCGCGGTGACCGCCGTGCGCGGCAGGATCGATGAGGACCACGCCGTCATCCGCCCACAGCACGTTGCCGTTCCAGAGGTCACCGTGAATGCGCGCCGGGGGCTCACCGTCGTCGAACACGCCCCCCGCCACGAGTGCGCACGCCTTCTCGATGACCGCGGCGTCGCTCGGTGCGAGGTGTCCGCGGTCGACGGCGGGAGGGACGAACGGCATGATCCGGTCGCGCGCGAAGAACGCGCCCCACGCCGCCTCTGCGGACGCGGGCTGGCGCCGTCGCCCGATGAACAGCGGGCCCTCCCAGCCATCCGGCGGCGCACCGAAGGCGCGTGCTCCGGCCGCGTGCGTGCAGGCGAGCGCCGCACCGAACGCGGCGGCATGGTCAGCCGTGGCCCCGACCGTGTCGACGCGCGCGAGCGAGATCCGACCGGGGCCGACACTGACCACGCGAGCGATGCGCGCACCGCCCTGGCTCTCGGCCTCGGCGAGCCAGGCGAGACCCGCCGCCTCGGCCTCGAAGAAGCCGGGCGGGGCACCCGGGCGGGACTTGTCGACGGTGCGCACCGTGTGCGCTACTCCCCCGACAGGCCACCCAGCAGGTGGCCGAAGGAGCGCCCCTCCCCCAGGTAGTGCGACGGATCGAAGGGATCGGAGGAGGTGGCCGGCTCCCGTCGCGCGACCGCCTCGGCGAGCTCACGGGCGGCCCGATCCACGCGCTCACCCAGCGGCGCGACAGCGTCGCCACCACCCCAGTCGCTGCTCGCGGCGAACACGCCGGTCGACAGCGGTGCCGCGTGCAGGTAGGTGAACAGCGGCCGGATGGCGTAGTCGATGGCCAGCGAGTGGCGGGGTGTGCCGGCGTTCGCCCCGATGAGCACCGGCATGCCGGTGAGCGCGTCCGGGTCGAGCACGTCGATGAACGACTTGAACAGGCCGGAGTAGCTGGTCGAGAAGATCGGGGTCACCGCGATCAGGGCGTCCGCCGAGACCACGGTGTTGATCACGCTCTCGAGCGCAGGCACCGCGAACCCGGTGAGCAGGTTGTTCGTCAGGTCGTGTGCGTGGTCACGCAGCTCGATCACGTCGGCGGTCGCCGGGATGTCGCGCTCACGCAGGGCGCTCAGCGAGGCGGCGGTGAGCCGGTCTGCCAGCATCCGCGTCGAGGACGGATTCGACAGTCCCGCCGAGACGACCGCGATGCGACGTTCCGCGGGCGCGCTCATCGGGTCGCCGCCGTCCGTGAGGCCGCGCTCCCGAACGCCGCACCTGTCGACGCGGGTACGTCCTGATACGGCGACCCGTCGGTGAGGTTGTCGCCCCGGTTCGCGCGCGGCGTGGGCTGGCGCACGGTGCCGTCGCCGTACTTCCGGGCGACCAGGCTCGCGTGGGTCGGGGCGTCGGGCACCTCTGCGGGGCGGTTCTTCGCAAGCTCGCGACGCAGCACCGGGACGACCTCGCCGCCCAGGATGTCGAGCTGCTCGAGCACGGTCTTCAGCGGGAGACCGGCGTGGTCGATGAGGAACATCTGCCGCTGGTAGTCGCCGAAGTGCTCGCGCATTCCGGCATACCGGTCGATGACCTGCTGCGGCGAGCCGACCGTGAGCGGCGTCATCTCGCTGAAGTCCTCGAGGCTCGGGCCGTGGCCGTACACCGGCGCATTGTCGAAGTAGGGCCGGAACGCACGCACGGCGTCTTGCGAGTTGGACGCCATGAACACCTGGCCGCCCAGACCCACGATCGCCTGCTCGGGGGTGCCGTGGCCGTAGTGCGCGTAGCGCTGCCGGTACAGCGTGATCAGGCGCTGATAGTGCTCCTTGGGCCAGAAGATGTTGTTCGCGAAGAACCCGTCGCCGTAGTACGCGGCCTGCTCCGCGATCTCAGGGGTGCGGATGCTGCCGTGCCATACGAAGGGCGGCACGTCGTCGAGCGGGCGCGGGGTGGAGGTGAACCCTTGCAGCGGCGTGCGGAACTTCCCCTCCCAGTCCACAACGTCCTCGCGCCACAGCTTGTGCAGCAGCGCGTAGTTCTCGATCGCCAGGGGCAGCCCCTGGCGGATGTCCTTGCCGAACCACGGATAGACCGGTCCGGTGTTGCCGCGGCCGAGCATGACATCGGCACGACCCTGGGAGACGTGCTGCAGCATCGCGAAGTCCTCCGCGATCTTGACCGGGTCGTTGGTGGTGATGAGCGTGGTGGCCGTCGACAGCACGAGGCGCTCGGTCTGCGCGGCGATGTAGGCCAGGGTCGTCGTGGGCGATGAGGACCAGAACGGCGGGTTGTGGTGCTCGCCGAGGGCGAAGACATCCAGCCCCACCTCTTCGGCGTGCTGGGCGATCGTCAGGGTCGCCTGGATGCGCTCGGCCTCGCTGGGTGTGCGGCCGGTGGTCGGATCCTGCGTGATGTCGCTGACCGTGAAGATCCCGAACTGCATGCCGGGCCCGTTGTCCGAGGGGGTGGTGTCGGTCACGTCGTTTCTCGCTTTCTGCGTCTGACATCCGATCGGGATGCCGCGGCATCCCGATTCTATGCATCTGAATGCAATTGAAGAGAACGCGGTGATCTCCAGACTATTCCCGGCGCACGGGAGGTGTTCGGGGCTAGAGTGACCCCGCTATGAGCACTGCGCGCACACCGACCGGATCCACCGCGACGTCGCGGCCGAAGAGCCGCGTTCCCTACTGGGACAACGCGCGGTTCGCCTGCATCGTCCTGGTCGTCCTGGGCCACGCCGTCCAGCGCCTCACCTACGACTCGGACATCGCTCTCGCGCTCTATCTGCTGATCTACGCGTTCCACATGCCGGCTTTCGCGATCATCTCGGGGTACTTCTCCAAGTCCGAAGCGCCGTCCCGTCGGCAGATGGCACGCGTGATCACCGACATCGTCGTGCCGTACGTGATCTTCGAGGGCCTGTGGGCCCTGACGAAGTGGCTCGTCGAGGGCGAGGGAGATCCGAACCTCACAACGCCCGCGTGGACGCTGTGGTTCCTGCTCGCGCTCGGCATCTTCCGCCTGGTCCTCCCCTACCTCGCGCTGCTGCGCTGGCCGCTGCTGTGGACGGTCGCGATCTCGATCGGGGCCGGGTACCTCACCAACATCGGGTCGACGTTCTCGCTCGCACGCACGCTCGGGCTCCTGCCGTTCTTCACACTCGGGTGGTGGCTCGCGCAGCACGGCGTCGTCGACCGGCTGCAGCTGCTCGCGCGACGGTGGTGGACGACGACCGCCGCGATCGCCGTGCTCGGCATCGCCGGGTGGGCGGCGTGGTTCTTCGTGGCTGACTGGCAGCGGATGAGTCTGCGCGAGTGGTTCTTCTACGACGACAGCTACGCCGACATCGGCGGCACCGCCTGGTGGGCGGGCGGCGTGCGCCTGCTGCTGATGGCGATCGCGCTCGTCCTGTGCGCGGCGTTCTTCACCCTCGTCCCCCGCGGCGGCCACTGGTGGACGCACTTCGGCAGGTACACCATGTACGTGTACCTGCTTCACTCCTTCGTGCTCTACCCGTTCCGGGAGTCCGGGGTGCTGCGCGGGCTCGACCCGACCTGGCTCTGGCTGCCCATCGTGATCTTCGCGTCAGTTCTCATCTCGCTCGGACTCGCCTCCAAGCCCGTGCGCACCGTGTTCCGCCCGCTGGTCGAGCCGCGTCCATGGTGGCTCTTCGCCGACGCCTCGCTCGCCGCGCGCGAAGGGCGCCGCAACGATCCGACCGGCTCTCGTCGCCCCCGGGAATGACGCCGACGGACCGCCGCCCACACGAACGACGAGGGCCGCCCCACACCTGGGACGGCCCTCGGAAGAATGTTCTGCGCGATTGAACGCTGGTCGGATGCCTCAGCGGCGAAGACCCAGACGCTCGATCAGCGAGCGGTAGCGCTCGATGTCGACGTCCTGCAGGTAGCCGAGCAGTCGACGGCGCTGACCGACGAGCAGGAACAGCCCACGACGCGAGTGGTGGTCGTGCTTGTGCTCCTTGAGGTGCTCGGTGAGGTCCTTGATGCGCTGCGACAGCATCGCGACCTGCACCTCGGGGGATCCGGTGTCACCGGGGTGCGTCGCGTACTCTTCGATGATCGCCTTCTTGACGTCTGCATCCAGTGCCATAGGTGATCCCCTCTCTCTTCGTTGCGCGGTGCCCGACGCCGTGTGCGTGAGCTCTCTTTATCCGCGGCCGATCCAACGGCAACCGCAATAGTCTACCAGCACCGCCGCGCCGCGCGCGACCGCGGGCCGACGGCGCCACCGGCGGAGCGAACCGGCCTCAGACCGGCGGATTTCGGACGTCGCATCCGGCGCGGGCACCCGCGGGATGTGCTCGGGAGTACAGTCTCGCCGTGGCCACCGCTCCGATACCGCTCCCCGCAGCCTCGACCGCTCCCGGCGGCACCGCGGCGAATGCGTCGGTGACGGTCCAGTTCATCCTCGCCGGGCTCGTCTGGGGGTCGTCCTTCCTGTTCATGAAGGTTGCTCTCGAGGGGATGGCGCCGGCGCAGGTCGCCTGGTCGCGGCTGACGCTGGGCGCCCTGGCGCTCGGCCTCTACGTGCTCGTCCGCCGTCAGCGTCTTCCTTGCTCCGCCCGGGTCTGGGGGCATATGACCGTGCTCGCCGTCACCTTCTGCGTCGTCCCGTTCCTGCTGTTCTCGTGGGCGCAGCAGCATGTGACCTCGGGGGTGGCCAGCATCTACAACGCGACCACTCCGATCATGACCGCGATCATGGCGGGAGTGGTGCTGCGGGCGGAGAAGCTGACGACGACGCAGCTGGTCGGCATCGCGACCGGGATCGCCGGGGTTTCGGTCATCATCGCTCCCTGGCAGGGACTGGACCTCTCGCAGAGCCTGATCGCCCAGTTCGCGATCCTCGGCGCCACCGCCTGCTACGGATTCAGTCTCGCGTACATGCGACGGTTCGCTTCGCACACCGGGATGTCGGCATCGATGTTCTCGTTCCTGAACATCGGCATCGCGGCGGCGATCATGACCGCCCTGTCTCCCGCGATCGCGTGGCAGCCGGTGCGGTGGGACGGCCGGATCGTCGTGAGCGTGGTCCTGCTCGGGTGCCTGGGGACGGGCATCGTCTACGTGTGGAACCAGAACACCGTGCGCGCATGGGGACCCACCCGTGCCTCCACCGTCACCTACCTCACCCCCGTGGTGGGCGTCGTGCTCGGCGTTCTGGTGCTCGGCGAGCACCTCAGCTGGAACGAACCGGTCGGCGGACTGATCGTCCTCGCGGGCATCGTCCTCGCACAGAACCGGGTCCGGCTGCGCGGGCGCCGCGGGTCCGAGAGGACCACCGGCATCTGAGCGCGCAGACGCCGATGGCCGGCCGCGGAGACGGCCGGCCATCGTTGCGAGCGGAGGATTACTGCTTCGCGCCCTGCAGGTCGAGCTCGATCGTGACGTCCTTGCCGACGAGGACGCCACCGGTCTCGAGCGCCGCGTTCCAGGTCAGGCCGAACTCCTCACGGTCGATGACGGTCTTGGCCGTCGCACCGGCCTTCTGGTTCCCCCACGGGTCGACGCCGAAGCCGCCGAACTCGACCTCGAAGGTGGCGGGCTTGGTGACGCCGCGGATGGTCAGGTCGCCGTCGACGAGGAAGTCGCCGTCCTGGAGGCGGACGCCGGTCGAGGCGAACTCCATGGTCGGGTAGGTCTCGACATCGAAGAAGTCGCCCGAGCGCAGGTGGGTGTCGCGCCCCTCGTCCTTGGTGTCGATCGAGGTGACGTCGACCGAGGCGGTGATGACGGTGTCGAGCGGGTTCTCGGGGGCGACGATCGTGGCCTTCTTGACGCCGAAGCTGCCGCGCACCTTCGAGATCATCATGTGGCGCACCGAGAAGCTGACCTCGCTGTGTGCGGGATCCAGCTCCCACGTGCCGGGGGTGTAGCCGGGGATGGTGAGGGTGGTGTCGGTCATGAGAGTCTCCTCGGTCAGGGGAAGTGCAGAGTTGTGTGCCGGCGGCACGAAGAACTCAACGCCGCCAGGATCGATCTATTCCCACGAATGCAAATATCTTCTGACTCGCCGGGGAACATCCTCGGTACACACGACGACGGGGCGGATGCCGCAGGCGCGTGGCCGCGGCATCCGCCCCGCGAGCGAGGGGAACGGGGTCGGCTCAGCCGACGTCGTAGAGGTCGATGACGAAGACGAGAGTCTGCCCCGACAGGAAGTGGCCGCTCCCAGCCGCACCATAGGCGAGCTCGGGCGGAACGGTCAGCTTGCGACGACCGCCGACCTTCATGCCCGGGATCCCCTCCTGCCAGCCCTGGATGAGTCCCCGTAGCGGGAACTGGATCGTCTCACCGCGGTTCCACGACGAGTCGAACTCCTCACCGGAGTCGTACCCGACCCCGAGGTAGTGCACTTCCACGGTGGCGCCGGGCGCCGCCTCGGCGCCGTCGCCGACGATGATGTCCTCGATGACGAGGCTGTCCGGGGCGGGGCCCTCGGGGGCGTCGAGCTCGGGTTTGGTTCGCGAATCGGTCATAGCTCCATCCAACCCGCGCCGGCCGCGCGGGTCAACGCGAGCGGCGCCGGACCCCTCTCTTGACGGCTCCGCGGGGCCATGGCACGCTGTGAGCAGACCAACTCAGCGCCCGGGAGACACGCAGGCATCGCCGCGGCACCGGGCGCTGAGTCTTCCTCCCCGCACTGTCACGCAGTGCCGTGGATCAGGGCCGGAACAGGGCGGCACGTGCGGCGGCGGTGCGCCCGAGGAGGTCCTTCTCGTCCGCCTCCGCATGCGGGTCGCGACCGGTGATCGCGCGCTGCCGCGCCGCGGCGAGCGCAGTGGCATCCCGGATGAATCCCTTCATCAGGTCGGTGCGGTCACCGCGCAGCGTCCGTGCCCACTCCAGGCCCGCCTTGCGCCCGCGCGGGGTCGCGAGCATGTCGACCTCCTGCGGCGTGAACCACCCGGCCGCCGCGTAGTCCCCGAGGCGTGCCCGGGTCAGTCGCGCCTCCTCCTTGCGCAGTGCGACCACGCCGAGGATGAATCCGACGAACAGCGGCACCTGCAGGGTCATGTAGAGCGCGAAGAAGTCGCCCAGCAGCGCCGATCCGTTCCACAGCGCATGCAGCCCGATCGCGCCGGCGAGCCCGAGCAGGCCGGGACCCATCGCCCCGCCGACGGTCGCCCCGCGTCGCGCGGCGAGGCCGAGGGCGAAGCCGGTCACGCTGGTGAACATGACATGCGCGAAAGGCGACAGGATGCCGCGCACGAAAAAGGTCGCTCCCGCCTGCTCGACTCCGCCCTCGAGAAGGCTGATCGCGAAGTACTGGATGTTCTCGGTGAACGCGAAGCCCGCACCCACGAGCGCCCCGTACACGACGCCGTCCACGGGGCCGTCGAAGTTCCGCCGCGCGATGGCGAAGATGAGCAGCAGCCCGAGGCCCTTGGCGATCTCCTCCACGATGGGCGCCTGGATCACGGTGCCGAAGATCTCGGCCGCGACCGTGTCTCGGACGCCGAGCACGATCGACAGCAGCGCGTCGACGAGAAGGGCGATCGCGACGGAGGCGATCGCACCCCACGCCAGCGCGAGGATCACCAGACGCAGCGGCTCCGGCTCCCAGCGGTCGACGATCCGCACCGCCCCCAGCACGACTCCGAGGGGGATCAGCGCGAGGATCATGCCCACCAGTGACGACCCGGGCCCGAGGAACGTGAGGAAGTAGCCGATGACGCCGACCATGACGAGCACGAGTGCCCCCAGCACCCAGATCGCTCCACTGCCCCCGTTGCGGTGGCGCGCGGCCGGCGGTGCCGTCACCGGGGTGGGCGCGTAGGCTGCCGGCGGGATGAGCGAGGGCTTGACGGCCGGCGGCTGCGAGAACGGCGACGGGAAGCTCATGCGCATCAGCCTATGGCTGACACGCGTGCATCCTCGTCGGAGGGGCACCGCACTACGCTGGCAGGATGCGCTTCGCCCATGTCGTCCTGTCGGACGCCGCCCCTCGGCTCGCACTCATCGACGGGATGGACGCCCGGCTGGTGAGCGACCTCGTCCCGGGTGGCGCCGGCACGCTGGAGGAGCTCATCGCCGGCGGCGATGAGGCGCTCGATGCGGTACGCCGCGCGAGCACGCGCACCGACATCGCCCGGCATCCGCTCGCCGACGCGCGATTCGCCTCGGCGTGCCTGGCGCCGCCGGTGATCCTCGCGATCGGCCTGAACTACTCGGCGCACTCCAGCGAGCTCGGGCTGAAGACCGACGCGGCACCCACGGTGTTCGTCCTGTGGCCGAACTCGCTGTCGGGTCACGACGCGACCACCCAGTGGCCCCGCTCGCTCAGCGAGTCCGTGGACTACGAGGCGGAGCTCGGCGTCATCATCGGCGCCCCCGCCAAGGACGTCGACGCCGCACAGGCGCTCGACCACGTGTGGGGGTACACGGTGGTCAACGACATCACCGCGCGCGACATCCAGTTCTC
>JAUHYM010000032.1 GCA_030426515.1 Actinomycetes bacterium
TGCTGCTCGCGCACGCCCATCAGCTCACGACGCGGATCGCCGCGCGGCGTCGCTGAGCCCGTCAGCGCTCGGCAGGGCTCCCGGCGAGCTCGGCGACGATGATCGGGGCGACTCGCTGCGCGCCCTCAGACGACATGACCACGGTGTAGTGGTTGAGGTCGTCGAGGCGGCGGTGATGGACCGTCGGATACCGCGCGAGGAGCCCGTCCAGATACGGCATGTCGTACAGGCCCGGCTTCTCGTTCTGCAGGCCCCGGGGGACGGTCAGCAGGACGGTCGGGTGCGCGAGCGATGCCAGCGCGTCGGTCAGGGCGTGTCCGGTGTTGAGGTCGATGGTGTCGTCGCGCGTGGTCTCATAGCTGGTGGACGGCACCCACTCCTCGCCGTCGGGGACGAGGTCGTAGCGGAAGTAGTCCTCGAGCGGCGCCGACCAGGTCGAGAGGAACGCCGGATGCGCCCGCCAGAAGTCGAGGTAGTGCGCGGGGCCGTCGAACCGCATCGACAGCCGTGCGGCGGTCGGTCCCAGGATCGACGAGACGATCGTGTCGGGATCCAGTCCCTCCGGCACGTTCAACGGCAGGCCGCCGTCGATGAGCAGCAGCGAGGACACGCGGCCCGGATGCCGGTCGGCGAGGACCACAGCGACGAACGCGCCCATCGAATGCCCGACCGCGAGAACACGATCCAGGTGCAGAGCGTCCAGCACCGCGACGAGATCGTCGGCGTGCGCCGCCATACCGGCGGCACCCGAGACGGATCTGCTGCCCGCACGCCCCCGGAGATCGGGGGCGACGATGCGCGCGTCGGGGAGCTGCTCGGCGACCCACTGCCATGCCAGATGCGAGGAGGTGACGCCATGGACGGCGAGCAGCGTGGGGGTGCTCGGGCCCGCATCGGCGGGCTCCCACACGGCGACACGCAGCGCGCCGCCGCGAACGGGAACGTCCAGAGTGCGAGGAGCGGTGTTCATCGTGCGGTCCACCCGCCGTCCATCGTGTAGGAGGCGCCGGTGACCATTCCCGCGTGGTCGGTGGCGAGCCAGCCCGCCAGCGATGCCACCTCGTCGGCCTCGACGAGTCTCTTCACGGCCGACTCGGTGAGCATCACCTTCTCGACCACTTCCTCTTCGCCGATCCCGTGGATGCGGGCCTGATCGGCGATCTGCTTCTCGACCAGCGGCGTGCGCACGTAGCCCGGGTTGATGCAGTTGCTCGTCACACCGTGTGGACCGCCCTCGAGTGCAGTCACCTTCGACAGGCCCTCCAGCCCGTGCTTGGCGGAGACGTACGCCGACTTGAAGGGACTTGCCCGCAGCCCGTGTGCGCTGGAGATGTTGATGATTCGGCCCCACCCGCGACCGTACATGTGCGGCAGCGCGGCGCGGATCAGCAGGAACGGGGACTCCAGCATCAGCCGGTGGATGAGGCGGAACTGATCAGGATCGAACTCCTCGATCGGGCTGACACGCTGGATCCCGGCATTGTTGACGAGGATCTCCACGTCGAGGTCGAGATCGTCGAGATCTCCGGTGTCAGCGAGGTCGACGATCCAGGCCTCTCCGCCCACCTGCGCTGCGGCCTCACGCGCATGCGCCTCGTCGCGGTCGGCGATGATGACGTGGGCGCCGCGCCGCGAGAACTCGTGCGCACATGCGAGACCGATGCCGCTGGCGCCGCCGGTGATCAGCGCCCGTCGGCCGCTGAGGTCCTGAGTGGTCATTGCTGTCCTTCCTCCCGCGGGGCGAGAGCGTTGTCGATGAGCCGGGCCATCGACTCGAACACGTCATCGGGCAGCTGCGCCGGCGGTCGGCCCGCGGCATCCCGCTCCCACAGCAGGTAGCGCATGCCGATCAGCTCCCCCATTCCCATGAGCGCCCACGCGGTGACCTCGGGGTCGAGGCGACGGTCGATCTGCCGGGCGTCGGCGGCGTGACGCAGTCCCTCCTCGTAGCCATCGACGATGCGCGTGTAGTGCAGGCGCAGCATGTCGGGCGACACGAACTCCGCCTCGCGAACCACGCGATACAGCGCCGGATGCTCTGCGGTGAAGCGGAAGAACCCGCGGAAGCCGGCGCGTTCCGCCTCGAGTCGGTCCTCGGCATCCGCCATCTCCTCGGCCATCGCGTGACGCACGCGTCGGTTGAGGTCGACGACGAGCGCCTCGAAGATCGACTGCTTGCTGTCGAAGTAGAGGTAGAAGGTCCCCAGTCCGATGCCGGCGTGCTCGGTGATCTTGACGATCGACGCCTCGTGGTACCCGATGTCGGCGAAGACCGCCTCGGCGGCCTCGAGCAGGCGGCGCCGCGTCGCCTCCCCGCGCTTGGTCAGGGGCTTTCCGGTCTGCGGCGACACCGAGGGCGCGTCATCGTCGATCACCGTCCGATCAGGACTGCTCATGAGCGACCTCCTCCATCATCTGCCGGGCGCCGGAGCGCAGTCGGGCTCGCTGGACCTTGCCGATCGGGGTGCGCGGGAGTTCTGCGAGGAAGGCCACCCGTACGGGTGTCTTGAAACCCGCGAGCTGGGCGCGCGCGTGGCTCAGCACCTCGTCCTCGGACAGCGCCACGCCGGGCCGCCGGACGACGAAGGCGAAGCCGCGCTCGCCCCACACGCGGTCCGGGACCGGGACGACGGCGGCATCGACGATGAGGGGGTGTCGCAGGAGTGCCGCCTCGACCTCCGCCGGTGCGACGTTCTCGCCCCCCGAGATGTAGATGTCCTTCAGCCGGTCGACGATGCGATAGCGACCATGCGCGTCGCGTGACGCGACGTCGCCGGTGCGCAGCCACTCCCCCGCCATCGCCCCTGCCGTTGCCGTGACGTCATCGAGGTACCCGGCGAACACACCGGGGCCGCCCACCTGGAGCTCCCCTGTCGCCGCACCTTCGAGCACGAGCCCGGTCTGAGGGTCGACGAGCCGCACGTTCACATGCGGGTACGGCGTCGCAGCCGGCCCGCCCGCACCGTGGGCTCCGCTGTCGCGCAGCACGTTGGGCGACGCCTCGGTGAGGCCGTAGCCCGGCGTCAGCGCGACCGCGTGGTCCGCCCAGGTCTCGGCCAGGCCCTCGGGCATCGCCGCTCCGCCGACCTGCGCGACGCGCAGTCCGGAGAGATCGACCTCGTTGAATCCCGGCTCGTCGGCGAGCAGACGGTACGTGGTGGGCACGCCCATCATGACGGTGACGCCGCGATCGCGGATGAGCGCCAAGGCACGCGCGGGCTGGAAGCCGCGTTCGAGGACGACCGTCGCCCCCACCCACCACGCCAGCAGCGGCTGGACGTTCCACGCCGCGATGTGGAACTGCGGAAGCATCGCGAGCACGACGTCATCGGCTGACAGCTGAATTGCACCGGCGAGCGACAGATTGTTCCAGAAGCAGTTCGCATGCGTGAGGACGACCCCCTTGGGTACGCCCTCACTGCCCGAGGTGAAGATGATCAGCAGCGGATCCTCATCGCGGACGGGGCGCAGCGGTGCGCCGCCGCCCTCGCGAGCCGGCACGTGCACCTCTACGCCGATACCGCCCAGCAGCGCCGTCGCCGGTGGTTCCGGCACGTGGCGCAGAGCGTCGCCGGCCAGGGCCGCGTACTCGTCGTCGATCAGCAGGAGCGCGGGCGCGGCCCGATCGATGAGGGCGCCGACCTCATGCGCACGCAGGCGCCACGACAGCGGTGCGAAGGCGATGCCCGTCTTGGCGCAGGCGAAGAATGCGACGACGTGGTCGATCGAGTTGCCCGACAGAGTCGCGATCCTGTCGCCCGGGCCGTACCCGGCACGATGCAACTCAACGGCGAGGCGTACGGCGCGTTCCTCGAGCCGACCGTAGCTGATCGTCACGCCACGGTCGTCGATCGCGATCTTCTCGGGCGCGCTGCGGGCGCGATCGGTCAGCCAGCGTCCGAGCGTGTGCGGCTCGTCGATGCCGCCGTCGGCCGCGTCGAAGGGGAAGCCGCTCACGAGGTGACCCGGGTGTCCTCGACGGCCTCGTCGTACTGACGCAGTGCGCGGCGACGTCGCCGGCCGCGCACCCATCCATCCACCGTGCCGGCGATGCCGCCGGGCAGGAACATGACGACGAGGATGAACAGCACGCCGAGCAGGAACAGCGGCTCGGACAGCGGGATGCGCAGCACGTCCGGCAGCCCGTGGATCCACTCGGAGCCGGCGAGCACCGTCAGCCGCTGATCGAGGAGTGTGTAGAGCACACCCCCCACGATGGCACCCCACCGGTAGCCAGCGCCGCCGAGGACCACCATGACGAGGACCGTGATCGTGAGATCGGCGGATACCGCGCGGGGCACGGTGCCCGACTGCAGCAGCATGTAGGCCACGCCGGCGAGACTGGCCAGCACCGCGGCCACGAGGAAGATGATCAGCTTGGCGGCGTAGGGACGCAGCCCGAGAACCTGAACGCGGAGTTCGTTCTCTCGGGTCGCGCGGGCGAGGTGACCGAGTCGCGAGGTGTCGATCCACAGACTGACGAGGTAGACGATGACCACCACCGCCAGGCACACCCAGTAGAGGTTCCGGGTGTTGACGACGCCGATGAGCGCCTCCGGAACCTGCTCGGTCGCGAGACTCAGTCCTTCCTCGCCGCCGGTGATCTGCGCGTTGCGCCGCACGAGGACAGACCCCGCCTGCGCGAACGCGAGAGTCACCATCGCGAAGGGGATGCCCGAGACGCGCATCGCGACCGCTCCGGTGAGGAGCGCGATGAGCAGGCCGCCGAGCAGGGCGATGAACACGCCCGGGAACAGCGGCACGCCGGCGTTCTCGAGCACGATTCCCAAGCCGTACGCGCCGGCACCGAAGTAGAGCGCGTGGCCGAACGACAGCATCCCGGCGGTGCCGAGCAGCATGTTGTACGACAGTGCGAGCGCGGCGAAGACCAGACACAGCGAGAGCAGCGCGAGAGTGCCGGGGGTGTAGGTCGGCCCCGGCAGGATCCCGGGAATCTGGATGTTGAGCAGCGGCAGCACCGCCATCAGGACGACGAGCGCGATTCCCGCGATCGGGACGACGAGGCGAACGCCGCGCCCGGGCGGGACGACCATGGTCGCTCGCGTCGTGGGCATGGTCGACGTCTGGGCGTCGTCGGTGGGCGTGGTGATGGTCATGCGGGCCTCCCCATGAGTCCGCGCGGGCGCACGAGGAGCACGACCGCCAGCAGGACAACGACGATGAAGTCGCCGGTTCCACCGAGGTAGGTGTTGGCGAACTGCTGCAGCACCGCGACGAGGACGGACGCGAGTGCGGCGCCGGTGAGCGAGCCCAGTCCGCCGACGACCGTGACGATGAAGGCGAAGATGAGCAGCGTCTGACCGAGGTGCGCCGAGACGAATGTCGTGTAGTGCATGGCGAGGACGCCGCCGATGCCCG
This sequence comes from Actinomycetes bacterium, assembly GCA_030426515.1. Classification (GTDB taxonomy): domain Bacteria; phylum Actinomycetota; class Actinomycetes; order Actinomycetales; family Microbacteriaceae; genus Microbacterium. Next base: position 5,380 of record JAUHYM010000032.1, read on the forward strand.
CTGCCGCCCCGCCGATCGCGAACACGAGGGTGAAGGAGCGGCGGACGTCGATGCCGAGAGCGGTCACCATGGCGCGGTTCTCCACCCCGGCCCGGATGATCATGCCGTAGCGGGTCTTGCGCAGGAACAGCACGATCGCCGCGAGGACGAGGGCCGCGCAGATCATCAGCACCCAGTAGACGTTCGGGATGTTCGCGCCGATCACCTCGGTGGTGCCGCGGAGCCAGGTGGGTCCGGCGATGGTGACGGCGTCCGTGCCCCAGATGCCCTCGAACAGCGCGACGGCGGCGAGGGCGAGGCCCACGGTCACGAGCACCTGCTCGATGTGTCGTTCGTAGAGCGGCCGGATCAGAATGAGCTCGGTGAGCGTCGCGAAGGCGGCACCGACCAGCGCGCCGACGAGGATCGAGGTCGCGAAGCCACCCCAGGAGTCGGTGCCCAGTCGCTGGGCGACCTCCCAGCCCACGAGGGCGCCCAGGGTGAGGAACGCGCCGTGGGCGAAGTTGAGCACGTGCATGAGCCCGTAGATCAGGCTGAGTCCGGATGCGACCAGGAAGTACAGGGCGCCGAGACCGACACCGGTGATCAGGACGAGGACGATGCCGCTCACGCGTGCACCTCCCCGGTCGTCGCCTCGGTCTCTTCGCCGTCCGCGTGGACACCGAGCAGACGCTGCGTGAGCTCGTCGTCGGCGAGAAGCTCAGCGGCCGAGCCGGTGTGCACCACACGGCCGTCGGCGATGACCACGACATCCTGCGCCAAGCGACGCACCACGTCGAGGTTCTGCTCGACCAGGAGCATGGGGACCGTGTCGGAGGCCTGTGCGAGGGCGTCGGCGACCTCGGTGACGATCTTGGGGGCGAGGCCCTTGGTGGGTTCGTCCACGAGAAGCAGACGGTTGTCGTTGAGGAGGGCGCGGGCCACGGAGACCATCTGCTGCTGCCCGCCCGACAGGGTGCCCGCCGGCTGGTCGCGGCGCGCGACCAGATCCGGGAAGAGGCTGTCGACGAACTCGCGGCGGGGCTTGCGCTGTCGCTCGGCGAGCGCGAGATTCTCGGCGACGCTCAGCTTGGCGAAGACCTCGCGGTCCTCGGGGACGTACCCGACGCCACGCTGGACGATCCGGTGCGTCGCGAGCGCGTCGATGCGCTCACCGGCGAGTCGCACCTCGCCCTTGCGGTGGATGAGGCCGAGGATGCCGCGGATGGTGGAGGTCTTGCCCGCACCGTTGCGCCCGAGAACGGCGGTGATGCCTGTCGGCGGGACGGCGAAGGTGACGTCCTCGACCACCTGCTGCCCCGCGATCGAGGCGCGCAGGCCGGTGACGGAGAGGATGTGGTCGCTCATGCGGCGGTTCCCAGGTAGGCGCTCTGCACGGTGGGGTCGGCCATGACCGACTGGGGCGTGTCGAACGCGATGATCGTGCCGTAGTACATGACCGCGACTTTCTCGACGAGGCCGAGCAGCACGTCCATGTGGTGCTCGACCATGAGGATGGTGCGCCCGCTGTCGCGATGGAGGCGGCTGATCAGGTCGACCAGCCCCGGGATGTCGGCGCGCGACACCCCGGCCATCGGCTCGTCCAGCAGCAGCACGTCCGAATCGGTGGCCAGGAGCACCGCGATCTCGAGCTTGCGCTTGTCGCCGTGGGAGATGTCGCCGGCGGGCGTGTGGACCTTGTGGCTGAGTCCGACGTCATCGAGACGCGCCAGCGCCTCCTCGGTCGCCGCGTCATGGCGACGCGGGAACTTGAGCAGCGAGTAGCTGCCGCCGCGCGACACCTGCGCCGCGAGGCGGACGTTCTCGAGAAGACTCAGCTTGGGGAAGAGGTTGGAAGTCTGGAAGGTGCGACCCAGTCCCGCCCGCGCCCGGCGGGGCACCGACATTCGGGTGATGTCGGCACCCCCCAGGTGCACCGTCCCCTCGGTGGGCTTGGCGATGCCGGAGATCACGTTGAACAGCGTGGTCTTGCCGGCACCGTTGGGCCCGATCACCCCGACCAGCGAACCGGCGGGGACCTCGAGGTCGACGTCTTTCAGGATGGATGCTCCACCGATCTGGAGGCCGAGGCCTCTCACGGCGAGCGCGGGCGGGACGGAGGTCGTCATCGGTGGTGCTGCAGCTTCCTACTCGGCCTCGGCGGGGGCGACCTCGTCGGCCGGCACCGTCTCGAGCAGCTCTGCCGCGAAGCCGTCGCCGTCTGCGACGAGCTTCACCTGGTACATCTCCTGGATGAGGGCGTGGTCGCCGGCGCGCACGGTCGTGGTGCCCTTCGGTCCCTCGAACTCGTAGCCTTCGAGAGCGGCGATCATCGCGTCGACATCGCCCTGGCCCTCGCGGATCGCCTGGACGATCATGAGCGCGGCGTTGAAGCCGTCCGGCGTGAACAGGTCGGGGGTGCCGCCGGCAGCCTCGACTGCCTCGACCATCGCGGTGTTGACCTCGTTGTCGGGTGCTCCCGGGAAGTAGTGGTTCAGGAACGAGATCTGCTCCGAGGCCTCACCGTACGCGGCGAACGTCGCGGAGTCGCCCAGACCCGTGACGACCGGGATCTCGTCGAGGACGCCCTGCTGGCTGAGTGCCTGCCACATGGCGCCGGAGGTGGCGCCCGCCCATGCGACGAACACGAGGTCCGGCTCGGCCGCGAGAACCTGCTGCGCGAACGGCGTGAACTCGGTGACGTCTTCGGCGACGAGGACGGAGTTGACCGTCGCGCCCTGAGCGCCGAGGATCGCGTTCACCGCGGCCTCGTTGCCCTGACCGAAGGCCGTGTCCTGCGCGAAGACGGTGACCGTCTTGCCGTCGAGACCATCCAGGAACGACCCCGCGGTCGCTACGTCCTGGGCGCTCTGTCGGCCCGATCGGAACGTGTACTCGTTGATGCCCGTGACCGCATCCGCGGCGGCGGGGCCGGAGATGTACAGCACCTGGTTCTGTGCGGCCTGCTCGGCCAGAGCCAGCGCCACCCCCGACGACACGGTGCCGGCCAGGATGTTGACGCCGTTTCCGATCAGCTCCTTCGCGGCGGTGACTGCCTTATCGGGGTCTCCGCCGTCGTCGGTGTACTCGACGTTGATCGCGATGCCGTCGACCTCGTTCGTGCCGTCGGTCGCATAGTCCAGGCCCGCCTTGAAGCCATCGAGGTACTGCTCGCCGTAGCTGGCGAGCGCGCCCGTCTCGCTGGTGATCACGCCGACGGTGACCTCGCTGGGTGCGCCTTCTCCTTCACCTCCCGCCTCCGATGAGGTCTGCGGCGCACATGCCGCAAGGACGAGGGCTGTGGCGGCGACCGCCGAGCCCAGGAGCAACTTCTTCGAAACCCGCATAGTGCGTGCCTTTCGCCATTGAAGGACGGATCCTCGGTGCATAACCTGAAAGCTGATTCAGGTTACGGGTATCACCGTATGAACTCCGCGAGCGACTGTCAAGCCGCCCTGTGGCGCGCGGCGCGGAACCGACGAGGGCGGGTTCGCTAACGTGGGTCGTCATTGCCCGCCCCACTCAGCCGCCCTGCGCCGCGGGCGCAGTGCGGGTGACCGCATGGCGGGATGCCGGAGGCGTGGTCTGGCCGGCGACCACGGAACGCGTACTGACCCCCAACACAGCTGCGGCGGTGTCCTTCGTCGGCGGTGGGGACTGTGCGGTTCCGCGCGGCGAGGTGCTCTGGACGTCGCTCGTCGACGACACCGACGGAGCCACCCCCGTGGATCTCTCGGCGCACATGAATGAGGACTGTCGCGTGTGATCCCATGCCGACGGCACGGCGCGAGAACGCAGAAGGCCCCGCGTGAACGCGGGGCCTTCGAGTCGTGGTGCGCCCCCAGGGACTTGAACCCTGAACCCACTGATTAAGAGTCAGTGTCGTGCAATGTTGCACGACCCGCGCCATACCGCGCTTCTCCCGCGCATTTCAGGGGTTGTGCAACGGTTGACCCACTGATTAAATGGACCCGAACGGACCCGAATGGACTCGTTTGGTTGCACGTTGGTTGCACGAAAGGCGGATCAGTGGACATCGAGACCCTCACAATCGCCCGCGGGGACGAGCGGCGAGAGGTGATCGCGGTGCCCCGCAACGGCGGATTGTTCTACACGTGGATGGATGGCGACATCGACCTCTACCCGTCGACCTGGCGGTCGATGGGCTGGGAGGTGACCGCGTGACCGGCAAGCAGTGGGGCGCGATCCGCAAGCTGCCATCCGGCCGCTACCAAGCGTCGTACACCGGGCCAGACAGCACGCGGTACACCGCTCCTCAGACCTTCTCCGACGATGCGCGCACCGCAGGTGGCCCGAAGCCTCGCACCGGCCGCGAGAAAGCCGAGCGATGGCTGCGCGGCGTCCGCGCCGACATCGAGCGCGGCAAGTGGATCTCTCCCACTGTCGTCGCGGCGCAGGCCGAGTCCGAATCGAAGCGCGCCCACTCAGAGCGGTTCGGCACCTACGCCGCCACATGGATCGAACAGAGGGTGTCCGGCAAGGGCGATCCTCTCCGACCCAAGACCCGCGCCGAGTACGAGCGACAGCTACGCGGCGGGCTCGCCACGTTCCGCGACGACCGCATCACAGACATCACACCGGCTCGAGTGCGCGCGTGGCACGCCGAACGCATGAAGGCCGGGAAGACCGCTGCGGGCGCAGAGGCGCGGCTGCTGCGGGCCGTCCTGAACACAGCGATCCTTGACGAGATCATCACCACGAACCCAGTCCCGTCGAACCTCACCAAGACGCAGTCCGGTGTGAAGCACCGACCCCCGACGATCGACGAGCTCGGAACCGTCCTCGACGAGATCGGCCCATTCTTCCGCCTCGCCGTGCTGCTGGCGGCCTACGGCGGTCTGCGCTCCGGCGAGTGGCGAGCGCTTCGCCGCCGCGACGTGATCATCGACGACGGCCGCGCGCTGATCACGGTCGACCGCGCGGCGGTCTACATCACCGGGCAGGGGTGGCACGTCGGCCCGCCCAAGTCTCGAGAAGGCGTCAGAGTGGTGCCACTCCCCCGAGGACTCACACCCGACGTGCAAGCACACCTGGGCGAATACGTCGGGCCATTCCCCGACGATCTCGTGTTCCCGCCCGTCGGCGGCACCGGATTCCTGCACGACCGTCAGTTCAACCGACACTGGAACGCTGCCCGCGACGCGGCCGGCATCCGCGACGTCGTCCGAGAGCACGACTTGCGCGCGTTCGCCGGCACGATGCACGCACAGTCGGGCGCGACCCTCCGCGAGACGATGGCGTTCCTCGGGCACTCCACCACCGTGGCCGCTATGGCCTACCAGGCGACCACCGGCCGCGACAGCGAGCTCGCGGACCGGATGCCACTCCCCCACCAGACCCCGCCGAAGGTGACCGCCCTCGGCGACAAGAGAGCCCCCGCCGCGCGGCAACGCGACGAGGGCAGAACACCATCCGAACGGAGCAGATGATGTCCAACGAGAAGGCTAGCCTCATCGACCAGTACCTCGCGTACGTCGCGCGAGAGTCCACATCCACCGAGACTCTGCGCGTCCGCCGGCACTACGCCGCACACCTCAGCGCCGACCTCGACCCGCACACTGCCACTGAGACACAGGTGGAGGACTGGTTGCGGTCGCATGACTGGGCCCCGGCGTCCTACAACGCCGCGCTCGCGTCGCTCCGGCACCTGTTCAAATGGATGGTCAGGTACGGGCACAGGCCAGACAACCCGGCAACGATGCTCAAGCGCGCGAGGATGCCTCGGAAGATGGGCCGCATCGCCGGTGAGGAAGAGATCGCGATCGCGGCGATGAAGTCGCCGATTGACACGCGGATCATGATCCATCTCGGCGCGGAGTGCGGGCTGAGGCGGTCGGAGATCGCGAAGGTGCACCGGGACGACATCACCGAAGACGGATGGCTGTACGTCGTCGGGAAGGGTGGGCATGAGCGCACGGTCTATCTGTCGGACACGCTTCGCGAGCTTCTGGCCGTCTACCCCGAGCAGGGATGGCTGTTTCCTGCCCCGAGTGGCGGGCACTTGAACGGCGACGCGATCTACAACCGGATCCGCCGAGTCTCGGGACTGAACACCCACTCGTTGCGACACCGGGCAGGTACGACGGTCTACGAGCGCACGGGCGGCAACCTGCGGGTCGCGCAAGAGTTCCTCGGACACGCGACGCCGACGATGACCGCGAAGTACGTGCACATCACGCGCGGCGACCTGCAACGCGCCGCGAAGGCCGCGCAGCTCGACCCATCTGCCGGTATCCCGAACGCGCGGGTCCACAGCATCGAAGCGTGGCGACGCGACCGACAGCGCGCAGCCGACGGCACGGAGCAGTGAGGGGACGCCATGGCAACGCTCACCTGCACCGGCCGCGGCACGCACTCGAAGTGGAAGCTGCACTACCGACCCGGAACAGAGAACCACCAGATGATCATTCGCCGCACCGACGGCCGTGAGGTGGACGCCGACACAGTCGACGCGGCCACGCTCGACATCGCGGCCGTCGACCGGGGTGCGAGCGCCGAGGAGATCATGCGAGACCGCGCCGCGATGACCTGCAAGCGCTGCGGCCGGCACTACGCGCTCGCGAAGATCGACATCCTCATCGACCGCGCCGACACCCTCGGCGTGTCGGAAGTGGACCTAAGCACCCTGATCTAGACTGAACCCACCTCCTCGCGGCGGGAGGTATACAGGTCACCGCGATTCCGAACCTCTCAGCGGAGGGCTATTCAGCCCACCCTGAGAGGTTTCGATGTCTACACCCACCTGGGGAACCATCCCCGAAGCCGCCGACCGCCTGAAGGTCAGCACCAAGACCATTCGCCGACTCATCGCCGACGGCGAGCTCCCCGCACGCCGCATCGGCGCACGCATGATCCGCGTCGACCTCGACGCGATCGACAAGCTCGGGCAGCCCCTCCAGTACACCGGAGGCGCCTGATGCTCACCGAGGAAGAGTGGAACGCTGACGCGGCCGTCGACGTCGTCGCGATCGTCCACACCGACGACGCCCCCGACGCGATCGGGATCCTCGATGACAACGGCAACCTCGCGCTCATCGCCGACAAGAACCTCGCCCGCGCGATCGCCGTGCGCATCGTGGAGCTCTCGGCCGAGATCCCAGACCCACCGGTGACCCTCCCATCCGGGGGTGATCGACTGTGACCGAAAACAGAAACCGCCCCGCGGGTGACGAGGCGGCTCCGAAAGATCAGACTGGCGATCGGATCACGTACCAGGCTACCGCCCGGGCCCGGCCGATGGGACTCGACACGGGCACATCCGCCGAGGCAGCCGACGCCGCGACGCCGGCCAAGCTCGGGACCGTCCGCGCCGCCGTCCTCGAGCTGCTGCGCGAGCACCCATCGACCGACGAAGAACTCTGCGCCCGCTACGCGGCCCGAGGCGGCCCGAGGTACCCCACGGTCACCGACCAGCGACTGAGGACCGCACGCGCCCACCTCGTGCGCGACGGAGCCGTCAGAGACACCGGGGCACTCGCGTTCACCAGCCTGGGCAACCGGTGCACCCTCTGGGAGGTGACGTGAATGGGCGCGGACCACGCCGAACTCACCTCATGGGCGCTCGCCGCACCCACACACGGCACACGACAGATCGGGACGTGGGCGGCACGATGCGTGCTCATCGCTCTCTGCCAGTACGCGAACGCGGAGCTAGAAGCCTGGCCCTCCGCCGACACGCTCGCGGGCGACGTCGGCATGTCCCGCCGCGACGCACGCAACGCGCTCGCCGCGCTCGAGACTGACGGACTGATCGCGCGAGCCGAGTCCCAAGCGGGCCGGGCGACCCGCTGGCGCATCCTCGCCGACGTGGCGGGATACCCCGCCATCCCCCCTGTGGATAACTCCACGGACCTGGCGGGCGACCTGGCGGGCGACCTGGCGGGCGACCTGGCGGGCGACCTGGCGGGCGACCTGGCGGGCGACGTGGCGGGATATCCCGCCACGAAGGGAAGGGAAGTGAATAGAAGGGAAGGGGAACCCCCGCCCCGATTCTGTTCTGACCACCCCAACGGCACCGATCGCAGCTGCTGGAAGTGCCGCGACGCGCGCATCGAGCTCGAGCGATGGGAGTCCACACCGCGCCCCGAGCCCCCGAAGCAGATCTGGCACACCAGGTGCGGGCACCAGCCCGACGACTCAGGCCGGTACTGCGTCTACGGTCACACGCTCGCGGATGAGCCGATGCGGTTGGGCCGTGAGGAACGGCAAGAGCTGGTCGGGTATCTCTCCGGCGAGGGGTTGTCCACGCGCGCGATCGCACCCATCGTCGGCGTCGGGGACAGCACCGTTCAACGTGACTTGGCAGGTGCCCCAAACGGGGCACCTGAGCGGACCGAGCGTCAGGTTCAGTACGACGACGGCGAATGGTCGCGTGACGTCGAAGCCGACCCTGAGACAGGTGAGGTCATCGAGCCCGCGGTTGAGGATGTCCACGACGCGGCAACGTCGACTCCCGCGGCCGTGACCGACGCGAAGCCCCACGCCACCATCGACGAGATCGCGAGGACCGCATGACCAACCTGGCTGCAGCCGAGTACCAGGCACTCACCGAAGCACTCGAGGCCGCCACTCCCCCATGTGTCGGTGACTGGCGATTCATCCTCACCCGCCACGAGCTCGACGAGGAAGACCAGACCGAGCTGCGCGCTGTCTGCCACACCTGCCCCGTACGCGCCCTCTGCGCCGCGTACGCCGCGAAAGCACGCCCCCCGGCCGGCATGTGGGCCGGCCGCTACTACAGGACCGGAGAGAAGCCAGCATGACCGCCGTTTTTTCGAGCCACACACACCCACGATCCACCGCGCCCGGAATCCATTTTGCGCGTGTGCACTCGACCGGTTGGTGTGACATTCCCGCGGCCGGTGGGCACGCCCGTTCCCGCTCTGCGTGTGGGATCGCGGGGCGTCGCCGAGTGCTGGTGACATCGCGGACTGTCGGGGTGACATCGTGACCGGCCGGACATGCACCGAGTGCGGGGCTGCGCTCGCCGCGGACGCCCACGGTCTGCGCAGGTTCTGTGACGACGCGTGCCGGTACCGGCACCGCGACCGCACCCCTGAACGCCGCGCCGCGGACGCCGAACGTCACCGACGCCGCTACCACTCCGATGCCGCCTTCCGCGCCCGCCACAACGCGGCCCGCGCCGACCGATACCGCCGCAACCGAACCGAGGGATAGACCCCATGAGCAAGCAGAAACACGACATCGGCTACCAGAAGCGACGCCTGGCCGAAGACCCGCCCGAGCGGCTGAACACGCACCGCCTCGCGGTGAGTCTCGTCGACCGCGGCCTCGCATCGTCCGACATCCTCGACCAGCGATTCTGGAGGGAATCACGATGACCACCGACCACACCCCCGACCCGCTCGACGTGATGGAGGACCGCGCTCGCGGTCTCGCCGCGCTGCTGATCGTCGCGCCCGAGCAACGCGTCGAGCTGCTGGGCCGGCTCGTGTCGTTCGACGCCACCGCCGTCACGGTCGCTGTCGTGACCGCGCACGTCCTCGAGCAGACCGACCAGCTGCTCACCGCGGACGACCCTGCCGAAGCTCGCGCGATGCTCGAAGCCCGCGCGGCGGTCGCCGCGGCGACGACACCGACAGGACTCGCCGGGATGGATACCGCATGATGTCGCACGTCGCCGATATCCTGGGATCAGTCGCTACCGCTGGCAGAGCAGATGACCGAGCCAGGCGGTCGCGACAGGTTCACGGGCCAGAGCCGCGAGATCAGCGGACAGGCAGGCAGACGACCGAAGAAACGTGATCGCCGCTCCATCGTCGAGCGCCGTTCTCTTCGCGCGCCGGCATCCCAACCACTCTCACAGGGAGACACCGTGACCAACACCACCTTCGCGACCCTCCGGTCGCAGATCAACACCAAGATCAACCAGCTCCGCGCCGAAGGCGAAGCGCTCGCCGGACTCGACACGTTCACCGTCGACCAGGCCGCCCGCGCCGCCGAGATCCCGCCGCTGCTCACCGCAGCACGCGCCGAGCTCGCCGAGCTCGAGCGGGAGTCGGCCGCAGACGACCGCGCCACCCGGCAGGCAGAGGAACGACACCCCACCGGTGCCGGCCATGTCTCGCTCCGCGCCGACGACCGCACGCAGCGCGACGCCGGCGACCGCTGGGTGAACGCGAACACCGGCGAGCGTGCCGCGCTCCGCTCCGGCGAGTCGTTCCGCAACCACCCGGCCGTCGAACGGGCCGCGACCGCCCGTCATGCCGCCGACAGTCACGTCGTCGGGCAGCACGGCAGCATCGGTCAGATGCTCCGCGCGATGTCGACATCCTCCGGGTCCGCGATCGTCCCGACCGTCTGGGCCGGGAACATCATCGACCGGGCCCGCGAACAGTCCGCGGTCACCCGCGCCGGCGCGACGATCATCCCGATGGACGCGCAGACCGTGAAGATCGGCCGCCTCACCGGCGACCCGACCGCCGCGTTCCGCGCCGAAGCATCGGAGATCACCCCCAGCGACCCGACGCTCGACAGCGTCACCCTGTCCGCGAAGACCATGTCGACGCTCGTCGTCGGGTCGCTCGAGTGGTTCCAGGACGCAGACAACGCCGATGAGATCGTCGAAGCGGCGATCGCGAAGGCGTTCGCCGAGCACATCGACCTTGTCGCCCTGTACGGCGGCGTCGGGTCCGGTGCCGGATCGATCGACCTCGACGCGGCCGCGTACCCCACCGGTGTGCTCGCCGAGCTGCTCGCGGTGTCCGGTGCACCGAACGTGCTCGGAGCGGCCGCCGGCGTCACCGCGACCAACGGCACCAGCATCACCGCCGCGTCCGCGTACAACGAGATCCTCGACACGATCTACACCGTCCGCGACGGCAACGAGGAGCCCAACGCGCTCATCTGGAACAGCAAGATGGCCCGCAAGCTCGCGAAGCTGTACGACTCGTCCTACCAGCCGCTGCGCGCCCCGCAGGACGTCACCGACCTGCAGCGCATCACGACCACCAAGATCCCCACCTACACGCAGGGATCGCTCTCGACGGCAACCGACGTGTTCGCCGGCGACTGGTCGCAGCTGCTCATCGGTCAGCGCCTCGAGCTCACGATCCAGACTCTCACCGAGCGGTACGCCGAGTACGGTCAGGTCGGCATCGTCGCTCACTGGCGCGGCGACTTCGCCCTCGCCCGTCCGTCCGCGTTCGCCGTCCACAAGGCCCTGCAGGGAGCCTGATGACCACCGACGCCCGCGGGCTCGCCCAGCTGCTGAAGCGGGGCAGCCCCGGCGCGTGGGAACTCCACCAAGCCGGACTGTCCCCCAGCGAAGCACTCGCCACAGCGGTCAGCCAGTCCGGCCCACCACCGCCCCCACCAGAAGGGGACGACTAGACCCCGCGTCAACCTCACCGCCCGGCACTTCGTGGGCCCACATGAGCCCCCTCCTTTCAGCCGGGAGACCGGAATGGATGGCCGGCCGATCATCTGAAACGGCGACCAGCGCGGAACCCGACCGCCCCGCACCGCACACGCGGACCGCGGGGCGGTCGCACATTCCAAGGGGACATGCCCGTGACCACACCAGGCCGAGACACCTACACGTGGCGACGCATCCGCGCCGCGATCCGCACCGCCACCGGCCCATGCGCTCGCTGCGGCAGACCACTCCACCCCGAGCTGCGCCACCCCCACCCGTACTCCACCACAGCCGGGCACATCATCGCCGTGGAAGACGCGCCCGAACTCGCCGACGACCCCCGCAACGTCCGCCCCGAACACCTCCGATGCAACACCGCCGACGGCGCACACCGCACCAACCGGAAACGCCGCGGCGAACACAACACCACGCTCATCACGTCGCCCGACTGGGCCTGAAACGGCCCCAGTTTTCAGACTGGACCTCGGAGCAGTACACCGCGCCCGGGACCAAAAAAACCCTCTCCCCGCCGTTTTCCACACGGGTGGGCAATGAGGGCACCGGGTGAGGGCAGCCGATCCCAGTGGGCACAACGGATCGCCCCAGATGCCCGAGTGGACATCGGCCAGTGGGCAATCTCGTTGCACGTTGGTTGCACGCTCGGGCAGGCGTGCAACCTGGGCAAAGCGAAAGCCCCGGCAGATTCCTTGATCTACCGGGGCTTTTCTCTGGTGCGCCCCCAGGGACTTGAACCCTGAACCCACTGATTAAGAGTCAGTTGCTCTGCCGATTGAGCTAGAGGCGCGTCGTTCGCACTCGGGCGAACCGAGGGTCAACATTACCATCACGATCGGACATCGTGAAATCGGGCGCGTTGACTCATGGAAGATGCCCGCGTGCCGGTATTCGTTGACTCATCCAGGAATGCCCGCGTGATCATCGAGGATGGAGCTCACGTTGGCGCAGCGGAACGCGGTCACGAAGGCGCAGTTGTCGAAGTGGCCGAAAGCGACGAAGGCGGAGA
>JAUHYM010000033.1 GCA_030426515.1 Actinomycetes bacterium
AAGCCAGGTGCGGTGGTGCCCGGCAAGGTCCGCGGTGAATCCCTCGGTCGCCCGCACGACGACATCCGCCCGCACGTCTCCGCGCGCGGTGCGGGCGAGCCGAGGACCGATCTCACTCACCCGGGTGCCCTCGTAGATCGGCACGCCCAGCCGCTCCACCGCCGCCGCGAGTCCGGTGACGAGCCCCACCGGATGGATGCGGGCGCAGTGCGGATGCCACACCGAGGCGCGGGCGCGATCGACGCCCAGCGCGTCGGCGGTCGCCGCGGCATCCGCCCACTGGATGTCGGTGACCGGCCACGACCGCTCGTGCGCGAACAGCGTGCGAAGTCGCGCCTCCTGCGCCGGCGTGCGGGCGACGAGGCGCTCGCCGCCCTTGACCGCGTCGGCGTCGATGCCCTCGCGCGCGATCACCGAGAGCACCTCGTCGACCGCGTCGTTCAGCGCGCGCTGCTGCGCGATCGCGGCATCCCGACCGTGCGTTTCCGCGTAGCGGTCGCGGCCTCCGGTGACCTCGTTGGTGAGCCAGCCGCCGTTGCGGCCCGACGCCCCGAATCCGGCGAACCGCGACTCGAGCACGACCACGCGCAGATCGGGCTGCAGCGTCTTCAGGGTGTACGCGGTCCACAGTCCGGTGTACCCGGCGCCGACGATCGCGACGTCGACATCGGTCGACCCCGGCAGCGGGGCCCGCGGCGTCGGCGCGCCGCCCCGGCTGCGCCACCACCACGAGACCTCGCCGTTGCGCACGTGTTCGCTCACGCGTCCATCCTCGCTATCCCTCGCCGCCTACGCCAGGCGCAGCGCGGTCCACAGGTCGGCGCGCACCGCGAACGAGCCGAGGTCGCGATCGAGCAGGCGCTCGATGTGCGCGAGGCGGGTGCGCACGGTGTGACGGTGCACGCCGAGGGCCGTGGCCGTCTGCTCGTTGGCGCAGTCCGCCGCGAACCACGCGCGCAGCGTCTCGATGAGCGCCGTGCCGTGGGCGGCGTCGTGCGCGGTGAGGGGTGCGAGGCGCGCGGCGGCCAGCGCACGGGATACCGGCGCGCCGCCGAGCACGGCGAGGTCGGCGACCTCGTCGAAGGTGACCACGGGCCCGTCCTCCCGGGCCGACGCCGCCGCCGTGCGTGCTTGGTCGAGGGCCGCGGCGAACCCGTGGACGGTCGGCCGCGAGACCCCCACCCGCAGGCCCGCATCGGGGGCGAGCGCCGCCAGGGCGCTGTCGTCGCCGGCCGGGGCGACGACCACGAGGTCGGTGCCGTGCGGGCCGAAGAACACGGGGCCGGGATGCCGCTCGAGCGCGTCGGCGGCGCGGGCGAGCTGTGCGGGGGTGCCCGTCACCAACCCCACGACGACGTCCCCCTCGGGGAGCTCCCCCCACACGGCGCCGGCGACCTGGGCGACGAGATCGCGCTGCCCGGCCAGGAGCGCCGTGATCAGCCCGGTGCGCAGCCGGCGCTGGGTACGGGCCAGCGCGTGGCGCTGCTCGAGCGCGAGGCCCAGCATCCCCACCGCGGAGGTGAGCACGCCCCGTGCGGCGTCGTCGAGAGCGGGGGCGGCGACCGCCAGCGCCCCTCGCAGGTGCCCGCCGCGGCCCAGGGTCTGCACCGTGACGGCGAGGACGCCGCCGGACGTCATGGCGGTGGCCTGCAGTGCCGCCGCGCCCGGGCCGCCGCGGCGCACGAGGTCGCCCGCGCGCGCCGACACCGCGGCGCGCGAGGGGCGGTCCAGCGCCCCTGCCGGCACTTCGTGGACGACCGAGCAGGACGCGTCGAACAGGGCCGCCCACCCGCCGAGCTGGCGGGCGAGCTCGGCGAGGGTGGCGGTGATGCCCTCGGGCTCGAGGGCGGCGAGGGCCAGCGCCCGCTGCGCATCGAGCGCCCAGGTCCGGCGGGCGTAGGTGCGCGCGGCGATCGCCTCGGCGTTCGCGCGCGAGAGGGCGATGAACGGCGTCTCGTACGGAACCTCGACCAGCGGCATCCGGGCGGCCGCGCACGCGGCGATGAGGCCCGCGGGGATGCCGGCGCGCAGCACCTCGGTGCCGAAGCCGATGCCGGCGATGCCGCGCCGGTCGAGGCGGGCGACGTAGTCGGCGTAGCCGGGGTCGTCGTCCGACCACCCGGCGAACTGGCGGCCAGTGGTCAGCAGCAGCAGGTCGTCCGAGAGGAACGGAGTGGGGTCGGCCAGGTCCGAGCTGTGCACGCCGCGCAGGGGCGCGTCGAGACGGCCGGGGTCGTCGACGACCAGGCGCAGGCCGAAGTCCGCCCGCCCGAGCAGCGCGCGCAGCGTGGGCGGGGCAGGGGCGGCCGGCATCCGAAGTCCTCACTGCTGTACGACATGTATAAGTACGGACTCTGACTGTACATGGTGGCCACTGTGCACCGAGGGTCGAGTTCGTACGCTCAGCCCCATGACGCTTGCCGCTTCCCCCGATGCTCCCGCCATCCCGCTCGGCGGACCCCGCCTTCCGCAGGAGCGCCGCCTGACGACGGCCATCCCCGGCCCGCGTTCGCAGGAGCTGCTCGCGCGCAAGGCGGCCACCGTGGCCGCGGGTGTCGGTCACACCGCCCCCATCGCCGCCGTCGCCGCCGGGGGCGGGGTCATCGTCGACGCCGACGACAACTCGCTCATCGACCTCGGGTCGGGCATTGCGGTGACCACCGTCGGCAACGCGCACCCCGCGGTGGTTCAGGCGGTGCAGGAGCAGGTGGCCCAGTTCACCCACACGTGCTTCATGATCTCGCCCTACGAGTCGTACGTCGCCGTGTGCGAGGCGCTCGCACGGGTCACCCCCGGCGACCACGCCAAGAAGTCCGCCCTGTTCAACTCCGGCGCCGAAGCGGTCGAGAACGCCATCAAGATCGCTCGCAAGCACACCGGGCGTCCCGCGGTGGTCGCGTTCGACCACGGCTACCACGGCCGCACCAACCTCACCATGGCGCTCACCGCCAAGTCGATGCCCTACAAGGCCGGGTTCGGCCCGTTCGCCCCCGAGGTCTACCGCGCCCCGGTCTCATACCCGTTCCGCGACGGGCTCAGCGGCGCCGACGCCGCGGCGCGCGCGATCTCGGTGATGGAGAAGCAGATCGGCGCCGACGCGCTGGCGGCCGTCATCATCGAGCCCATCCAGGGTGAGGGCGGATTCATCGTCCCTGCCGACGGGTTCCTGCCCGCGATCGCCGCGTGGTGCCGGCAGAACGGCGTCGTGTTCATCGCCGACGAGATCCAGACCGGCTTCGCCCGCACCGGCGCGATGTTCGCCAGCGAGCTGTTCGGGGTCGTCCCCGACCTCATCACCACCGCGAAGGGCCTGGCCGGTGGGATGCCGCTGGCCGCGGTCACCGGCCGCGCCGAGATCATGGACGCCACCCACACCGGGGGACTGGGCGGCACCTACGGCGGCAACCCGGTGGCGTGCGCGGCGGCGCTCGCCGCGATCGACGCCTACGAGAACGAGGGCCTCATCGCGCGGGCGCGCGAGGTCGGCGACATCCTCTTCTCGCGCCTGCAGGGCCTGGGCGACCCGCGCATCGGCGACGTCCGCGGGCGCGGGGCCATGGTCGCCGCCGAGTTCGTCGACCCGGCCACCGGCGACCCCGACGCGGCGACCGCCGGCGCCCTCGCGCGCGCCTGCATCGCCCAGGGCGTGATCGTCCTCACCTGCGGCACCCACGGCAACGTGCTGCGGTTCCTCCCGCCGCTGACCATCCCCGACCCGCTGCTGCACGAGGCGATGGACGTCCTCGCCGCCGCGCTCGCCGCGCTGCCCGCGCAGGAGGCCTGATGCACAGCATCCCGCCCGCCGTGCCCGCCGCTGCGCGGTTTCTCCCGCCCGTCCGGTCCTGCGTGGCGCCGAGGGCACATCGTCGCGCCGAGGGCACACCGTGCTGACGCGCGCAGCATGTTCCCTCGTGGCCCCGATGTGCCCTCGCGGGGTCGGGATGCGGCGACGAGGGTGTCCGCGACGCCCGCGCACCACGAACCCCGCCTGATGACCGCCCCCACGACACCCAGGAGCGACACATGACCGCTGACACCACGCCCCCCACCGCCGAGAGCGACCTTCTCGCGCAGGTCCCCGCGGGACTGTTCATCGGCGGGCGATGGCAGGATGCCACCGGCGGCGGCACGTTCGACGTCGCCGACCCGTCGACCGGCCGCACGATCAAGACGATCGCCGACGCGACGCCGGAGGACGGCATCCGCGCTCTCGACGCCGCCGTCGCCGCGCAGGAGGACTGGGCGGCCACCGCGCCGCGCCGCCGCAGCGACATCCTGCGCCGCGCGTTCGATCTGCTCACCGCGCGTGCCGACGAGGTGGCGCTGCTGATGACCCTCGAAATGGGCAAGCCTCTGGCCGAGTCGCGCGGCGAGGTCACCTACGGCGCCGAGTTCCTCCGCTGGTTCAGCGAAGAGGCGGTGCGGATCGCCGGTCGCTATGGGCTCAACCCCGAGGGCACGGGACGCATGGTCGTCTCGCAGCGCCCCGTGGGCCCCTCGTTCTTCATCACGCCGTGGAACTTCCCGCTCGCGATGGCCACCCGCAAGATCGCCCCGGCGCTCGCCGCCGGCTGCACCGTCGTGGTCAAGCCCGCGGGGCTCACCCCGCTCACCACGCTGTACTTCGCGAAGATCCTCGAAGAGGCGGGCGTTCCCGCGGGCGTCGTCAACGTCGTCACCTCGACGAGGTCGTCGGCGATCGCCGGGCCGATCATCGCCGATCCGCGCCTGCGCAAGCTCTCCTTCACCGGCTCCACCGGCGTCGGCCAGAAGCTCATGGAGCAGGCCGCGCAGGGGGTGCTGCGGGTGTCGATGGAGCTCGGCGGCAACGCCCCGTTCGTCGTGTTCGAGGATGCCGACCTCGACGCGGCGGTCGACGGTGCGATGCTCGCTAAGTTCCGCAACATCGGGCAGGCGTGCACCGCCGCGAACCGCTTCATCGTGCACGAGGCCGTCGCCGAGGAGTTCGCCGCGCGCGTGACCGCGCGGGTCGCCGCGCTGCCCGTGGGCCGCGGCACCGAGGACGCCGTGAAGATCGGGCCGCTCATCGACGAGGATGCCGTCGCCAAGGCGTCCGCGCTCGTGGACGACGCCGTGCAGCGCGGGGCGACCGTGCGCACCGGCGGCAGCGCGATCGAGGGCGAGGGCACCTTCTTCGAGCCCACGGTGGTCACCGAGGTGCAGCCGGGCAGCGACATCCTGCGCGAGGAGATCTTCGGGCCCGTGCTCGCGATCGCCACCTTCGCCGACGAGGACGAGGCCGTGCGGCTGGCCAACGACACCGAATACGGACTCGTCTCGTACGTCTTCACACAGGACCTTGCCCGCGGCCACCGCATGATCGACCGCCTCGAGACCGGGATGATGGGCCTGAACGTCGGCGTCGTCTCGAACGCCGCGGCGCCCTTCGGGGGCGTCAAGCAGTCCGGCATCGGCCGCGAGGGCGGCCTGGAGGGCATCCACGAGTACCTCTCGACCAAGTACACGCTGATCCCCGTCGGCTGACCCGACCACCGCACCACACGACGACTACCCCCCAACAAGGAGCAACGATGAGCGACTACGCCGTGATCAACCCGGCCACCGGAGACACCGAGGCCACCTACCCGACCTTCACCGACGCGCAGATCGACGAGGCGGTCGCCGCCGCGCACACCGCG
The DNA here is from genome assembly GCA_030426515.1 of Actinomycetes bacterium. Classification (GTDB taxonomy): domain Bacteria; phylum Actinomycetota; class Actinomycetes; order Actinomycetales; family Microbacteriaceae; genus Microbacterium. The sequence continues at coordinate 5,661 of JAUHYM010000033.1, forward strand.
TTCACCGCCTGGCGCGACAGCGACGTGGCCGAGCGCGCCGCGAAGATCCGCCGCGTCGCCGAGCTGCACCGCGAGCGCCGCGACGAGCTCGCCCGCATCATCGTGCGCGAGATGGGCAAGCCGCTCGAGGCCGCGTACGGTGAGGTCGACTTCGCCGCCGACATCACCGAGTTCTACGCCGACAACGCCGAGAAGATCACCGGCGACCAGAAGCTCGACATTCTCTCGGACGACGGGTACGCCATCGTCCGCCGCTCGCCCCTGGGCGTGCTGCTGGGGATCATGCCCTGGAACTTCCCGTACTACCAGGTCGCCCGCTTCGCCGCGCCCAACATCGCGGTCGGCAACACGATCGTGCTCAAGCACGCCCCGCAGTGCCCCGAGTCGGCCGCGGCGATCGAGGCGATGTACCGGGATGCCGGATTCCCCGAGGGCGTCTACGTGAACGTGTACGCGAGCAACGAGCAGGCGGCGACCATCATCGCCGACCCGCGTGTGCGCGGTGTCTCGGTCACCGGCTCCGAGCGTGCGGGCTCCGCCGTCGCGGCGCTGGCCGGCCAGCACCTGAAGAAGGTCGCGCTCGAGCTGGGCGGGTCCGACCCGTTCATCCTGCTGTCGACCGACGACCTGGACGCCGCGGTCACCGGCGCCGTCGAGGCGCGCATGGACAACAACGGGCAGTCCTGCAACGCGCCCAAGCGCTTCATCGTGCACGAGGACCTCTACGACGCGTTCGTCGAGAAGTTCACCGCCGCCATGACCGCGTGCACGATGGGCGACCCGTTCGCGGAGGACACCGTCCTCGGCCCGCTGTCGTCCCTGGCCGCCGCGGAGCGCCTGGAGGCGCAGATCCGGACCGCGATCGCGCAGGGCGCGACCCTGGTCGCCGGGGGAGGTCGCAACGGCGCCTTCATCGAGCCGACGGTGATCACCGACGTCACCCCCGAGATGGACGTGTACCGCGAGGAGCTGTTCGGCCCCGCGGGCGTGGTCTACAAGGTCGCGGACGAGGACGAGGCGGTGGCCCTCGCCAACGACACCTCGTACGGTCTCGGCTCGTACGTCTACACGACCGACCCCGCGCAGGCTGAGCGCATCGCCGACAAGATCGACGCGGGCATGGTGTACGTCAACATCGTGCTCGCCGACTCGCCCGAGCTGCCCTTCGGCGGGGTCAAGCGCTCCGGCACCTCCCGCGAGATGGGCCTGCTCGCCGCCGACGAGTTCGTCAACAAGAAGCTCATCCGCGTCGCGGGCTGAGAACGTGCGGGATGCCGCGCCCGGCCGCTGCCCGAGGCGGCCAGGTCTGCGGCATCCCGCGCCGCACCGCACGCCGGGTGTCTGAACAGTGCCGAAAGTCCCTTCTCGCAGCCGACGCGACCGGCCAGAATAGGGACATGGACGAGAACGCCGACACCGTGGTCACCACCCTCTCCGACGACCAGTGCTGGGAGAGGCTCGCCGGGCGCGAGCTCGGTTGCCTGGTCACGCACGTCGGAGACGTGCTCGACATCTTCCCCGTGAACTACGTGGTCGACGACGGCTCGATCCTGTTCCGGACGGCGCCGGGCAGCAAGCTCACCGAGCTCACGATCAACGACGAGGTGCTGTTCGAGGTCGACGACCACACCGACACCGACGCGTGGAGCGTCGTCGTGCGGGGCACCGCACACGTGCTCGACACGGGCGCGGAGGTCGAGGCGGCCGACGAGCTCGCCTTGAAGCCGTGGATCCCGACGCTGAAGTACTACTACGTGCGCGTGCGCCCGACCGCGCTCACCGGGCGGGCGTTCCAGCGCGGCGAGGAGCCGGACCGCTACGGCGTCCAGCCCTACTGAGCGCCCCGCGACAGGCGGCCTCGGTTCGCGGCGTCGGAGGGCATGCCGTACACTGGACGATGCAGTAGAAGTCTGCATTCTTTCGCCGTGCCCGCGGGTGCGCAGCTCCCGATCGTGGTGCGGCGAACGTGTGTAGACCTCGACCTCGGGACCATCCGGTCTCTAGGGCGGTAGCTCAATTGGCAGAGCAGCGGTCTCCAAAACCGCAGGTTGCAGGTTCAAGTCCTGTCCGCCCTGCGCGCCAGCGTCGCGCTGGCACACGAAAGGTACAGATCAGGTGAGCACAGCGACAGACGGGCCCGGCGACGAGATCGTCAGCTCGGGCGGGGCGACACGCGAGAAGAAGCTCGGCTTCTTCGGACGGATCGCGCTGTTCATCCGTCAGGTGATCGCCGAGCTCCGCAAGGTCGTCACGCCGACGCGCCAGGAGCTGCTGAAGTTCACCGCGGTCGTGCTCGCGTTCGTCGTCATCATGATGGCGGTCGTCTACGGCCTGGATCTGGTCTTCTCGTGGCTCGCGACCGTTGTTTTCGGCGTGCCGGGGACGATCGTCGGCTGACCGCCGCGCTCCGGCGTGTGACGCGGGTGCCGTGACATCCGCAGCAGGAATGGAAGAGATCCGAGTGTCTGAAAGATATGTCGACGACGCCGACTGGGCGACGGCCGCTGAGCAGTCCTCCGAGGAGGACGAGGCGCAGGAGGGCAACGTCCTGTCTGAGCAGGAGAAGGCGTCCGAGCCCGCCGAGCACCGTGCACTGCACGTGGAGGGCGGCGACGACGAGGGCGACGACTCGGACGACGTGCAGGAAGTAGACGACCCGGAGGCGGACGCGATCGTGAACGACGCGCTCAACATCGACGAGACGGCCGAGGCCGAGGCTGCGGCCGACGTGCTCAATGACTCCATCGCCGAGGAGGTGGCAGAGCGCGAGGCCGAGGAGGCCGACCGTGTGCCCGCCTACGACGGCCCGGAGCTGGGTGAGGACGAGGCGGCCGCCGAGGCGGACGAGGACATCGACCCCTACGAGGCGTTCCGCACCGAGCTGCGCCTGCTGCCCGGCAAGTGGTACGTCATCCACTCCTACGCCGGCTTCGAGCGCAAGGTGAAGGCCAACATCGAGCAGCGCAAGTCGACGCTCGAGGTCGAAGAGGACATCTACCAGATCGAGGTCCCCATGGAGGACGTCGTCGAGATCAAGAACGGGCAGCGCAAGATGGTCACGCGCGTCCGGATCCCCGGCTACGTGCTCGTGCGCATGGAGCTCAACGAGGAAACCTGGTCGGTCGTCCGCCACACCCCGGGTGTGACCGGCTTCGTGGGCAACGCCCACAACCCGACCCCGCTGCGCTTCGAAGAGGCGTTCAACATGCTGAAGTCGCTGGTCGAGGTCAAGGAGTCCGCTCCGGCCAAGTCGACCGGCGGCACCAAGGGCGCCGCGGCGGCGCCGCGCGCGATCCCCGCCGAGGTCGACTTCGAGATCGGCGAGACGATCACCATCAAGGAGGGCTCGTTCGCGGGCCTGCCCGGTTCGATCAGCGAGATCAAGCCCGAGAGCGGCAAGCTCACCGTGCTCGTCTCGCTCTTCGAGCGCGAGACCCCGGTCGAGCTGTCGTTCGATCAGGTCACCAAGATGGTCTGATCCCCCGACATCGCGCGAGGCGCCCACGGCATCTGCCGGCGGGCGCCTCGCTCGTTCTCGGCCGGGTCGCCGGTGAGGTAGACTTGGGTGGTTTGCGTGCGCGTTCCGGCGCGCCCGCAGGCAACCGCGAGCCGGAGATGCCGGCTCTGCGGGAGAACGGATGCGACCACCACCACGGCGGTGCGAGGCATCCGATTCGACGAAAGGAAAACACATGGCACCGAAGAAGAAGGTGACCGGCCTGATCAAGCTCCAGATCAACGCCGGCGCCGCCAACCCGGCGCCGCCGATCGGGCCCGCGCTCGGTCAGCATGGCGTCAACATCATGGAGTTCTGCAAGGCGTACAACGCGGCGACCGAGTCGCAGCGTGGCAACGTCATCCCGGTGGAGATCACCGTCTACGAGGACCGCAGCTTCACGTTCGTCCTCAAGACCCCGCCGGCCGCCGAGCTGATCAAGAAGGCCGCCGGCCTGCAGAAGGGCTCGCCGACCCCGCACACCACCAAGGTGGGCAAGATCACCATGGCGCAGGTCCGCGAGATCGCCGAGGCCAAGCAGCCCGACCTGAACGCGAACGACATCGACGCCGCGTCGAAGATCATCGCCGGAACCGCCCGCTCCATGGGCATCACGATCGAGGGCTGAGGGGAGTACGAAAATGGCAAAGTCCAAGGTTTATGCAGCCGCCGCCGCCAAGATCGACGCCGGCAAGTTCTACAGCGCCTCTGAGGCCGTCGCTCTCGCGAAGGACACCGGCTCGAAGAAGTTCGACTCGACCGTCGAGGTCGCGCTGAAGCTCTCGGTCGACCCGCGCAAGGCCGACCAGATGGTGCGCGGCACCGTCATCCTCCCGCACGGCACCGGAAAGACCGCGCGCGTCATCGTGTTCGCGACCGGCCCCGCCGCCGAGGCCGCTGCCGCCGCCGGCGCCGACGAGGTCGGTGGCCCCGAGCTCATCGCGAAGGTCGCTGACGGCTGGACCGACTTCGACGCGGCCGTGGCCACGCCGGAGCTCATGGGCCAGGTCGGTCGCCTGGGCAAGGTGCTGGGCCCCCGCGGCCTCATGCCGAACCCCAAGACCGGCACCGTGACCCCCAACCCGGCCAAGGCCGTCGAGGAGATCAAGGGCGGAAAGATCGAGTTCCGCGTCGACAAGCACGCGAACGTCCACTTCGTCGTCGGCAAGGCGTCGTTCTCGGCAGAGCAGCTGCACGAGAACCTCACCACCGCGATGGACGAGATCGTCCGGCTGAAGCCGTCGAGCTCGAAGGGCCGCTACATCCAGAAGGGCGCCGTGTCGACCACGTTCGGCCCCGGCATCCCGCTGGACGTCAACGCGTTCGCCTGATCGCGCATCTTTCGAGGAGGCCTCGCCCATCCGGGCGGGGCCTCCTCTGCGTTGTGTGGCGTCAGGCGCTCGCGCGGACCTCGAATTCGGCAGAGTCGATGGTCGGGATCTCGGAGACCGCGGCTGCGTCGACGTGGCCGCCGGGCGGGCCCTCCGCCATCCAGGCGAGCATCTCATCGACCTGCGACGGGGAGCCCTCGACCTCGGCCTCGACCGATCCGTCACGCCGATTGCGCACCCACCCCGAGACACCGGTCTGGTCGGCCACCATCTTCATCGTGTAGCGGTAGCCGACGCCCTGCACGACACCCTGGACCGTCACATGCACGCGCCTCATGCGTCCATCGTGCCGCGAAGCGCGCGCGACGTCGACAGACGGAGATCTCCTGCGGTGAGCCCGCGGTGGTGGCACGATGGCCCCATGGGAACTGTGGACGACTACCTGGCAGGCCTCGAAGGCGATGATCGGGAGGTCATCTCGCACGTCTTCGACGTTGCGCGGGCTCACGTGCCCGACACCGCGCAGGGCAAGAGCTACGGCATGCCGGCGCTGATGTACGACGGCAAGGCCCTCATCGCGGTGATGCGGACCAAGAAGCACATCGCGCTGTACCCGTTCAGCGGGGCCGTGCCCGGTCGCGTCGCCGACGTCCTCGACGGGTTCGACGTCGACAAGGGGACGATCCGGTTCCAGCCGGCGGCGCCGCTCCCCGACGACGCGATCCGCGCCGTGCTCGACGCGCGCATCGCCGAGATCAGGGACCCATCGCTGCGCGCGCGGTGAGGCACAGGCTCAGTCCGGGCTGACCCGCAGCACGATCTTGCCCCGCGTGTGCCCCTGTTCGAGCGCCGCGTGCGCCTTCGCCGCGTCGGCCAGGTCGAACACATCGTCGACGTACACCTGCACCGAGTTCGAGTCGAGCAGCCGGGCGATGGTCGCGAGCGTCTCGCCGCTGGGGTTCACCACGAAGCCGGTGGCGCGCACGCCCGCCTGCTCGGAGGCCGCGGTGTAGTCGAAGCTCGACGCGGTGGGCACCGACACGTACAGGCCGCCGGGACGCACGACCGTCATCGACCGGGTGCCGACGTCGCCGCCGTCGACGTTGCCGATCAGGTCGATGGCGACATCAACCTCCGAGACGACCTCGTCGAACTCGGTGGTGGTGTAGTCGATGACCACCGACGCGCCGAGCTCGCGCAGCCAGGCGGCGTTGCGGCCCGACGAGGTCACCGTCACGTGCGCGCCGAAGTAGGCGGCGAACTGCACCGCGAAGTGGCCGACGCCACCGCTGCCGGCGTGGATCAGCATCCGCTGCCCCTCATGGGCGTGTGCGGTCTCGACGACCAGCCCCCACGCGGTGAGGGCGGCAAGCGGAACGCCCGCGGCCTCGACATGCGAGAGGGCGGCGGGCTTGCGCGCGACCGACAGCGAGGGGACGACCGCGTACTCGGCGTAGCTGCCGCCGGTGCGCGGGAAGGGCAGCATCCCGAACACGGGGGTGCCCGGCTGCAGCGGGTGCGCCTCATAGGGTGCGCGCACGACGACGCCGCTGAAGTCGTAGCCGAGCGCGACGGGATACCCGTCGATGGCGCGAGACAGGCCGCGCCCCGCCCGCGTCTTCACGTCGATGGGGTTCACGCCTGCGGCGACCACGCGCACGAGCAGCTCGCTGAGCACCGGTGAGGGGGTGGGCAGCGTTCCCTCGTGGAGCACATCGGCGTCGCCCGTGTCGTCGATCACCGCGGCGCGCATGGTCGCGGGCGGGTCGGGGATGACGCTGTTGCTCGCCTCGGCAGGGTTGGACGAGGGCAGCGGCCGGAATCGCATCGGTCGCTCCTTCCGTACGCGCCGGCCGTCGTCGCCCAGCGCAGGGGTGGTTGGTACGAGACCATCCAATCGTGCGATTGTCTCGGCCGTGTTACACGGACGCTACAGACCGGAACCTTCCCTGCGCACGGGCGTTCGCCGGGCGCGGTGAGCGCGCGCTTACGCCTCGGGACGCTGACCGGCCGACAGTGCCTGGAGCAGCGACGCGAGCTGGTCGATCGACTCGATCGGCCAGTCCGAGAGGATGCGGGTCATCTCGCGGTGATACGGCTCGCGGGCCGCGCGCAGACGCTCGCGCCCGAGCTCGGTCACGCTGATCAGCCGGATGCGGCGGTCGTCGGGGTCCGGGGTCCGCTCGACGAATCCCAGCTGCTCGAGCTCCGAGATCTGCCGGCTCATGAGCCCTTTGTCGGCGGTGAGCTTCTCGGCGAGCTGCGACAGGGTGGTGGGTCCGCCGTGGTGCAGTGCGGCCAGAGCCTTGAACGAGCTCGGCAGGAGCCCCGGGCTGGCGGTCTCGGCGGCATCCGCGTAGTACCGGCGGAACTGGATCATCACGCCCGAGAACGCCCCCTCCAGTCGCTGCACCGCCGCCGCGAGAGCGGGGTCGTTCTCGTCGTGCGGCACGGTCATTGGGCGCTCTCGTCGCCCGCGCGTTCGGTCTGTCGGTCGGCGGAGGCGCCGGCGACGGCATCCATGCCCTGGCTCACCGACACGGTGGCGAGGCCGGCTTCGCCGGCATCCATGCGCTCCGTGGTGGTCATGCGGCCCAGGGCCACGTTGGGAAGGAACGCGATCGCGATGAGGCTGAGCACCGCGAACGGCACCGCGATGAGGAAGGCGTGGGAGATGCCCTGCGCGTACACGTCCTCGATGATGACACGCACGACCTCGGGCAGCTCGGAGACCTGCGGGAGCTCGCCGCTCTGCAGCTGCTCGGCGATCGCGGCGCCTGGGGCACCCAGGCTTGTGATCGCGGCGGTGAGGTCCTCGCGCGCCGACGCCATGAGGTCGGTGACCGTGGCGGCAAGCGCCGCGCCCATCACCGAGACGCCGACCGTGCCGCCCAGGCTCCGGAAGAAGGTCACCCCGGCGCTCGCCGCGCCGATCTCGGTCGGCCGGGTCGTGTTCTGCACGATGAGGACGAGGTTCTGCATCGTGGCGCCCACGCCCGCTCCCATGAGGAACATGTAGATCGAGACCAGGACGAAGTTCGTGTCGTACTCGATCGTCGACAGGAGCGCCGTGCCCGCGATCAGTGAGATCGAGCCGCCGATGAGGTACGGCTTCCAGTGCCCGAACCGCGAGATGAGCTGGCCGATGCCGATCGACGCGAGCAGCAGCCCGGCGATCATCGGCAGGGTCATGAGGCCCGCCTGGGTGGGGGTGGCGCCGCGCGCGAGCTGCATGTACTGGCTGAGGAATACGGATGCGCCGAACATCGCGATGCCGGTCGCGATCGAGGCGATCACCGCGAGGGTGAAGGTGCGGTTGCGGAACAGCGAGAGCGGGATGAGCGGCTCGCGCGAGCGCAGCTCGACGAGGATGAACAGCGCCGTGCCCGCCAGAGCGCCGCCGACCATGAGCACGGTCGGCACGCTCCACCAGTCGAAGCTGTCGCCCGCGAGGGTGATCCAGATCAGCAGCAGCGAGACGCTGACGGCCAGCAGCACGATGCCGAGGTAGTCGATCGTGACCTTGGTGCGCGGGCGGGCCGGCAGGTGCAGCGTGCGCTGCAGGAGGATCAGGGCGCCGACGGCGAAGGGGATCGCGATGTAGAAGTTCCAGCGCCAGCTGAGCGTGTCGGTGATCACACCGCCCAGCAGCGGGCCGCCGATGGTGGCCAGCGCCATGACCGCGCCGAACAGGCCCATGTAGCGGCCGCGCTCGCGGGGGCTGATGATGTCGGCCATGATGACCTGGCTGAGCGCCGCGAGGCCCCCGGCGCCCACCCCCTGGAGGGCGCGGAAGGCGATCAGCATCCCGGGATCCTGCGCGAAGCCGGCCGCGGCCGTGGCGAGGACGAACACGACGAGGGCGAGCTGGATCAGCAGCTTGCGGTTGAACAGGTCGGCGAGCTTGCCCCAGACGGGCGTCGAGATCGCCATCGTCAGGAGCATCGCCGTGACGACCCAGGTGAAGGCCGCCTGGTCGCCGCCGAGGTCGTGGATGATCACCGGCAGGGATGTCGAGACGACGGTGTTGCCCAGCATCGAGACGAACATGCCCAGGAGCAGGCCCGAGAGGGCGGTGAGCACCTCGCGGTGGGTCATGCGGGTCGAAGCGGGCGCGGCGGTCTCGGCTGTCATGGCGTTTCCTGGTCGGTGTCGCGGGGGTGCCTCGCGACGCTGCCAGGCTCGGAATGAAGGTTGATGCGGATCAACTATACGCAGTAGTTGACGCATGTCAAGTATCGGCTGGTGGCGCCCGCGGCGGGGGAGGGGGCCGGGTCAGTCCGCGAGCGCGAGGGCGCGGAACGGCTGCCGGGATGCCGCGGCCCGCGGCATCCGCGCCTCCGGGCGCTGCGGGGGAGTCTTGCCGGTGGTGCGCCGATACAGCTCGTCGATGAGGGTGGTCGCCAGGTGCACGAGCTTGGCGATCTCGACCTCGTCGCGGTCGACCCACACGCAGCGGGGCTCGTCGTGAAGCGGGATGAAGTCGACGTGCTGCTCCCAGGCGACGAGCGTCCGCTCCGCGCCCAGGACGTGCTGCTGCCACCACACCTGCCGCAGGTACGAGCGGGGGATCGACCGCCATGCCTTGTTGGTCGTCTTGATCTCGGCGAGCTGGATGCGGCCGCCGCCGTCGACAGCGATGCCGTCCGGGGTGGCGAGATGGCGCTTCTCGACCTCGGCGTGGAACAGCGCCGACGAGGGCTGGATGCCGTGTGTCGCCGCCACCCACGCCGCGATCTCGGGCTCGCGGCGCCGGCCGTGGTCGGTGTAGGCGTTGCCCGAGAAGCCCGAACCCAGAAGCTTCGCGTCGGCCGCGCGCGCGATCGCGCGGTCGCTGGTGAGCGTCGCGACATCCGTCGCGGTGATTCCGCGGGAGCGTGCCCGCACCCAGGCGACCCTGTCGCGCGAGTCCGCGACGATGCGTGCGGCGAGTTCCGGGGTCACCCTCCGACCCTACGTGGCGCCTGCGACCCCGCCGGTCTGCGACACCCGCCGCGCGGCACGCTGGTGCATCTCCGGTCGGCGCACGCGTCGCATCCCGGTGGGCGCACCCCTCGTCTGCCCGGTCGGCGCACGCGTCGCATCCCGGTGGGCGCACCCCTCGTCTCCCCGGTCGGCGCACGCGTTGCATCCCGGTGGGCGCACCCCTCGTCTCCCCGCGGCGGCACACGTTTCCTGCGGGGGCACACGCTGTCGGCGCGCGGAGGGTGTGCCCTCGGCGAGAACGTGTTCCCTCGCGGTCGGGGTCTCGGGGGAGAGGGCGCGGGCTCCGGGGCACCGTGCGGGGCGGGGTGACGCGCACCAGGCGCCGGACGGGGGGCGGGGTGACGCGCACCGGGCGCCGGCTCGACCGGCGGCATCCCGTGTCGCCCCCTCCTCCACAGCCGCGGGTTCTCCCCAGTCCGATTCCGCCCGGGGAGCGAGGCACGCCCGCCGCGGTCGGATGGTCGCATGAAGCGCGCTGTGGGGGTGGAGGATGTCTCGCCGATCCTCCAATCCCGAGGGCACCTGCTGGCGGAGGGCTGGACGGAGAGGTCGATCGCGGCCGCGATCGCCACGCGATCGCTGGTGAGCATCCGGCGGGGCTGGTACATGGAGGCGACGGAATGGCGCGAGCTCTGGCCCGAGGGTCGACACCTCGCGCACGTCGTCGCCGCGGTGCGCGATGCGAGGTCGTCCGTCGTGATGTCGCATACCTCCGCCGCCGTGCTCTGGGGTCTGCCGCTGTATCGGGTCGTGCCGCGCCGGGTGCACCTCACGATGACGCGACGGCGCCGGAACTCGAGTTCGCCCGACATCCTCCGCCATACCGCGGCGCTGCCGGACGGAGACGTCGTGCGGCGGGGAGGCATCCTCTGCACATCGCTGGGGCGGACGGTGATCGACCTGGCCCGCCTGCTGCCGACCGACGCCGCTGTGGCCCTCGCGGACGCCGCGGAGCGTCAGATGTCCGTGCGAGGACGGGTGTGGGATCGTGACGCCCGCGCGGTCTGGCGGGAGGAGCTCGCGGAGCGGCTCGGGCGGGCCCGCGGCTCTCGTGGTGTGCGCGCCGGCCGGCAGGTCGTCGCGTTCGCCGACGGTCGTGCGGAGTTGCCGGGTGAGAGCGTGAGCAGGCTGCAGCTGGCGCGGCTCGGGTTCGCTCCCCCAGAGCTGCAAGTGCGTTTCGGCGCTCCCGGCGGCGGTGACTACTTCGTCGACTTCCGGCTTCCCGACGCGCGGGCTCTGGGTGAGTTCGACGGCAAGACCAAATACGTCGACGAGGCGATCAGGCAGGGGCGCCCGCTCGACGACATCCTTCTCGCTGAGAAGCAGCGCGAGGACTGGATTCGCGGGCTCTCGCAGGAGCGCTTCGCACGCTGGGGTGACGAGCACATCGGCTCACCGGCAGCGCTCGGGGCGCGCCTCGCCGCATTCGGCATCCGCCCGCCTGCATAGCACCGGGAAGTCCGGGGAGGCCGGCGGCGAGGGCACAGCCTGCCGCCGAAGGCACACGCTGTCCACGCCGCTGGGGTGTTCCCTGGGCGACCGGGTGTTCCCTCGGCGACGGGGTGTGCCCTGGGTGACCGGGTGTTCCCTCGGCGGCCGGGTGTTCCCTCGGCGACCGGGTGTTCCCTCGGCGACCGGGTGTTCCCTCGGCGGCCGGGTGTTCCCTGGGGGTGTCGTCGGAGCGAGGGGAGGAGATCGGGTGGGGATGCTGCGGCGCCGGGCCCGGCCCGATTTGGCGACGGGGGTCGGGTGGCGTAGAGTTCTCTTAGCCG
>JAUHYM010000223.1 GCA_030426515.1 Actinomycetes bacterium
GCGCCCGGGCAACCCGCGCCGGCTGGAGCGCATCGACCGCCCTGACGTCGTGCGCATGCTGGGGCGGGCGAACCTGCTGCCCGCCATCTTCTTCATCTTCAGTCGCGTCGGCTGCGACGCCGCCGTCCAGCAGGTCCGTCGCGCCGGCGTCGACCTCACGACACCCCAGGAGCGGCGCGAGATCCGCGAGGTGATCGCAGAGCGCACCCGCACGCTCGCCGACGAAGACCTGGCCGCCCTCGGGTTCTGGGAATGGCAGGACAACCTCGTTCGGGGCGTGGCGGCGCACCACGCCGGCATCCTGCCTGCGTTCAAGGAGATCATCGAGGAGCTCTTCCAGCGCAAGCTCCTGCGCGTCGTCTTCGCGACCGAGACGCTCGCCCTGGGCATCAACATGCCAGCCCGCACCGTCGTGCTGGAGAAGCTCGAGAAGTTCAACGGTGAGACCCGGGCGGCAATCACGTCGGGGGAGTACACCCAGCTGACCGGGCGCGCGGGGCGGCGGGGCATCGACGTCGAAGGGCACGCCGTCGTGCAGTGGGTGGAGGGCATGGACCCGCAGCAGGTCGCGGCTCTGGCCTCCCGGCGGACCTACCCGCTGAACTCCAGCTTCCGCCCGACGTACAACATGGCGGTCAATCTGATCGATCAGTTCGGCAGAGGCCGCGCACGCCAGATCCTCGAGTCGTCGTTCGCGCAGTTTCAAGCCGATCGGGCGGTCGTCGGCCTCGCCACGCAGGTGCGCGAGTCGGAGGCGTCGCTCGCCGGCTATGCCGAGGCCATGGCCTGCGACCGGGGGGACTTCACCGAGTACGCGCGCATGCGGCGCGAGCTGACGGATCTGGAGCGGCACAGCCGCAAGGACCCCAACGCCCCGAGGGGCGTCCGGGAGAAGCGGCAGAAGAAGATCGCCTCGCTGCGCAAGGCTCTGCAGCGTCACTCCTGCCACGGCTGTCCGGACCGTGAGTCGCACGCGCGCTGGGGCGAGCGCTACTGGAAGCTCAAGCGCAGCGTCGACAAGCTGCGACGGCAGATCGAGTCGCGCACCGGGACGATCGCCCGTCAGTTCGACCGGGTCGTGGACGTGCTCGTCTCGGTCGACTACATCCGCCTCACCGACGAGGGGGCGCAGCTGACGGCCGCGGGACGGACGATGCGCCGCATCTACGGCGATCGAGACCTCCTCGTCGCGGAATCGCTGCGCACCGGGCTGTGGAAGGATCTCGATCCCGCGGCACTCGCGGCGCTCGTCTCCTGCCTGGTCTACGAGCCTCGGCGTGACGACGGCGATGCCGACCCACGAGCACTCCCGAGAGGCCCGTTCCGGAAGGCGCTTGAGGCGACCGAGCACCTGTGGTCACGGCTCGATGACCTCGAGAAGGAACACCACCTCGCCGGCACCGAACCGCTCGCCACCGGGCTCGCACCCGCGATCCATGCGTGGGCGCGTGGCCTCCCACTGGACACCGTGCTGCGGCACGCGGACATGGCCGCTGGTGACTTCGTGCGGTGGACCAAGCAGGTGATCGATGTGCTCGACCAGCTCACCCTGGTCGATGGCGGCGCCGGTCCGCTCACCGACACCGCGCGCCGCGCCCTCGATGCTGTGCGCCGCGGGATCGTCGCGTACACCGGCGTCTGAGTCACGGGGTACCTCGCGCCCGCGCAGCGGACTCGCCCAGTGGGCGACGTAGGCTGGAGCGGTGTCCGTCTCGACTCGCCCCGTGAGGGTGCGCGCGCTCGTGCCGCTGTGGCTGGCGATCCCGCTCGCGGCCATCGCGGGCGCGGTCCTGGATCTCGCGTACCCGGCGGTGGGCTGGTGGCCACTGGCCTTTCCCGCCGTCGCGGCGGCGCTGGTCACGCTGATCGGGCGTTCCGTGTGGTCGAGCCTGCTCGTCGGCCTCGTCTTCGGAGCGAGCTTCTACCTCATCCACATCGTGTGGATCACGCGATACCTCGGCGTCATTCCGTGGTTCGCGCTCGCGGGCGTCGAGACGGTGTTCATGGCTCTCGGCTCTATCCCCCTCACGCTGGCCTACCGGTGGCTGCCACGAGCGCTGCCGGGCCGGTGGGCTCGGCTGATCGCGCTTCCCGCGCTGATCGCGGGCCTGTGGACGGCCCGCGAGCTGTTCATGGGCTCCTGGCCCTACACGGGCTTCCCCTGGGGCAGGATCGGCATGAGCCAGTCCGAGAGTCCGCTGGCCGGCACCGCGTCGTGGGTCGGCGTCGCGGGTCTCACCTTCCTCATCGTCTTCGTCGCAGCGGCGGCGATCGAGTGGGGTCGTCTGGGCCGCTACCGCGACATCCGCACCGCCGTTCCCGCCGCAGCGGTGGCTGTCCTCCTGCTGGTGCTGCCCGCGTTCCCGACCACACCGGCCGGGACGCTGACGGTTGGCAGCGTGCAGGGGAACGGGCCCTCGGGTTACTTCGACGTGCACGACCGAAATGCCGTCCTCGCCGCGCAGATCGAGGCGACCGAGCCGCTCTATGGGGCAGAGATGGACGTGCTCCTCTGGCCGGAGGGGGGCATCGATTCGGACCCGCTGAACAACGGCGTCACGGCGAACGCCCTGGACAGGGTGGCCGCAGCCGTCGACGCGCCGCTCATCGTCAATGCCGCCACCGAACGCGGAGACGACATCTTCAACACGTCGATGCTGTGGGTGCGCGGAGAAGGAGCCGTCCAGCTGCACGACAAGGCGAACCCGGTCCCGATGGGGGAGTATGTTCCCGACCGGTGGTTCTACGAGATGCTGGTCCCCGACCTGGTCGGGCTCATCCAGCGCGAGTACACCCCCGGCACCAATCCGCCGTTCTTCGATCTCGACGGCATCGGCATCGGGCTCGCCATCTGCTTCGACGTCATCTACGACAGCGTGATCTGGGACGGGGCTCGCGACGGCGCACAGGTCTACATGTTCCAGACCAACAACGCTGACTTCCGCGACACGGACGAGAACCTGCAGCAGCTCGCGTTCGCGCGCATGCGCGCGGTCGAGACGGGCCGGTCCGTCGTCAACATCTCCACCGTGGGGACCAGCCAGGTCATCGATCCCGCGGGGCGGACGATCGACAGCCTGCCCGCGGACGACGCGGGCCACATGCTCACCGACGTCGAGCTGCGGACCGGCTTGACGCCGGCGGTGACCCTGGGGCCCGCGGTGCAGGGTGTCCTGTTCTTCGGGAGCCTCATCGCGCTCGTTGCGTGCGGTCT
>JAUHYM010000224.1 GCA_030426515.1 Actinomycetes bacterium
CCGCTGACACCCTCATGGGCTGGATGCCGCTGCTGGCGGTGGCCAGCTACGCGATCATCGCGATCATCGCCCAGCTGCGGCTGGACGTGATCGCGACGCTCGTGTGAGGTTCAGCCGAACCAGATGCCCAGTTCGCGGTCGGCGGACTCGGTGCTGTCACTGCCGTGGACAAGATTCTGCTGCACCGCCAGACCCCAGTCGCGGCCGAAGTCGCCGCGGATCGTCCCGGGCACTGCGGTGGTGGGGTCGGTGGTGCCGGCAAGGGAGCGGAATCCCTCGATGACGCGGTTCCCGGCCAGGCGGATCGCGACCGACGGGCCCGACATCATGAACTCGAGGAGCGGCTCGTAGAAGGGCTTTCCGGCGTGTTCGGCGTAGTGACGCTCCAGACGCTCGCGGTCGGGCTCGACCAGGCGCAGATCGACGAGCGCGTAGCCTTTGGCCTCGATGCGCGCCAGGATCGCACCGGTGAGGCCGCGGGCGACGCCGTCCGGCTTCACGAGGACGAGGGTCTCTTCGGTCATGAGTCTTCTCCGTTCACTTCGGGATGTGCGGCCGCGGCCTGCGCGTTGCGGCGGTCCAGATCGGCCCCCTTGATGGTGGCATAGCCCCACATGACACCGAAAACCAGTGCGACGATCAGAAGGGCGGGCACGAGGAGCCCACCCAGCGCGACGACCCCCTGCAGCACCCAGCCCAGGACGATGGCCCAGCGGTGACGCAGCATGCCCGCGGTGATGAGCATCAGCAGCGCGACGACGACACCGCCGACGATCCCCCACCACGGTGCGATGGGATCGGGCAGCGCGCGCAGCCCGAACACGACGAGGCCGCCGAGGAAGACGATCAGCGATTCGAAGCACAGCACCACGGCGCCTAGCGACTCCGCGGCACCTCGGCGACGACGCGGCCGGGCGGCGGCGCCGGTCACGGCTTCCACTCCTCGTCGGCCGCGAGGCCCACGGCCTCGCCGGCGAGGACGACGCTCCCGGCGATCACAACCGCCCGACGATCCGACGCCGCCGCCCAGTCGCGAGCGGCCTGCGCCGCCTCATCGAGCGCGGGACGGACGGTGGTGGCCAGGCCCGCAGCCTCGGCGAGGTCGGCGAGGGCGTCGACATCGGCCGCGCGATCCGAGGTCGGCGCGGTCACGAACACGTGCGTCGCGATCGGGGCGATCTCGCGCACGATCCCCGCGGCGTCCTTGTCGCCGAGCACACCCAGCACGACACCCCACTCGGCGAAGTCGAACGCCTCCCGCAGCGCGGTGGCCAGCGCACGGGCGCCATGCGGGTTGTGGGCGGCATCGACGAGGACGGTCGGGGTTGTCCCCACCAGCTGCAGGCGTCCCGGCGAGAGGACCTCGGCCAGTCCCGCGGTGAGCACGTCAGCGGGGATGTCGCGCTCGCCGCCGCCGATCAGCGCTTCGACGGACGCGATGGCGAGCGCCGCGTTGGCGCCCTGATGCGCACCGTACATGGGCAGGTACTGTTCGTCGTAGGTGCCGGCGATCCCTCGCACGCTGATCAGCTGCCCGCCGACGGCCAGGCGGTCGTCCGTGAGGGCGAACTGGTCGCCCTCGATGGCGAACGTCGCCCCGCGAGAGGCGGCGGCCGACCTCAGCACCGCCTCCACCTCCGGCTGCTGGCGCGCCGAGACGACTGCGGCGCCGTCCTTGATGATGCCCGCCTTCACGGCGGCGATCTCGGCGAGGGTGGAGCCGAGCCGGTCGGCGTGGTCGATGTCGACCGGCGCGATCACGGCGACGTCCCCGTCGGCGGTGTTGGTCGAATCCCACGAGCCGCCCATTCCGACCTCGACGACCGCGACGTCGACCGGCGCGTCCGCGAAGGCGACGAACGCCAGCGCCGTCAGCAGCTCGAAGAAGGTGAGCGGCTCTTCGTCGGCCTCGGCGAGCTCGCCGTCGACGAGGCCGACGAACGGCTCGATCTCCTCCCACGCCTCGGCGACGGCGACGTCGGCGATCGGCTCGCCGTCGATCATGATCCGCTCGGTGAACCGATCCAGATGGGGGCTGGTGAACAGCCCCGTGCGCAGGCCGTGCGCGCGCACCAGGCTCTCGGCGATGCGGCTCGTCGAGGTCTTGCCGTTGGTGCCGGTCACGTGGATGACCCGGTAGGTGCGCTGCGGGTCGTCGAGGTACTCCAGAAGACGGGCGGTGCGCTCCTTGCGCGGCTGCACCCATCGCTCGCCGGCGCGGGCCAGGAGCGCCTCGTAGACGGCATCCGCGCGTTCGCGATCGTTCACTGTGCCTCCTCGATGCGAGCGACGGCGATCGTGATGTCGCCGGTGTTGGCGTAGGTTCCCGCCGCGACCACGGCCTCGAACTCGGGTTTCGCAGACACCTCGCCGTCGCGGCGCAGCTCCTCCGCGGCGGTGGCGACGCGGTGCTGCACCGCGAGAGTCTCTCCGGCGACCTCCGCGAGATCGAACGCCGAGGCGACGGCGCGGGCGTCCGCGTCGGCGCCGAACACGAGCGAGAGCTGGATGCGGTCGCTCACATCGAAGTCCGCCGCGCGGCGCGTGTCCTGGACGGCGCGGATGACATCGCGCGCCAGCCCCTCCGCCTCGAGTTCTGCGGTCGTCGTCGTGTCGAGCAGCACGAACCCGCCATCGGCGAGGAGCGCGATCGCCGTGCCGTCCGCGACCCCTCCCGCCTCGAGGGTGAGCTCGTACTCCCCCGCCACCAGCGGGATGCCGTCGACGACGATCTGGCCGTCGCGTTCCTCCCACACGCCGGCCTTGGCGCCGCGGATCACATGCTGGACCTGCTTGCCCAGACGGGGGCCGGCGGCACGGGCGTTGACCGACAGCTTCTGGCTGATCCCGTACTGCGCAGCGACGTCGTCGCTGAGAGGCACGATCGAGACGGTCTTCACGTTCAGCTCGTCACGGAGGATGCCCTCGAAGGCGGCCAGGCCGGTGGCATCGGAGGTGACGACCGTCAGCTGCGCGAGCGGCAGCCGCACCCGCAGGCCGTGCCGTTTGCGCAGCGCGTTGCCCACGGAGGACACCTCGCGCACCGCGTCCATGGCGGCCCGCACATCAGCGCCACCGGGGAACGCGGCGGCATCGGGCCAGTCCTCCAGGTGCACGCTGCGACCGCCGGTGAGCCCCTGCCACACGCGCTCCGAGATCAGCGGGATCAGGGGAGCTGCGACCCGGGTGAGCGTCTCGAGCAC
>JAUHYM010000034.1 GCA_030426515.1 Actinomycetes bacterium
TGCGCCCGGCGGGCTCGCGTCTGGTCGGCCTGGTCGTCGCGCGGGATGACATGCCGACGGTCGTGGAGCAGCGGGACGCGCTCGCACGCTTCGGGGTGACGATCGACGGGTTCCGGCATCCCGCCCCCGAGATCCTCGAGTCGTGGGAAGCGCGCCTGGAGCGCCTGTTCGACACGGTCGAGCCCGGTGAGGTCCTGGTCGTCGCCAACGTGCGCGCCCTCGGCCGCACCCGCGAGGAGGAGACGCGCACCGTCGCCGCCCTCGCCAAGCGCGGCATCGTCGTCAAGGTGCTCGCGCACGGCGAGGCGAGAGTCGTCGAGCCGCCGGAGACCGCGGCGCTCTGACGCACCGGCTGCCCGGTCGCATGCGCGCCGGTCGTGTCGTCAGCGACCCGTGGCCGCATCCCCGAGGAGGTCTGCCGCTCGCGCCGCCGCCTCGGCGCGGTTGGCCGCACCGAGCTTGCGCAGCAGCGCGGAGACGTGCACGCTCGCCGTCTTCGGGCTGATGTAGAGACGCTCCCCGATCTGCCGGTTCGTGAGCCCCTCGGCGATGAGCGCGAGCACCTGCTGCTCGCGGGCGGTGAGCTCGCCGACACTGTCGGAGGCGTCGAGTCTCGCTCGGGTGGCGAGATCGTCGGCCATCTGTCGGACAAGGCCCGCGCCCAGCGCGTCCGCCTCCCGACGCGCCAGGTCGAGGTGGGCGCGGGCGGCATCCCGGTCGCCGAGGCGCACGAGCGCCGACGCCTGGCGCACGCGGCCGACGCCGAGCAGGTGCCGGTGGCCGCGTCCCTCGACGAGCAGCGCGATCGCGGCCTCCCACCGCGCCACGGTGTCGGCGGGGTCCTCCGCGATCTCGGCCTCGGCGATGCGCACCCAGACCTCCGCCCCGACCCGGTCGCGCAGCGGATCGAGGAGCTGTCGGATCTCGTCGGCGCTCCGGGGTGTCGTGATCCCGGCATCCCGCATGGCCGCGTGAGCGCGCGCGGCCATCGCGATCGCCCACAGCCGGTCGAATGGGCGATCCGTGCCGCCGTCCCAGATGACCTCCTCGAGCACGGCGAAGGCACCCTTCGGGTCGTCGTCGGCGAGTCGCATCTCGGCTTCGTCGTAGGCGGTGCCGGTGCGCACCTGCCTCTCGTTCTGGCCGATGCGGTCGTGAGAGGCACGGATCTCGCGGTTCCACGCCCGTGCCGCGTCGAGGTCTCCGCGCCAGATGAGGAACCACTGGTGGAGGTGTTCGAGGTACCGGCGGAACGCCATCGGCGTCTCGCCGCGCAGCGCCCGGTCGATGATGGCCTCGGCGCGATCCCACTGACCGAGGGCGAACATGGGCTCGACGGAGTTGGTGATGAGCATGATGCCCGCGCCCCGCTCCTCTCCGCGGCGACGAGCCTCCTCCAGCGCCTGCTCGGCGACCTGGAGCGCCTCCCGCGTGCGTCCGAGAAGATTCAGCGAATCCGACAGGTTGATCGCCCAGCGCACGCGAGGACCCCAGTCATCGCCGGCGAGGTCGAGCGCCTCGTCGAACCGGGCGAGCGCCTCGTCGGGGCGATTCAGGTCGATGAGCGTCACTCCGGCGATGTTGGCGCCGAGCGATGCCGCCGCGCGTGCCTCCGGCCCTGCCGCACGGCCCTCGGCGAGCGCCTGCTCGGCCACGGCCAGTCCGCGGGGCGAGTCGCCCTTCATCATGAGCGACGCCGACATGTTGGCGAGGATCTCGGCGCGGAGGACCCGTGTGGCGGGGGTGTCCGGGTCGCCGAGGATCGCCAGCGCGTCCTCGAACCACTCGGTCGACCTCGCCCGGCCGAGGCGATAGAGGTCCAGGCCGATGTCGTTGCGCAGCCGGGCGAGCGTCGCAGGGTCGTCGTCACCCAGTGCCTGGATCGCCGCCTCGGTCAGCGGCAGCGCGCGCTCGTCGTTTCCGCCCGCGCGGTGGGCCCCCGCCGCTCGGGCCAGCATCTCCCAGCGCGTACATCCGCTCACGGCCTGCGGGTCGGCGACGTGCTCCCAGAGGTCGACGCACCGCTCGGCCATCGCCGCTTCGGTCGCGAGCGCGAACGCGAGGGCGGCGGCGTCCATCGCTCGACACGCGGCGGCGAACGCCCGGTCGTCGTCGCGGGCGTGCATCCAGTGGGTCGAGACCTCGGCATCCCAGATGTCGGGCACCCCGCCCGATCGCCGTTCCAGCTCCGCCGCGAAGCGCGCGTGCAGCCGTGCGCGCTCCCCCGGCATCAGCTCCCCGTCGATCACCTCGCGCACCAGCGCGTGACGGAAGCCATATCCCGAGCGGTCGGCGACGACCAGCCCCGCGGTCACGGCCGGTCGCAGGGCATCATCGATCTCGGCGGTACCCGTGACCTCGGCGAGGACCTGATGATCCACGCGCAGGCCGCCGACCGACATCAGCCGGAGCACCGACTGGGATGACGCGGGCAGCGACTCGAACCGGGTGGCGATGAGGTCCGAGACCGTGCGCGGCAGCGCACCCGCACCGGCCTCCAGCAGCTCCTCGACGAAGAACGGGATGCCGCCGCTTCGCTCGAGCAGCCGATCGACGTCGGCATCGGCATCGTCGGCCGCCATCGCGGCGACGTCGGCGCGCTCCAGGGGCGGCAGTTCGAGACGGGTGACGGCGCGCAGTCTCTCGAGCTCGGCGAGGTCGGCGCGATGACCGCGTGGCATCTCCCCGGTGCGCGCGGTGAGGACGAGCAGCAGCCGGGCGTCGCGCACGAGACGGGCGACGTAGTCGAGCAGACGGAGCGTCGAGGTATCGGCCCAGTGCACGTCCTCGACGACGATGACCACCGGCCTGTCGGCGGCGACGGATTCGAGCAGGCGCAGGAAGCCCTCCCGCAGGCGCCCGACGGAGGCCTCGGACGCATCGGGCGCATCGGCGCCGTCGACCAGCGTCATCAGCGCCTCCGGCGCGGAGCCCGCGCCCGTCCGCACCCGCTCCTCACCCAGCGCGCCGACGAGGTCGCGCAGGATCGCACGGATCGGGATGAACGGCGCTCCCGCATCGCCGAGGTCGACGCACACGCCACTCGCGGTCAGCGTGTCGGCGGGCAGCTGCGCCAGGAACTCCTCGACGACGCGGGTCTTGCCGATCCCCGCCTCGCCGCCGACCACGACGACCTTCGGCTCCGCGCGCACCGCGGCATCCCAGACGTCACGCAGTGTCTGCATCTGCGCGCGCCTGCCCACCATCGGTGCCCCAGCGGCGCTCACCCCGTCATCCTGGCATAGGCCAGTGACCCGGGGCTGCCTCAGCCTGCGCGCCAGCACCCCGCGAGGTGGTCGTCCACCATGCCCGTGGACTGCATGAGCGCGTACATGGTGGTCGGCCCGACGAAACGGAACCCCCGCTGTCGCAGGGCCTTGCTGGCCGCGGTCGACGCGGGCGTCGTGGCGGGCACGTCGGCCAGACCACGCGGCCGGTCGCGATCCTCGGCGGCGGTGAACGACCACAGCAGGCCGTCGAGCTCGCCGGGGGCCATCGTGCTGACCAGGCGCGCGTTGGAGATCGTCGCGTCGATCTTCGCGCGATTGCGGACGATGCCGGGATCGTCCATCAGCCGCGCGACGTCGGCATCGCCGAACGCGGCGACCGCCGCGGGATCGAACCCCGCGAACACCTCGCGGAAGCGCGGGCGCTTGCGCAGGATCGTGATCCAGGAAAGGCCGGCCTGAAACGCCTCGAGGCTCAGCTTCTCGAACAGCGCACGGTCGCCGTGGAGCGGGACGCCCCACTCCTCGTCGTGGTAGCGCACATACTCGGGGTCGGTGCCCACCCAGCCGCAGCGGGCGCGGCCGTCGGCGGCGATCAGGTCACGGGTGTCGGCCATGGTCTCGAGCGTAGGCCTCCCCTCGGACGCGCTACTTCTTCTTGGGCAGCGCCTTCTCAGAGACCGGTGCCGCACCCGAGGCGGCGAGCGCGGCGTAATAGGCCGCGGCCTCCTCCTGGCGAGCCCGCTCTGCGCCCGAAGCGATCGGGGCGCGCACGTGCTCGGGCGCGAACCCGAAGGCGTCCACGAGGTCCTGCGCGTGCGGTCGCAGCCGGCCGCACAGTCGGTCGATGTAGCGCCCGACGGCCGCGCCGCGCTGGTTCGAGAGACGTCCGTTGATGAGGTACCAGGCGAGATGCTTCTCGATCAGCGACAGGCCGAACAGGTCGCGCAGCCACGTGAGGACCTCGCGCGTGCCTTCGTCCGCCGTCTTATTGACCGCGTCGGTGAAGGCCTCCCACTGCAGCAGCTCGCCGTGGGCGCGGGCCGCGTCGATGAGCTGGCTCTGGTGCAGGTTGAACAGCTCGGCGGCCTGGTCGGCGGGCAGCTTGGATGCCGGGCGGAGGGCGCCGGCGACGTCCTCGACCATCTGCTCGACACGGGCGGCGAGCAGCTCGTGCTGCTGGTCGGCACGCAGCCCCAGCTCGACCGAGCGGGCGGTCGAGCCGAAGTCGGTGACCGCCTGCCCGAACTGACGCAGCCCCGCGCCGTGGAAGACCTTGCCGGCGGTCTGGCCGAGCGCGTAGCGCGCGAGCTTGGCGGCATCCGCGCCCTTGAACTGCTTCGCGAAGTCGCTCAGCAGGCGCTTGCCGACCAGCTGCAGCAGGACGTTGTTGTCGCCCTCGAACGTGACGTACACGTCGAGGTCGCTGTACAGGTCGACGAGGCGGTTCTCGGCGAGGAATCCCGCTCCGCCGCAGGCCTCGCGCGACTCCTGGATCGTGTCGAGCGCGTGCCAGGTCGACAGCGGCTTGAGCGCGGCGGCGAGGGTCTCGAGGTCCTCGCGCTCATCGGGGGTGTCGGTGCGTCCCGAGAACACGCCGTCGAACTTCTGCAGCAGTTCATCGTGTGCGAAGAACTGCGCATAGGTCTGCGCCAGGCGGGGCAGCAGACGTCGCTGGTGCTTGCCGTAGTCGAGCAGCATGACCTCGTCGGTCCCGGCGCCGGAGTCGAACTGGCGGCGCTGGTTCGCGTAGGTGATCGCGATGTGCAGCGCGAGCGCGGATGCCGTCGTCGCGGCGCCGTCGAGCGACACGCGCCCCTGCACCAGCGCGCCGAGCATCGTGAAGAAGCGGCGGCCGGGGCTGGAGATCTCGGAGGAGTAGCTGCCGTCGGCCGCGACGTCGCCGTAGCGATTCAGCAGGTTCTCGCGCGGAACGCGGACGTGGTCGAAGTGCAGACGGCCGTTGTCGATGCCGTTGAGCCCGCCCTTGACGCCGTCGTCCTCTCCCCCGATGCCCGGGAGGAAGGCGCCGGTCTCATCGCGCAGCGGGACGAAGAAGCAGTGGACGCCGTAGTTCACGCCTCCGGTGATGAGCTGGGCGAACACCGTCGCTGCCTTGCCGTGCAGCGCAGCGTTGCCGAGATAGTCCTTCCACGCCCCGCGGAAGGGGGTGTGGATGACGAACTCCTCGGTCTCGGGGTCGTACGTGGCGGTGGTGCCGATCGCGGCGACATCCGATCCGTGCCCGGTCTCGGTCATCGCGAACGCGCCGGGCAGCTCGAGGCTGATGACGTCTTCGAGCCAGCGATCCCAGTGCTTCTTCGTGCCCAGCTGATAGATCGCCGAGCCGAAGAGCCCCCACTGCACGCCCGACTTGATCTGCAGGCTGGGGTCGGCGAGGACGATCTCCTCGAACCCGGCGATGTTGGCGCCGTTGTCCTCGTGGCCGCCGTACTCGGCGGGGAACGCCCGGCGCGACCCGTCGTTCTCGACGAGCACCTTCATCTGGCTGAGCACGCGCGCCCGGTGGTCGGCCATGGACTGGCCGGGCTGCTGCCAGAACAGCTCGTCCTTGATCAGCTCGCGGGCCTGGAGGCGGGTGTCAGCCCAGGTGCCCAGCAGCGCGCGGGTGACCGCGGCCTGGTCGATGCAGGCCTCGTGGGCCTCATCGGCGGAGTGCGGGGCGGTCGGCGCGCCGCCGGCGGGCGTGCGGCGGTCGGCGGCGGGGTTCTCGGTGCGGACGGCGGTGTCGGCCATGGCATCACCTCTCGACGTGATGAACGGGGAGTCGACACTGACAGTAGGACTCCCACAACCCTTTTCAAAGTCGGTTGGCACACATCGACAACATGTCCGGCCACCGTGCGCGCCGCAGATTGTGCCCGACCCACAGTCTCTCGCCGCAGCGGCGCCACCTCCGCCCTGGAGGGACCCTTGCCGGTGTCCGACACCCGCGTGACAATGGCGGCGTGGAGGCAGGAATCGACGAGCGCCCGCCGCAGGATGCGGTGCGGCTGCGGCCATGGGCCGAGCACGACCTGGACCTGCTGCGACGGGTGAATGCCCCAGACATGACCGCACACCTCGGCGGGCCGGAGGCCGACGATCAGGTCGTCGCCCGCCACGAGAAGTACCTCCGCCTGTGGCGGGAGGGCACCGCGCGGATGTTCGTCATCGAGGTGGGTGAGGTGGCGTGCCCGGGCATCGACAACGCGGCGTCGAACGCGCTGTGCCGCAGCACCGGATTCACCTGCACCGGGTCGGGCGTCGAGCCGTGGCGCGGGGGCGAGCTCGCCTTCCACGTGTGGGTGCTCGACATCTCCGAGGGAGACCTCGCCGGCCGCGAGCGGGAGCGCTGAGTCAGAACAGCCCGACGATCCGGCCGTCGTCCTCGACATCGATCGACGTCGCGGAGGGGGTTTCGGGCAGCCCCGGCATCGTCATCACATCTCCGCACACCATGACGACGAACCCGGCGCCTGCCGCGAGCCGCACCTCGCGGATGTCGACGACATGGCCCGACGGCGCCCCACGGAGCTTGGCGTCGGTGGAGAACGAGTACTGCGTCTTGGCGACGCACACCGGGTAGCGCCCGTAGCCGTCCTCCTGCAGGCGGCGGATCTGACGGCGCACCGCGGTGGAGGCGGTGATGTCGGCCGCGCCGTACACCCGCGTGGCGACCTCCCGCATCTTCTCCCACAGCCCGGCCTCGTCGGGATAGGTGAATCGCAGAGCGGACGGCTGCGCGCACGCCGACACCACCGCGTGCGCGAGGTCCTCGGCGCCGGCCCCACCCTCGGCGAAGTGCCGCGCGACGACGGCCGTGCCCCCGGCATCCTCAACCGCCGCGACGAGCGCCCGCACCTCGGCATCCGTGTCTTCCGCCCGGTGGTTGATCGCCACGACCGCGGGGATGCCCCACGTCTCACGGACCGTCGCGAGGTGCCGACGCAGGTTCGCGGTGCCCGCGCGCAGCGCCTCGACGTCCTCGATCGGAAGATCGGGCACCTCGACGCCCCCGTGATACTTCATCGCGCGCACGGTCGCCACGATCACCGCCGCGTCCGGGCGCAGCCCCGAGGTGCGGCAGAGGATGTCGATGAACTTCTCCGCACCCAGGTCGGCACCGAATCCCGCCTCGGTGAGCACATAGTCGGCGAGCTTGAGGGCGGCCGAGGTGGCGACCAGCGAGTTGCACCCGTGGGCGATGTTGGCGAACGGTCCCCCGTGGACGAACGCCGGCGTGTGCTCCAGCGTCTGGACGAGGTTGGGAGCGAGCGCATCGCGCAGCAGCGCGGTCATCGCGCCGTCTGCCCCCAGGTCCCGGGCGCGGACGGGAGCACGGTCGCGGGTGTACCCGACGACGATCTCGCCGAGCCGTCGCTTCAGGTCGACGAGGCTCGTGGCGAGGCAGAAGACCGCCATGACCTCGCTGGCCACGACGATGTCGAAGCCGCTCTCGCGCGGATAGCCGTTGCCCGTTCCGCCCAGCCCGATCACCGTGTCGCGCAGCGCCCGGTCGTTCACGTCGAGCACCCGGCGCCATGTCACCCGACGCACGTCGATGCCGAGCGCGTTGCCGTGGTGGATGTGGTTGTCGATCATCGCCGCGAGCAGGTTGGTGGCCACGCCGATTGCGGCGAAGTCGCCGGTGAAGTGCAGGTTGATGTCCTCCATCGGCACGACCTGCGCGTACCCGCCGCCGGCGGCGCCGCCCTTCATCCCGAACACCGGCCCGAGGGCCGGTTCGCGCAGGCAGATCATCGCCCGCTCGCCGATGCGGGTGAGCGCGTCGCCCAGCCCCACGGTCGTCGTGGTCTTGCCCTCGCCGGCGGGCGTGGGCGAGACCGCGGTGACCAGGACGAGCTTGCCCGTCGGCGACTCGGGCAGCGACGCGACATAGTCCAGCGACACCTTCGCCTTGTGCCGCCCGTACGGCTCGAGCGCGTCCTCCGGGATGCCGAGGCGACCGCCGATCTCGGCGATGGGTGCGAGCGTCGCGTCCTGCGCGATCTCGATGTTGCTGCGCGCCACGAGGCACCTCTTCCCAGACATCGTCGTCCGCCGTCAGCCTAGTGCGGGCCCCCGCTGCGTCGCCGCCCGCGCGCGGGCGGCGACGCGCCCAGCGTAGCGACGTCAGGGGCGCCGCGACATCGCCGCGGCCCGGGCGGGAGCCTCGGCCAAGGCGACCCGGTCGGCGCGTGCGACGAGGACGAGGAAGACGGTCAGACCCACCAGAAGGAGCACGTCCGCGACGATGTACAGCACGTGCAGCGGAGAGTCGGCCGTGCTGCCGCCGGCGAGGATGATGTCGGTCCGGGCGTTGAGCAGCGGACGGATGGCGCCGACTTGCAGCAGCAGGACGACCCACAGGGCACCGGTGACGACCGCCACGGCGCGCGTCACCCGCGGACGGAGCACGCACAGCACCGTGATGATGGCGAGGAGCACCACGCCGGCGATGTCCGCAGCGGTCAGCACGAGCCGCCCGATGCCCAGCGCGATGGGCGTCGTCACCCCCGGCGCGAGGAACTTCAGCGGCGTTTCGATGAACGCCAGGCCGAACAGCAGCCCGATCCACACGCTCGGCACGACATACCGCAGGCTCCGGACGATCATCCGGCCCTCCTCTCCCGATTTGAAATCAAGTGTATCCTTTTTATTGCTCTCTGATCGAGGGCAGCCGCGGCGATGGGAGGCGAGGATGCCGGATCTCACCGATCGGGACGACGTGCAGGCCCTGGTCGAGGACTTCTACCGCAACGCCTTCCGCGATCCGCTGATCGGACCGGTGTTCACCGAGGTCGCACACATGGACCTCGAACGCCACCTTCCGATCATGTGCGACTTCTGGGAGACGGTGCTCTGGAACGCCGGGCTCTACCGCCGCAACGCGCTGCACGTGCACTTCGCGCTCCACGCCCGGCATCCGCTGAACGCGGCGCACTTCGACCGCTGGCTGGACCTGTGGGTCGAGGCGGTCGACCGCCGCTTCTCGGGGCCGCACGCCGAACGCGCCAAGCTGCAGGCGAGCCGGATCGCAGGGTCCATGCAGCGCCGCCTCGCGGGGCGCTCGGGCAGCGACTTCGAGACGGTGAGACGCCGTGCCGCCCGATGACCCCGCCGCGTCGACGTCGCCCGCCCGCCGACGCGTGCTGTCGGCTCTCGTGGAGTCCCGTACCCCACTCGATGCCGCATCCGTCGCGGCGCGGGTGGGGCTGCACGTGACCACCGTCCGGTTCCATCTCGACCAGCTCGTCGCCGCCGGGGCGGCGACCCGCCGATCCCACGCGGAGGGTCGACGAGGACGCCCTCGGATCCTGTTCGCACCCGCCGGGCCCGCACGCGACGAGAACGTCCGCGAGCAGCTCATCGAGGTGCTCGCCACCGCGCTGGCCCACGACGGCGACGCGTCACCCGAGGCGCTCAGGGCCGGTCGCCGCTGGGCCGGCTCCTTCGACACGCTCGACCCCCAGGACCCCGTGCCCGGGCTGGTCGACGTCCTCAGCCGTCTCGGCTTCGGCCCGGAGCCCGACCCCGGCGCCTCGACGATCGCGCTGCGGTCGTGCCCGTTCCGAGAGGCTGCGCGCGCGCATCCCGATGTCGTCTGCGCCGTGCACCGCGGGCTGATCGATCAGCTGTGCGAGGGGACGGGTCATCGCGCGGAGCTGATTCCGTTCATCGCCCCTGACCGGTGTACGGTTTCGGTCGTGATGGCGCCGACGGAAGGTAGGAGTGTGTCGTGAACCGGGTCAGTGAGAGCCTGCAGCCGATCCTCGAGGAGGTCATCCGCCGCAACCCGGCGGAGGCGGAGTTCCATCAGGCCGTCCAGGAGGTGCTCGAGAGCCTCGGCCCGGTGGTGACGCGGCATCCCGAGTACACGGATGGCGAGGTCATCCGCCGGCTGTGCGAGCCCGAACGGCAGATCATCTTCCGGGTGCCGTGGACCGACGATGCGGGGCGTGTGCAGCTGAACCGGGGCTTCCGCGTCCAGTTCAGCTCGGCGCTGGGCCCCTTCAAGGGCGGGCTGCGATTCCACCCGTCGGTGTACCTCGGGATCGTCAAGTTCCTCGGCTTCGAGCAGATCTTCAAGAACGCCCTCACCGGTCTGCCGATCGGCGGGGCGAAGGGCGGCTCGGACTTCGACCCGAAGGGCCGCAGCGACGCCGAGGTGATGCGGTTCTGCCAGTCGTTCATGACCGAGATGTACCGTCATATCGGCGAGCACACGGACGTGCCCGCCGGGGATGCCGGGGTCGGGCGCCGCGAGATCGGCTATCTCTTCGGCCAGTACAAGCGCATCACCGACCGATACGAGTCCGGCGTGCTCACCGGGAAAGGCCTGACATGGGGCGGCTCCCAGGTGCGGACCGAGGCCACCGGCTACGGCACGGTCTTCTTCGTCGATGAGATGCTGCGTCACTCCGGCGACTCGTTCGAGGGCAAGCGGGTGCTGGTCTCCGGGTCGGGGAACGTCGCGATCTACGCGATCGAGAAGGTTCAGGAGCTCGGCGGGCGGGTGATCGCCTGCTCCGATTCCGACGGGTTCATCGTCGATGAGGCGGGCATCGACCTCGACCTGATCAAGGAGATCAAGCAGGAGCGCCGCGGCCGCATCAGCGAGTACACCGACCAGCGACCGGGCGCGCGGTTCGTCGCCGGCGAGGGCATCTGGGACATCCCCTGCGACATCGCGCTTCCGTGCGCGACGCAGAACGAACTGCGCGGTGCGGACGCGACCGCCCTCCTGCGCGGCGGGTGCCGCATCGTCGCCGAGGGGGCGAACATGCCCACCACTCCGGACGCCATCCGGCTGCTCGTCGACGGCGGCGTCCGGTTCGCGCCCGGCAAGGCCGTCAACGCAGGCGGGGTCGCCACGAGCGCCCTGGAGATGCAGCAGAACGCGTCGCGGGACTCGTGGGCGTTCGACTACACCGAGGAGCGCCTCGCCGAGATCATGCGCACCCTCCACGATCGCTGCCTCGAAACCGCGGATGAGTATGGGGCTCCAGGCGACTACGTCGCCGGGGCCAACATCGCCGGGTTCACCCGGGTCGCGGACGCCATGCTCGCCCTCGGGCTCGTGTAGGAGCGACCGGTGTCCGAGCTGCTCGTCAAGCGCATCTACGACCCACCCGCCCCCGAGGACGGCTGCCGCGTGCTCGTGGATCGGCTGTGGCCCCGGGGGATGACCAGAGCCCGCGCGGCGGTGGACGACTGGCTCAAGGACATCGCCCCCACTCCCGATCTGCGGCGGTGGTGGGACCACGACCCGGCACGGATCGACGAGTTCGCCCGGCGCTACACCCACGAGCTCGACGGCAACAGCGCCGTCGACCGGCTCCAGCTCCTGCGCCGCGAGAACGAGCGGGTGACCCTGCTGTACGCCGCTCACGATCCGCGAGTCAACCATGCCGTGATCCTGCGCGACTACCTGACACGACTCGACGGCCGAACGCCATGACGGGCGGGGCAGGGATTCCCGAGGGCGTCGACGCCGGCGGCGACGCGGCCTGTTGGCTCGGGCTGCTCTGCCCGGACTGCGGCGCGGTGCGGGAACCTGCCACCGCGGCCGAGTGCTGGCGGTGCGGTGCGGCCCTGCCACGCGACCGCGACAGCCCCTGAACCACGCACCGCAACCTGCACGCCGGCTGCCGATCAGGACGCCGCGGCGACCACCTCGAGGACGGCCTCACCGTACGCGTCGCGCTTCTTCGCTCCGATGCCGGTGATGCCGTCGAGGTCGGCGACGCTCGTCGGCCGGTGCTCGGCGAGGGCGCGAAGCGTCGCGTCGCCGAACACGATGTAGGCGGGGACGCCGTTCTCGCGTGCCACTCCGGCGCGCCACTCGCGCAGCGCCTCGAACAGGCCGCGGTCGGCGTCGGCGAGCGACTCGGAGGCCGCGGCCTTGCGCACCCGCGGGCCGCCGCCGGTGCGCCCGAGCACGTCGCGACGCAGCGGCACCGCGACCTCGCCGCGCAGCACCGCGCCGGCAGGATCGCCCAGGGCGAGGGTGCCGTACTCGCCCTTCGCGACGAGGATGCCGCGGGCCAGCAGCTGCCGGACGACGCTGCGCCAGTCCTGCTCGGTGAGGTCGGCCCCGATCCCGTAGGTGGCCAGGCGATCGTGACCCTGTTGACGGATGCGGTCGGTGTCGGCGCCGCGCAGGATGTCGATGAGGTGGCCGGCGCCGAAGGCCTGCCCGCGCTCGCGCTGAAGCCGCACGATCGTCGACAGCAGCTTCTGCGCGGCGACCAGTCCGTCCCAGGTGTCGGGCGGTGTGAGGCACGTGTCGCAGTTGCCGCACGGCTCGGCGTCCTGCCCGAAGTAGTTCAGCAGGTTCTGCCGCCGGCATCCCACCGTCTCGCACAGCGCGAGCATGGCATCGAGGTGCTGGCCCAGGCGCATCTTGTACGTGCGGTCGCCCGGGCTCTGGTCGATGAGGCGGCGCTGCTGCACGACATCCCCGAGGCCGTACGCCATCCACACCAGCGACGGCTCGCCGTCTCGGCCGGCGCGGCCGGTCTCCTGGTAGTAGCCCTCGACGGACTTGGGAAGGTCGACGTGCGCGACGAAGCGGACATCGGGCTTGTCGATGCCCATGCCGAACGCGATCGTCGCGACGATCACGACACCCTCGTCGCGGAGGAACCGGGACTGGTTCGCGGCGCGCACCGACGCATCCAGACCCGCGTGGTACGGCAGGGCATCGATGCCCTGGTTCTGCAGGAACACCGCGGTCTGCTCGACGGACTTGCGGCTCAGCGCGTAGACGATCCCAGCTGCCGGCGGCGCGTCGTCGGGCTGCGCCTCGCGCACCGCGCGGATGACGGCGGCCAGCTGCTTGCGCACCTCGGCCTTGGGCTCGATGCGGTACTGGATGTTGGGTCGGTCGAAGCTGGCGACGAAGTGCTTCGCGTCGGGCAGAGCCAGCCGCTCGGTGAGCTCACGGTGGGTCTCGCGTGTGGCGGTGGCGGTGAGCGCCATGCGCGGGACGCCGGGGAAGCGGTCGGCGAGATCGCCGAGCGCGAGGTAGTCGGGGCGGAAGTCGTGCCCCCATTGCGACACGCAATGAGCCTCGTCGATCGCGATGACGCTCAGCCGCCCCTTCTGCAGCAGCGCCGTGGTCTGCGGGCTCGACAGGCGCTCGGGGGCGACGTACAGCAGGTCGAGGTGACCTGCGAGGTACTGCTGCTCGATGAGCCGCCGCTCGTCGGGCGACTGCGTCGAGTTCAGGTACGCGGCGCGCACGCCGTTCGCGACGAGCGCGTCGACCTGGTCGTGCATCAGCGCGATGAGGGGGCTGATCACCAGCCCGGTGCCCGGGCGCACCAGGGCGGGCACCTGGTAAGTGACGCTCTTGCCGCCACCGGTGGGCATGAGCACGACGGCGTCGCCGCCCGCGACCACCTGGTCGATGATCGCCGCCTGGTCGCCGCGGAAGGCGTCGTAGCCGTAGACCTCGTGCAGCACCTCGCGCGGGTCGGTGCCGGTGAAGTCGCGCGCGGGCGCCGCGGCGCCTCCCGCGCCCGCCGGGCTCGGCGGCATCCATGCGTCATCGGGGCCAGGCTCGTACTCGTCCGGAGGCGGGGCGAAGACGTCGTCCACGGGCGCGTAGCCGTCGTCGGGGGGCGCGAGCTCGTCGGGGTCCCAGGTGACGTCGGCGTAGGGGTCCTGGGGATCGCTCACCCGATCAAGGCTAGCCGCGGCCGCCGACAGCGGGCGGCCGGAACCGCCTCGTTCGCCGTCAGCCGCACCACTTCTGCGCGAGCGTCGTGACGACGTTCGCGTTGCGGTTGGTGGCCACGCCCAGCAGCTTCGCCGCCCCGAGGGGATCGACGTAGCCGGCCTCGTACCCGTCGCGCAGCAGCGCATGGGCGGCACGGCCGCGCACCTGCATCTCGCCGACGTCCGTGCGCATCCCCTCCAGCGCGTCGACGACCTCCGCCGACGGCTCCTCCTTGAGCAGGTACACGTAGTGCCGCACCAGACCCGGGTTCTCGGCATCCAAATCCGTCACGTCCCGCGCGATCCGCGCGAACTCGTCGGCACGGTAGACGATCGTGGGAACGTCGAAGCCGCGATCGGCGGCGAACCCGGCCTCGAGCAGGCTCTCGATGCGGGGCCGCGAGCGCATCGCCGAGTCGAACCGCACGTTGCCGGTGTTGATGTGCGTCTCGACGCCCGAGAACCCGCAGTCCTGGACCCCGCGCCGGATGTCGTCCTTCGGGAACTTTCGGTTCGCGCCGAGGTTGATGGCGCGCAGAAAGGCGAGGTAGGTCGTCACGGTCTCATCTCCCGGTCGCACGCAGCGGTCCGCTCTCGACGTCACTCTAGGCGAGCGAGCATCGGCGCGTGCGGCAGAACCTGACCAACCACGGTTGACCAGCCCTAGTCGACGGCCTAGCATTCAGCCCATGAAGGCCGTGAAGGTGCAGTACGCGAAGACCCATCTGTCGGCGCTCCTCACCTCGGTGGAGCGTGGTGAGGAAGTCGTGATCTCTCGCGGCGACACGCCCGTCGCGCGGCTCGTGCCCATGGTGAGCCCGAGCGAGCGGGAACTGGGCTTCGTCGCCTATGACGTGCCGAGCTCATTCGACGACCCGCTCCCCCCGGATGAGCTGGCAACGTGGGAGGGAACCGAGTGAGGTTTCTCCTCGACACCCACACGCTGCTGTGGGCGCTCACCGATCCGCGGCGCCTGGGGAGTTCCGCCGGCGCGATCCTCGCCGACCGCTCCTCACCGATCGTCGTGTCGGCGGTCTCTGCCTGGGAGATCTCCACGAAGCAACGACTGGGCAAGCTGCCGCGGGCAGACGCGCTGGTCGGGGCCTACGGGCGCCACCTGGACCGTCTCGGAGCCGAGCGCCTCGCCATCACCGAGGAGCACGCACTGCTCGCGGGACGCCTCGACTGGGCTCACCGCGACCCCTTCGATCGGATGCTGGCGGCGCAGGCGATGGTCGAGACCTTGACGCTCGTGACCGGCGACACGGCCTTTGACAGCGTGCCGGGCGTTGCGACACGGTGGTGACCCCGCGGACTACAGCCGGACGACCTCGGTGACCCGGACCACCGCCGTGCCCTCCTCGACCGAGGCATCGAGATCGACCTCGGCGCGGATGCGCCAGTCGTGGTGCCCGGCCGGGTCGTCCAGCGTCTGCTCCACCCGCCATATGCCGTTCGCGGCATCCGCCTCGTCGATCGTGACGAGCGCGGGGGATCGCGCGGGTCCCCCGGTCAGCAGCTCGTCGTGCTCGTCGTAATAGCGGTCGAGGATGTCGGGCCAGCTGACGTCCGGGTCGAGCTCGACGAGATCGTCGTCGCGCTGCAGGGCCGCCAGCTGAACGCGGCGGAACATCTCGTTGCGCACGAGCACCGTGAACGCGCGACGGTTGGTCAGCACCGACGGCGGCGCGGGCGGCACGACCGGCGCGGTGGGGTCGTCGACCGGGTTGATGAGCGACTCCCACTCGTCGACCAGACTGGAGTCGACTTGGCGGACGAGTTCGCCGAGCCACTCGACGAGATCGCGCAGGTCCGAGGTGTGCGCCTCGGTGGGCACCGTCTGACGGATGGCCCGGTAGGCGTCCGACAGGTAGCGCAGCACCAGGCCCTCGCTGCGGGCGAGCTTGTACTGCGACACGAACTCGCTGAACGACAGCGCCCGCTCGAACATGTCGCGCACCACCGACTTCGGTGACAGCTCGAAGTCGCGCACCCAGGGCTGGCTCGACGCGAAGACCTCGAACGCCTCATCCAGCAGGTCCTTCAGCGGCTGTGGCCAGGTGATCTCCTCAAGCGCCTCCATGCGCTCGTCGTACTCCATGCCCTCGCGCTTCATCGCCGCGACCGCCTCGCCCCGGGCGAGGAACTGCTGCTGCGCGAGCACCGGGCGCGGGTCGTCGAGCGTCGCCTCGATGACGCTCACCACATCGAGGGCGTAGTGCCCCGACCCGACCGCGCCGTCCGCATCGTCGGGATCGAGCAGCTCGATCGCCGCGAGCGCGAAGGGCGACAGCGGCTGGTTCAGCGCGAAGTTGGGCTGCAGGTCGACGGTCAGCCGGATCGTCGGGCCGGGCCCCGTGCGGTCGATCTCGACGATGCCGGCGGTGAGAGTGCGGAAGATCGCGATCGCACGCCGCGCGAGGTCGTACTGCCGGGCGCGCGGCTCGTGGTTGTCGAAGACGAGGCTGCGGATGTCTCCGAACACGTCGCCGCCGCGGCCGATGACATTGATGAGCATCGCCGCGGTGAGCTGGAGCTGCGGGACGAGCGGCTCGGGCGGCGCCTCGACGAGCCGCTCGAACGAGCCGAGGCCCCAGTTGACGACCCCGGTGGGCGCCTTCTTCCGCACGATCTTCTTGCGCTTGGCGGGATCGTCGCCCGCCTTGCGCAGCGCCGCCTCGTTCTCGATCTCCCAGTCCGGAGCCATCCCGACGACGTTGCCGTACGTGTCGTAGCCCGCGCGTCCCGCACGCCCGGCCACCTGGTGGAACTCACGAGCGG
>JAUHYM010000035.1 GCA_030426515.1 Actinomycetes bacterium
ACGCGCTCGCGTTCGCGGGGGCGGGCCTGCGGGTGCTCGCCGTCGACGCCGACGAGGTGACCGCGGCGCTGGCCGCGTACAACCTCGCGCCCTTCCGCGACGACGTCGAGGTCCGCCACGGGTTCGCCGAGGATGTCGCCCTCGACGATGCGCAGGCCGTGTGGCTCGACCCCGCCCGCCGCACCGCCGGGCACACCGAGACGACCCGCCTCGCAGCCGACGACTACACACCGTCGCTGACGTGGGCCTTCGGGCTCGCCGCGCACCGCGATACGGGGATCAAGCTGGGACCGGGCTTCGACCGCGCCGCGATCCCCGACGACCTCGAGGCGCAGTGGGTGAGCGCCGACGGCTCGGTCGTCGAGCTCACCCTGTGGTCGGGGGCCCTGCGGCGGGAGGGCATCCGCCGCGCGGCTCTCGTGCTGCGCGATGGCGCAGCGCACGAGCTGACCGCCCCCGCCGATGCCGCCGACGCGCCCGTCCGCGCTCTCGGCGCGTACCTCCACGAGCCCGATGGCGCCGTCATCCGCGCCCGCCTCATCGGGGTGGCGGCCGAGCCTCTGGAGGCGGGGATGCTGTCGGAGTCGATCGCCTACATGACCGGGGATGCCGCCGCGACGAGCCCGTTCGTGTCGACGTTCCGGGTGCGCGAGACGCTGCCGGTCGACGTGCGCGCGCTGGCGAAGGCGCTGCGCGAGCGGAGCATCGGCCGCCTCGAGATCAAGAAGCGGGGCGTCGACGTGGACCCGGCGGCGCTGCGCACCAAGCTGAAGCTGCGCGGCGACGGGCAGGCGACGCTGATCCTCACGCGCGTGGCGGGGGCGCGCACCGCGATCCTCGCCGATCGGGTCTCGGCGGCCGTCTGACCGCCGGCGAGCGGGTCACCGCACGATCGGGATCGTGAGCAGGTTCGCCTGCGTCGCCGCCCACAGCAGCCAGCCGCCGCTGTAGAGCAGCGAGACCCCGCCGAGCACGATCGCCCAGATCGCGGCGGGTCGGTTCTCGAGCGGGCGCCGCAGCGCGATGATGCCGGTGACGATGCCGCCCAGCGCGAGCGGGAACCCCCAGCCGACGAACAGGGAGACGACGAGCGCGACCGCCGAGAACACGAGCGCCCACGGCGAGAGGAACCCGTGCTGCGGGGTGGGCGCCGGCTCGGGGGCCCACTCGTAGTCGGGGTGCAGACCCGGCAGCTGCGGCATGTCCACCGGCGCGGTGGGGAACTTCGTGTACTCGCGCCGGGCCCCGGGCAGGCGCGCACTGGCGTCTGAGACACCGTCCCAGCCGATCTCCGGCGTGGGCGGGTCGATCCGGGGACTCTCGGGCCGGTCCTCGGCGCGCGGCTGCTCGTCGGGCTCGCTCATCGGGCCTCCGCGACCTGGATCTCGGTGACCGGCAGCGTCGAGTCGGCGCCGAACGCCAGCGTCGACGCCGGGCGCCCGGCCATGATGAGCTCGGACGCGAGCGCCGCGATCATCGCGCCGTTGTCGGTGCACAGCGACAGCGGCGGGATCCGCACCGTCACACCGGCCTCGGCAGCGCGCGCGAGCGCGACATCCCGCAGCCGCCGATTGGCGATCACTCCCCCGCCCAGCAGCAGCCTCGGCACGTCGTGGTCGCGGCATGCGTTCAGCGCCTTGGTGACGAGCACGTCGACGACCGCTTCGCGGAAGCTCGCCGCGACATCGGCGACCGGCACCTCCGCCCCGTCGGCCTCTGCCTGCTCGACCCAGCGGGCGACGGCGGTCTTCAGCCCCGAGAACGAGAAGTCGTACCGATGCTTGTCCATGTCGCTCGCGCGCGAGAGCCCGCGGGGGAACCGGATCGCGTCGGGGTCGCCGGAGGCTGCCGCACGGTCGATCTGCGGTCCGCCCGG
Source organism: Actinomycetes bacterium (assembly GCA_030426515.1). GTDB lineage: Bacteria > Actinomycetota > Actinomycetes > Actinomycetales > Microbacteriaceae > Microbacterium. The sequence goes on from JAUHYM010000035.1 coordinate 1,877, forward strand.
GTAGGGCAGGCCGAGCAGGCGCGCGACCTTGTCGAACGCCTCGCCGGCCGCGTCGTCCATCGTCTCGCCGAGCAGCTCGACGTCGCCGGTGAGGTCGCGCACGAGCAGCAGCGAGGTGTGCCCGCCGCTGACCAGCAGCGCGACCGTGGGGTACTCCAGGGGCGGGGCGTCGGCGTCGAGGATGTCGGCGGCGATGTGCCCCACGAGATGGTTGACCGCGTACAGCGGGCGCTCCAGCGAGACCGCGAGCGCCTTGGCCGCGCCGACGCCCACCATGAGCGCGCCGGCGAGTCCCGGCCCGCTCGTGACGGCGACCGCGTCGAGGTCGGCGAGGGCGACGTCGGCCTCGGCGAGCGCCGCGTCGATCGAGGGCTGCAGCGCCTCGAGGTGGGCGCGGGCGGCGACCTCGGGCACGACCCCGCCGTAGCGAGCGTGCTCGTCCATCGAGCTCGCGATGGTGTTGCTCAGCAGGGTGCGGCCGCGGACGATGCCGATCCCCGTCTCGTCGCAGCTGGTCTCGATGCCCAGCACCAGGGGCTCGGTGCGGTTCACGTGCACGCTCCCGCCTCGGATGTCGGTGTCACCGTGTCGCCGCGCGCGTGCCGCCACGCGGGAACGTCGAGCCGCATGACCACCGCGTCCACGTCGTCGGGCTGGTAGTAGCGCGGGCGGCGGCCCACCTCGGCGAAGCCCTCGGAGGCGTACAGCGTGTGGGCGAGCGGGTTGTCGGCGCGCACCTCGAGGAACACGTCGCGCACCCGGCGCCGATCGGCCTCGGCGAGCAGCTCGCGCAGCATCGCGCGCCCGCGTCCGCGTCCGCGCGCCGCTTCGGCGATCGCGATCGTCTGGATGTCGGCATCCCGCGCACCACGCGGGGCCCGGAGCCCCGCGTAGCCGGTCAGCGCCGCGCCGTCGACGTCCACGATGTAGCGGGCGTGGGGCGAGGCGAGCTCTTCGCGCATCATCGCCTCGCTCCACGCGTCGGTGGGGAACGAGGCGCGCTCGAGCGCCATGATCGCGTCGAGGTCGGCGGCGACGGCATCCCGAATCGTCATGCGCTCACCCGCTTGGGGCCGGTGGGGGCGGCGACATCCGGCGATCGCAGGTACAGGGCGTCGCCGGTGGCCAGGGTGCGGCCGGCGGCCTGCGCACGGGCCGCAGCGAGCGCCAGCATGCCTGCGGGGACCTCGGCGGCGTCCAGCCGGCGCGCGCCGTGCACCTCGAGGGTGGCATCCAGGTCGTCACGCGCGCTGAGCGCGGGCTCGGCCACCCGCACGGGTAGTCCGTCGTCATCCATCCCGTCGTAGATCGTGTAGGCGAACTCGCGGCGACGCGCGTCGGTGGCAACCGCGAACCGGGGGGTCTCGGCGCCTGCCATCGCGTCGCGCAGCAGCACCGCGAGCGCGACCGCGTCGTGGCTGGGCACCGGGACGACCGGGACGCCGCGCCCGGTGCCGAACGCCCGCGCGGCGGCGATCCCGACGCGCAGGCCGGTGAAGGGCCCGGGCCCCATGCCGGCGGCGACGGCCGTGATCTCGGCGGGCGAGACCGTGGCTTCGGCGAGCACGCGCACCAGCAGGTCGCCGATGACCTCGGCATGCCCGCGCGGGTCGGGTGAGGAGATCTCGGCCCGCACGACGCCGTCGGGTTCGACCACCGCGACGGCGGTTCCCAGGGAGGTGTCGATGCCGAGGATCACGGCTTCCAGGGTAGTCGGGGTCGGCCCTCAAGACGTCGACGGGTGAGGGCGGGGCGGTCAGGGGCGTCGGGTGATCGTGACGACGCGGGGGCTGTCGGCGTCGAGCTGCTCGGTCGCGCGGGAGTACGTGCCGCACGCCGTGTCGACCCCGCGGCCGTGCCATTCGCGGTCGAGCTCGACCTCCCACCAGCTGTCGACCAGTCCGTCGACCATGTCGCGACCCCATTCGACGATGACCACCGACCCGTCGACGTCGATGTCGAGGTCGTCGAGCTCGAGCGCCGACCCGAGCCGGTACGCGTCGACGTGCACGAGTGGCGGCCCGCCGGCGAGCGAGGGGTGGGTGCGGGCGAGGACGAACGTGGGGCTCTGCACGGGCCCGCGCACCTGCATCCCCTCGCCGATGCCGCGCGTGAGCGTGGTCTTGCCGGCCCCGAGCGGCCCCGTCAGCACGACGAGGTCGCCCGCGCGCAGCGACGCGCCCAGGCGCAGGCCGAGCGCGTGCATGGCGTCGGGGGTGTCGATGCGGCGCATGCCGAGGTCGGTCTCAGCGATCGGCACGGCGTGCTCCCCTCGCCCGCGTCACGGGGTGCGCTCCGTGCGGTGCACGCGGGGGCCGATGCGGGTGACGATCTCGTAGTTGATCGTGCCGGCCGCCTCCGCCCACTCGGTCGCCGACGGCACCCCGAGGGTGGGGTCGCCGAACAGCACCGCCTCGTCGCCGACCGCGACGGGGGTGTCACCGACATCCACGACGAACTGGTCCATCGCGATGCGGCCGGCCACGGTGAAGCGCTGCCCGCCGATGACCACCGGTCCCCGCCCGGATGCCTGACGGGGCACGCCGTCGGCGTAGCCGAGCGGAATGAGGGCGAGGGTCGTCTCGCGCGCGGTGCGGTAGTCGTACCCGTACGAGACGCCCTGCCCCGCCGGCACGCGGCGGACCGCGGCGACAGGGGCGTGCAGGCGCATCGCGGGGCGCAGGCCGAGGTCGGCGGAGGTGCGGTCGGCGAAGGGCGAGAGCCCGTAGATGCCGATGCCCACGCGGACGCAGCCGAGTCGCGCCTCGGGCAGCCCGATCGCCGCCTCGGTGGCGGCGAGGTGGCGCAGCGGAGGCTGCAGCCCGACGGACGCCGCCGCGATCACGCCGCGCTCGAAGCCCTTCAGCGCCGCCCTGTCGGCCTCGGGTCCGGCGTTGGCGAGATGACTGAACAGGCCGATGACCCGCAGCTTGCCGATCCGCTCCAGGCGGGCGGCCTCGGCGAAGACCATGCCCCACTCGGCGGGGGCGATGCCGTTGCGTCCGAGCCCGGTCTCGATCTTCAGGTGCACGCCGACCGGGCGATCGACGGCGGCCGCGGCGGATGCCTGGAGGAGCTGATCGAAGCTCGAGATCCCGAACTCGACGTCGACCGACGCCGCCTCCGCGAACGACGCGCCGGGGGCGTGCAGCCAGGCCAGCAGCGGCGCGGTGATGCCCGCGCGACGCAGCGCCAGCGCCTCATGCACGTCGGCGACGGCCAGTCGGGCCGCCCCGCCGGCGATCGCGGCGCGGGCGGTGCGCACGGCGCCGTGCCCGTACCCGTCGGCCTTGACCACGGCGATCAGCTCGGAGTCGGTGAGCCGCCGCAGGTGACGCACGTTCGCCTCGATGGCGCCGGTGTCGATGACCGCCTCACGCAGCATCCCGGTCGGCATCATTCCGGGCCTCCCTCGATCGAGGTGCGGGGTGTGTCGGCGAGTGCCTCGGCGACGACGTACGCGGTCGCCAGGCCCGCATCGTGCGAGAGCGAGAGGTGCACGGCGGTGATCCCGCGCCCGTCGACGGTCGCCGCGGTCTCGCCCGACAGCGCGAACACGGGCCGCCCGGAGGCCTCCGACGCGACCTCGATGTCGGTCCAGTGCACGCCGTCCGACCCGCCCAGCGCCTTGATGAGCGCCTCCTTCGCCGCGTAGCGGGCGGCGAGAGAGTGCGGTTTGAGCGTCTGCTCGGCCGGCGTGAACAGGCGATCCCGCAGGCGGGGCGTGCGCTGCAGCGAACGCTCGAAGCGCGGGATGTCGACGAGGTCGACGCCGATTCCGACGATCATCGTGGCGAGATCACTCGACGGTGACGGACTTCGCGAGGTTGCGGGGCTGGTCGACGTCCAGGCCCTTGGCGGTCGCCAGACCCATCGCGAAGATGTGCAGCGGCACGACGGCCAGCAGCGGCTCGAACAGCGGGGCGGCGAGCGGGATCCGCAGCACCTCGTCGGCGAAGGGCAGCACCGCAGCATCCCCCTCTTCGGCGACGACGATGACGCGCGCGCCGCGGGCCTGGATCTCCTGGATGTTGGAGACGACCTTCGCGTGCAGCAGCGGCGACTCGCGCGGCGAGGGGACGAGCACGAACACCGGCTGGCCCGGCTCGATCAGCGCGATCGGGCCGTGCTTGAGCTCGCCGGCGGCGAAGCCCTCGGCGTGGATGTACGAGATCTCCTTGAGCTTGAGCGCCCCCTCGAGGGCGATCGGATACCCGACGTGGCGGCCGAGGAACAGCACCGACCGGGTGTCGGCCATCCAGCCCGCGAACTCCTCGATCCGGCTCTGCTGGGTCTCGAGCACCCAGCGGATCTTCTCGGGGACCTCTTCGAGCTCGAGCACCTGCTGGGCGGCCTCGGTCGCCCCCAGCGCGCCGCGCACCCGCCCCACGTGGAGGGCGAGGAGGTAGAGCGCGGTGATCTGCGCGACGAACGCCTTGGTCGAGGCGACCGCGACCTCGGGCCCGGCGTGCGTGTAGATGATCGCGTCGGACTCTCGCGGGATCGTGGCGCCCTGGGTGTTGCAGATCGACAGGGTGCGCGCCCCGCGCTCGCGCGCGTACTTGACCGCCATGAGGGTGTCCATGGTCTCGCCGGACTGGCTGATCGAGACGACGAGCGTGTCGGGCCCGATCACCGGGTCGCGGTAGCGGAATTCGTGCGCGAGCTCGACGTCGACCGGCACCCGCGCCCACTGCTCGAGCGCGTACATGCCGACCATGCCGGCGTAGGCGGCGGTGCCGCACGCGATGACGATGATGCGCGAGAGCCCGGTGAACAGCTCGTCGAGTCCGTCGAGCTCGGGGATCGCGACCTCGCCGTCGCGGATGCGCCCGCGGATCGTGTTGGCGACCGCCTCCGGCTCCTCCGAGACCTCCTTGGCCATGAACGACGACCAGCCGCCCTTCTCGGCGGCCGCGGCATCCCACGTCACCTCGAACGGCTCGACGGTGACCGCATCGCCGTGGAAGTCGGTGACCTCGACACCGCCGGGGGTGATCGCGACGATCTCGTCCTGACCGATCGCGAGCGCCTTGCGGGTGTGCTCGACGAAGGCCGCCACGTCGGACCCGAGGAAGTTCTCGCCCTCGCCGAGGCCGATCACCAGCGGCGAGTTGCGGCGGGCGCCGACGACCAGGCCCGGGTGGTCCTCGTGGACGGCGAGCAGCGTGAACGCCCCCTCGAGCCGGGCGACGGTCGCGCGGAAGGCCTCGACCAGGTCGCCGCCGTTCGCCCGGTACTCGCGGCCGAGCAGGACCGCGGCCACCTCGGTGTCGGTCTCACTGCGGAAGGTGGCGCCCGACGCGAGCAGGTCGGTCTTCAGCTCGGAGAAGTTCTCGATGATGCCGTTGTGGATGACGGCGAGCTTGTCGTCGTCAGCCAGGTGCGGGTGCGCGTTCGCGTCGGTCGGGCCGCCGTGGGTCGCCCAGCGGGTGTGGCCGATTCCGGTAGTGCCGCCCGCCAGAGGGTGCTCGGCGAGGTCGTCACGCAGCACCTTGAGCTTGCCGGCGCGCTTACGCAAGCCGAGCCCGCCGCTGCCGTCGATGACGGCGACTCCGGCGGAGTCGTACCCGCGGTATTCGAGTCGCGCGAGCCCCGCGATGAGGATGCCTTCGCTGTCGCGAGGGCCGACGTATCCGACGATTCCGCACATGGGTTACATCGTAGGCGGCGCGGCTGGGCGCACGCCGCCGGCATCCCGCGTCAGAGTTTGCGCAGCTGCACCGACTCGACGGTGTGATCGGCGGCCTTGCGCAGCACGAGGGTGGCGCGGTGCTTGGTGGGCAGCACGTTCTCTTCGAGGTTGGGCAGGTTGATCTCGTTCCAGAAACCCAGGGCACGCTCGACGGCCTCTTCGTCGGTGAGGTCGGCGTAGACGCGGAAGTACGAGTTCGGGTTCGAGAACGCACCGCTCTTCAGCGCCAGGAACCGGTTCAGGAACCACGATGTGATGTGCTCGGCGTCGGCGTCGACGTAGATCGAGAAGTCGAACAGGTCGCTGACGGCGACCTCGTGGGGCGAGGGCGGCGGCTGCAGCACGTTCAGGCCCTCGACGATCACAACGTCCGGACGACGGACCGTGACGTGGGTGTCGGGAACGATGTCATAGCGCAGATGCGAGTAGAACGGTGCCCGCACCTCGGTCGCGCCGCTCTTGACCTCGGTGAGGAACTCGACGAGCGCGCGCCGGTCGTATGACTCGGGGAACCCCTTGCGGTGCATGATCCCGCGACGCTCGAGCTCGGCGTTGGGGTACAGGAAGCCGTCGGTCGTGACCAGCTCGACCCGCGGGGTGCCCGGCCACCGGCTCATGAGCTCGCGCAGCAGACGCGCGATGGTCGACTTGCCGACGGCGACCGACCCCGCCACTCCCACCACGAACGGGGTGGTGGTGTCTGCCTCCTGCAGGAACGAGGCGGTCTCGGCGCCCAGCCGCTTGGTGTTCTCGGCGTACAGCGAGAGCATCCGCGACAGCGGCAGGTACACCTCGCGCACCTCGGTGAGATCGAGGCGATCCCCGAGCCCGCGGATCTGCACGACCTCGGTCTCGGAGAGCGGCTGGCTGACTCCCGGCGCGAGCCGCGCCCACTCCGCCCGCGTGATCTCGCGGTACAGGTGGGGGCTCGCCGTCGTCACGGCATCATCGGGAGACATCGCGCCGATTGTATCGGCGCCCGCGCGCGGCCCGCTCCCGCGCGACGCCGGGTGACATCTGCGCGCAGTATCATCCCAGCGACGCGAGAGGGGGATGCCGATGGCACGATCATCCCGCGTCCGCCGCGGACGCCGACTGCTCGCGGTCGTCGCGGTGGCCGCCGGCATCCTCAGCCTGGTCGTGGTGGCGGGGCTCCCGCTGTACGTCTTCCCGCCCGCCGAGCCTGTGCGGCAGGCCGACGTGATCATGGTGCTGGGGCCGCCCCTGGACGAGCGGGTCGAGCTCGCCGAGCAGCTGCGCGACGAGGGGTGGGCCGACGAGATCCTCATCTCGGTCGCGGCGCCCGGCGAGCCGGCCAGCGACCTGGGCGTGTGTCATGCCGACGGGGTGACGTGCCAGACCCCCCAGCCGTTCACCACCGCCGGCGAGGCGGCGATGCTGGACGCGTATGCCGACGCCCACGACGTCGATCACGCGCTGGTGCTGACCTTCACGCCCCACATCGCGCGCACCCGCCACATCTTCGAGGTCTGCGCCGACACCGACACCACGGTCGTGGAGGTGCCCGCGCAGCTCGGCCTCACCGGATGGGCGTGGCAGTACGCGTACCAGACCGGTGCGTTCGCGAAGGCCTTCCTGCTCCCCTGCGACTGAGCTGCGGATGCCGATACGCTCGACGTGTGCGCCTGGGAGTCCTCGACATCGGCTCGAACACCGTCAACCTGCTGGTGTCGGATGCGTGGCCCGGCGCCCGCCCGGTCACCACGACCGCCCACCGCAGCGTGCTGCGGCTGATGCGCCACCTCGAGCCCGACGGCTCGATCTCGGAGACCGGAGTCGCCGCCCTCGAGGAGGCGGTGCGCACCGCGCGTGAGGTCGCGACGGAGCAGAACGTCGAGGAGCTCCTGACCATCGCGACCTCGTCGCTGCGCGAGGCCGCGAACGGGCCCGACGCGATCGCGCGCGTCGAAGCCATCACCGGCGTGCCGCTGCAGGTGCTCGACGGCGAGGGCGAAGCTCGATTCACGTTCCTGGCGATCCGGCGCTGGTTCGGCTGGTCGGCGGGGCGACTGCTGATGCTCGACATCGGCGGCGGGTCGCTCGAGGTCGCCGCGGGCGCCGACGAGATCCCGGACGTCGCGATGTCGCTGCCGCTGGGAGCCGGCCGCGTGACGATGGGGTTCCTCCCCGACGACCCGCCCTCCCCCGAGCAGATGAAGCGGCTGCGACGGCACGTCGACGACAGCCTCGTCGCGGTGCGCGACGCGATGGCCGGACAGCCGGCGCCGGACCACGTCGTGGGCTCGTCGAAGACCATCCGCTCACTGGCACGGCTCGCCGGCACCGCGACGCCGGGGTGGGCGGGCGAGGACCGCCTGCTGCTGACGCGCTCGGGGCTGAAGGGATGGATTCCGCGCATGGCCGGAATGCCGGCGGAATCCCGGCATCAGCTGCCGGGCATCACCCCAGAGCGCACGTTCCAGATCATCGGCGGCGCGATCGTGCTGCACGCCACGATGAAGGCGCTGGGCGTGCAGGAGCTCGAGGTCAGCCCGTGGGCGCTGCGCGAGGGCGTCCTGCTGCGCTACCTCGAAACGGTGTACTGAGCGACGGACGACTCAGTCGTAGCCGAGGGTGACGATCGCCTCGGTGATCGGGTGCCCCTGCGCGGGCGTCATCGTCGGGATGCCGATGGGATGCGCGTGTGTGTCGTTCACGGTCTCCACCGTACCTTCTGTGGTCTGACCATACACGGAGAGCCTCCTGGGAACAGCATGAGTTCGGGTTGCCCCGATCATCCCACGAAAGCACGGCGAGCGCGGGAGTCGCCACACGCCAAACGTGGGCGTCGAAAGCGCACGAACCCCACAAAAGGAGGCGGGTGACCGCCGAGGTTCCGCCCCACGCGCTCGTGGTCGGCGTGCCGGCGCGGCGCATCGGGTGGGTGGGTCGCACCGGGCACCGGCTCGTGCCCGAAGACGACAGCGTGTGGGTCTGCCCCGACAGCGGCGAGCGGTACCGCGAGGATGCCGGGGGTGTGAGCCTCCTCGCGTAGACGAGGTGGCGGGCGCGGCTCAGCCGGCGAGCGCGAGGCGCACGCGCACGACGTCGGCGAGCTCGTCGGCGATGCGCCGGGCGGTGGCGGCGTCCTCGGCCTCGACCATGACGCGCACGAGCTGCTCTGTGCCCGAGGGGCGCAGCAGCACGCGGCCGGAATCGCCGAGCTCGGCCTCCGCGGCGCGGACGGCGGCGATCACGCCGTCATCGTCGGTGCGCGTGCGATCGACGCCCGGCACGTTCACGAGAACCTGCGGGTAGACGGTCATCACCGCGGCGAGCTCGGCGAGGGTCTTGCCCTGGCGGGCCATCTCGGCCACGAGGTGGAGCCCCGTGAGCAGGCCGTCGCCGGTGGTGGCGAACTCGCTCATGATGACGTGACCGGACTGCTCGCCGCCCAGCGAGAAGCCCTGCTCGTTCATCCGCTCGAGCACGTACCGGTCGCCCACCGGGGTCTGAACGACGTGGATGCCGTGGTCTGCCATCGCGCGGTGCAGGCCGAGGTTGCTCATCACCGTGGTGACCAGGGTGTCCTGGCTGAGCGTTCCGCGGTCCTTCATCGCCACGGCGAGGATCGCCATGATCTGGTCGCCGTCGACGATGCGGCCCTCGGCGTCGACGGCGAGGCACCGGTCGGCGTCGCCGTCGTGGGCGATGCCGAGGTCCGCCCCCAGGCGCACCACCGTCTCAGCGAGCGAGTCGAGGTGGGTCGAGCCGACGCCGTCGTTGATGTTGAGCCCGTCCGGGTCGGCGCCGATGACGGTGACCTCGGCGCCCGCGTCGGCGAACGTCTGCGGCGATACGCCCGCGGCCGCGCCGTGAGCGCAGTCGAGGACGACGTGGATGCCGTCGAGCCGGTGCGGCAGCGACTGCAGCAGGTGGACGACGTAGCGGTCCTCGGCGTCGGCGAAGCGGCGGATGCGGCCGACACCGGCGCCGGTGGGCTGCAGCTTGGGCCCGGCCATCGCGCTCTCGATGCGCTGCTCGACGACGTCGGGCAGCTTCACGCCGCCGCGCGCGAAGATCTTGATGCCGTTGTCGGGCGCCGGGTTGTGCGACGCCGAGACCATCACGCCGAAGTCGGCGTCGCGGTCGGCGATGAGGAACGCGGTCGCGGGCGTCGGCAGGACACCTGCGTCGTACACGTCCACACCGCTCGAGGCGAGACCCGCCTCGACGGCCGCAGAGAGGAACTCCCCGGACACGCGCGGGTCGCGCGCCACCACCGCGCTGATGCGCTTGCCGGCGGCGCGGCGCGCATCGGCGGTACGCCCCTGGCCCAGGACGACCGCGGTCGCCTGGGCCAGGGAGAGTGCCAGGTCGGCAGTGAGGGGGCCGTTGGCCAGCCCCCGCACGCCGTCTGTGCCGAAGAGCGGCATCGAAGCGTTAGCGCTTCGAGTACTGAGGAGCCTTGCGGGCCTTCTTGAGACCGGCCTTCTTGCGCTCCTTCACGCGCGCGTCGCGCGAGAGGAAGCCGGCCTTCTTGAGCGTCGGGCGGTTGTTCTCCGCGTCGATCTCGTTCAGCGCGCGGGCGATGCCCAGGCGCAGGGCGCCTGCCTGGCCCGAGGGGCCGCCACCCGAGATGCGGGCGATGACGTCGTAGGCGCCGGTGAGGTTGAGGACCGTGAAGGGGTCGGTGATCAGCTGCTGGTGCAGCTTGTTCGGGAAGAAGTCCTCGAAGGCACGACCGTTGATCGTGATCGTGCCCGAGCCGGGGACGAGGCGCACGCGGGCAATGGCCTGCTTGCGGCGGCCGACGGCCGCGCCGGGGACGCTGAGCACGGGGCGCTCGGCGACAACGGCCTCCTGGTCGACCGGGGTCTCGGTCGAGAAGTTCTGAGTGTCGGTGGAATCCTGGATCTTCGCCACGAGTATGTGTCCTTAGTCTTCTCGGCGCTTACTGGGCGACCTGGTCGAAGGTGTACGTCTTGGGCTGCTGCGCCGCGTGCGGGTGCTCGCCGCCGGCGTAGACCTTCAGCTTCGACAGCTGCTGGCGGCCGAGGCTGTTCTTGGGGAGCATGCCGCGGACGGCCTTCTCGACGGCGCGAACGGGGTTGCGCTCGAGGAGCTCCTCGTAGTTGACCGACTTGAGGCCGCCCGGGTAGCCCGAGTGGCGGTAGGCGAGCTTCTTCTGAAGCTTCTGGCCGGTCAGGGCCACCTTGTCGGCGTTGACGATCACGACGAAGTCGCCGGTGTCGACGTGGTTCGCGAAGGTCGGCTTGTGCTTGCCACGCAGGAGCGCGGCGGCGTGCGAGGCGAGGCGGCCCAGAACGACGTCGGTTGCGTCGATGACCAGCCACTCGCGCTGGGTCTCACCAGCCTTGGGGGTGTACGTGCGCGTCACAGTAGTGCTGCTTTCTTGATTCGAACGGAGAGGTTCGTGAATCCCGCTCCGGGGCGGTTGACGGCGGCGGATGCCGGGCCAACAGGCCGGTGGAGGGCTCACGTTCGCGGTGCTCGGCCAGCAGGGCGCAGGCACCAAAGGGATACTCTACGGCATCCCGCCCGTTTCATCCAATCGCGCTCGGCCTGGCGGTCGGTGGGAGGGATGCCGTGTCCTGTCAACCCCGGGCACGCCGCGGCGCGCTGCGCCAGCATGGGGGCATGACCAGCCCTTCGATCGTATGGTTCCGCGACGACCTGCGCCTGGCCGACAACCCCGCCCTGCGCGCCGCGCTGGACCGCGACGAGCCGGTCATCGGCCTGTACGTGCTCGACGAGGTCTCGGACGGCATCCGGCCGCTGGGCGGTGCGGCGCGGTGGTGGCTGCACGGCAGTCTCGCCACGCTCGACGAGCGGCTGCGCGAGCGGGGCTCGCTGCTGGTGCTCCGCCGCGGATCGGCGACGCAGGCGGTGGCGGACCTCGCGCACGAGGTCGGCGCGGGGGCCGTGTTCTGGAATCGGCGCTACGGCGGCGGCGAACGCGAGGTCGACGCCGGGATCAAGAGCGCCCTGCGCGACGAGGGCATCGAGGTGACGTCGTTCGCGGCGTCCCTGCTGTTCGAGCCGTGGACGGTGCGCACCGGTGCGGGCGACCCCTACTCGGTGTTCACGCCGTTCTGGAAGGCGTGCCGTGAGCTGCCCGCACCCCGCGCCCCGCTGCCCGAGCCGCGCGAGGTGCCGGGCCCGAACGCGCACCCCGACACCGACGACCTCGACGACTGGGGGCTGCTGCCCACCGCGCCCGACTGGGCAGGCGGCCTGCGCGAGCGATGGGAGCCGGGCGAGAACGCCGCACGCGCGCGGCTGCGCACGTTCCTCGAGGAGGACCTCGGCTCGTACGACGCCGCGCGCGACGAGCCTGCCGGCGGGGCGACGTCGCTGCTGTCGCCGCGGCTGCGATGGGGCGAGCTCAGCCCGTACACCGTGTGGCACGAGACGGTGGATGCCGCCGGCACCGGCCGCCACGCGGCATCCGCCCATCGCTTCCTGTCTGAGCTGGGGTGGCGGGAGTTCGCGTGGCACACGCTGTTCCACTTCCCCGCCCTGGCAGAGGACAACTGGCGGTCGTCGTTCGACGCGTTCCCCTGGCCGCGGCTGAAGCCGACCCACCTCGAGGCGTGGCAGGCCGGGCGCACCGGCATCCCGCTGGTCGACGCCGGCATGCGCGAGCTGTGGCACACCGGGCACATGCACAACCGCGTCCGGATGGTCGTCGGATCGTTCCTCACCAAGAATCTGCTGATCGACTGGCGGCGCGGCGAGGAGTGGTTCTGGGACACCCTGGTCGACGCGGATGCCGCGAGCAACCCGTTCAACTGGCAGTGGGTCGCAGGCTCCGGGGCGGACGCCTCCCCGTACTTCCGGGTGTTCAACCCCGAGCTGCAGGCCGAGAAGTTCGACCCGCACGGCCAGTACATCGGGCAGTGGGCGCCCGAGTACCGCGACGACGGCGACGCCGATGCGCGCCCCGAGCCGCTGGTCGATCTGAAGGAGTCGCGCCGGGCGGCGCTGGACGCGTACGAGGCGGTCAAGGCCGCGCGCTGACGGCAGCCCGCGCTTCGCGACGGAATACGCGGGATGCCCCGGCACGTTGAGCCTGGCGATGAGCACCTCCACCGCGCCCGCCCTGTCCGTCCTCGACCTCGTGCCGGTGCGCACCGGGCAGACCACCCCGCAGGCGATCGCCGCCTCGATGGGCCTGGCCGAGCACGCCGACCGGCTCGGGTACCGGCGGTACTGGTTCGCCGAGCACCACAACATGCCCGCGGTCGCCTCCACCGCTCCCCCGGTGCTCGTCGCCGCCGCGGCGGCGCGCACCCGACGGATCCGGGTCGGGTCGGGCGGCGTCATGCTGCCCAACCACTCGCCGCTGGTGGTCGCCGAGCAGTTCGCGGCGCTCGAGGCGCTCGCGCCGGGGCGCATCGACCTGGGCCTCGGACGCGCCCCGGGCAGCGACCCGGTGATCACGCAGCTGCTGCGCCAGTCCGGCACCACCAGCGACGTCGAGCGGTTCCCCGACCACGTGCGCGACATCCTCGCCCTCGCCTCCCCCGAGGGTGCGTCCGTGCGCTTCACCTCGGGCGGGACCTACGACATCCATGCCACTCCCGCCGCCGTGAGCACGCCCGAGGTGTGGCTGCTCGGGTCGAGCGACTACTCGGCGCAGCTGGCCGCGGCCCAGGGGCTGCCGTACGTGTTCGCGAACCACTTCGCCGGCGACGGGCTCGAGCGCGCCCTCGCGCTGTACCGCGAGGGGTTCCAGCCCAGCGCGCACCTCGACGCGCCGCGCACGTTCCTCACCGTCAACGCGATCGCCGCCGACACCGACGACGAAGCGCACGCTCGGGCGCTCCCGCAGATCCGGACCATGGCGCGTCTGCGCGGCAACAAGCCACTCACCCCGCTCGAGACCGTCGAGCAGGCCCGCGCCGCCGAGCAGGACGACCACCTCGCGGCGCCGCTCATGGGCTGGGCGCGTGAGCGGTGGCTGATCGGCACCGGCGCGGCGGTGGCCGACGGCATCCGGGCGTTCGCGGAGCGCGTGGGGGTCGACGAGGTCATGATCTCGCCCGTCGGCGCCTCGTACGACGCCGAGCCGATGGACGCCGCCCCCGGCCGCGCCCGCTCGCTCGAGCTGATCGTCGACGCGCTGGGCGGCTGAGGTCAGGCTTCGGGCTCGCCGCTGAGCAGCCCGCGCAGCCAGTCCCGGGCCTCGACGAACACGTCGTCGCCGTACCGCTCGGAGTAGTGGACGACGGCGCGGTCGGCCCGCGGGTAAGAGCCCAGGAAGATCACCTTCGGGCTGAACCGGCGCAGCCCCATCAGCGCGTCGGCCATGCGCTCGTCGGCGATGTGCCCGTCGGCGTCGATGACGAACCGGTACCGGCCCAGCGAATCGCCGATGGGGCGCGACGCGAGCAGCGACAGGTTGATGCCGCGGGTCGCGAACTGCTCGAGCATCTCGAGCAGACCGCCGGGGTGATCGTCGGGCAGCTCGACGATCAGCGACGTCTTGTCGGCGCCGGTGGGCGGCGGCGGCGCGACCGTGCGCCCGACGAGCACGAACCGGGTGACGGCATTCGGGTTGTCGCCGATGTTCTCAGCGAGAAGCTGCAGTTCGTGGTGCTCGAGGATGCCAGGGGCGGCGACGGCCGCCTGCGCATCGCTCGTGCCATCGAGCAGCCCGAGGGCGCTGGCGACGTTGCTGGCCGCAGGGATGTGCGCGTGGGCGGGACGGGCCCGGGTGAGCCACTGCAGACACTGCGCGTACGCGACGGGGTGCGCGGCCACGAGGGTGACGTCGTCGATGGTCGTGCCGGGGCGGGCGACGAGCACGAAGTCGACCGGCACCAGGTACTCGCCGATGATCCGCAGCCCGGGGATCGTCGCCAGGGCGTCCTGCGCCGTCGAGACGCCGCCGTCGACCGAGTTCTCGATGGCGATCATCGCGGCATCCGACCGGCCGCTCACGACATCCGCGAGCGCCTCGCCGACGTTGTGCACCGGCCGCCACCGCTGACCGCGGGCTTCGGGCACCTGCGCGAGCGCCGCCTCGGTGAAGGTGCCGGCGGGTCCGAGGTAGCTGTAGGTGCGCGTGGGCGGCGTTGCGGACTCGGCTGACACGCGCCCCAGCCTAGCGGCGGGGCCG